>NZ_BCUS01000024.1 GCF_001591345.1 Variovorax boronicumulans NBRC 103145 | reverse complement strand
CGGCGCGGGGGCTGGTGATGGTGCGGCGGGGGCGGGCGGGGCGGTGGCGACGACCGGGCCGTTGCTCGGGGCGGTGGTGCTGCTGCCGTTCTTGGGCGCATCGCGCAGCCGCTCGGCGATCAGCGCTTCCATCGGGTCGATGGCCTGCTCGGGGTACAGGTCGAGCACCAGCCGGTGCTTGTAGGCGGCCACGGGCGCCAGCGAGAACACCTGCGGGCGCACGGTCTGCTTCAGGTCGAACACGATGCGCACCACCTTCGGTGCGTTCTGCCCGATGCGCAGGCCGTTGATGTACGGGTCGCCGGGCTTGATCTTGCCGACCAGGTCGCGCAGCTCGGTGTTCAGGTCGATGCCCTCGATGTCCACGGCCAGCCGGGGCGGGCTGCCGACCACGAGCTGCTGCGAGTTGAGGCGGGCGTCGGACTCGATGGTCACGCGGGTGTAGTCGGCGGCGGGCCACACGCGCACGGCGAGGATGCTGGCGCCGCGCGCGATCTGGTGCACGCCCAGCATCAGCGCGATGCTGCCGCCTTGCAGCAGCACGCGCCGTTTCAGGCCGGTCGCCTTCATGCGGCCAGGCACGCCAGCAGGTCGCTGCCGCGAGGGGTGTTCGCCAGGAGGGTCACGCTGCGGGTGTCGTCGGTCATTGCTTCTATTTTAATAGCTAGGTCGGCAGGTGGGGTGCGCCCCGCGGCGTTCTCCGGCCACTCGGCCAGCTTGAGGCCCGGGCCCGCGAAGATGTCGCGGAAGCCCGCGTCGTCCCATTCGCGCGGGTCGGCGAAACGGTAGAAGTCGAAGTGGTAGATGGCCAGCCCGTCGGGCGCCTCGTGCGGCTCGACCACCGCGTAGGTGGGGCTCTTGATGCGCCCGGTGATGCCGAGCGCGCGCAGCAGGTGACGCACGAAGGTGGTCTTGCCGGCGCCCAGGTCGCCCTGCAGCGCGATGAAAGCGTCGCGCAATGCGGGCGATGCGGCGAGCGCGCGCGCCAGCGCGTCGGTGTCGTCTTCACCCTGCCAGCGCAGGGTGCGCGTTTCTACAATCGGCAAGTGATCGTCAGCCATCCACTCGTTGCTCGTATTCAGGCCTTGGCCCGGGAACTCGGATTCTCCCAAATCGGAATCGCGGGCGTCGATCTGTCGAGCGCCGAAGACGGTCTGATGCAATGGCTGGCCCATGGGTTCCATGGAGAAATGCAATACATGGCAACGCACGGCACGCGCCGCGCGCGGCCCGCGGAGCTGGTGCCGGGCACGGTGAGCGTGATCACCGCGCGCATGGACTACCTGCCGCGCGACACCGACGCCGAGTGGCAGGCCATCGAGTTCGACCGGCTGCGCCGCCCCGGCGAGGCCATCGTGTCGCTGTACGCGCGGGGCCGCGACTATCACAAAGTGCTGCGCAACCGCCTGGCCAAACTGGCCGAGAAGATCGCCGAAGAGGTCGGCCCCTTCGGTCACCGCGCCTTCACCGATTCGGCGCCGGTGCTCGAGGCCGAGCTCGCCTCGCGCAGCGGCCAGGGCTGGCGCGGCAAGCACACGCTGGTGCTCGACCGCGACGCGGGCTCGATGTTCTTCCTGGGCGAAATCTACGTCGACATGGCCCTGCCGCCGAGCGAGCCCGTCAGCGCGCACTGCGGCAGCTGCAGCGCCTGCATCGATGTGTGCCCGACGCGCGCCATCGTCGCGCCGCAGCGGCTCGATGCGCGCCGCTGCATCTCGTACCTGACGATCGAGCACGCCGGCGCCATTCCGGTGGAGCTGCGCCCGCTCATGGCCAACCGCATCTACGGCTGCGACGACTGCCAGCTGATCTGCCCCTGGAACAAGTTCGCGAAGAAGAGCACGCTGCCCGACTTCGACGCGCGCGAGGGGCTCACGGGCCGCACGCTGGCCGAGCTGTTCGCGTGGAGCGAGGAAGACTTCCTGCGCCGCACCGAAGGCAGCCCGATCCGCCGCATCGGCCACGAGCGCTGGCTGCGCAACATCGCGGTGGCGCTGGGCAATGCGGTGCGCTCAGGCGAGGGCGGCGCGAAGGAAGCGCTGGCCACGCGCGCCGGACATCCGAGCGAACTGGTGCGCGAGCATGTCGCGTGGGGGCTGGCGCAGCAGCCCGAAGATCAACCGATTTAAGCGGGAAGAATCTCGCGCACGCGTTCCCACGGCCGGCACATGAGCGTGCCGCGCGGCGACACCACGATCGGGCGTTGCAGCAGGATCGGGTGCTCGACGATCGCGTCGAACAGCTGGTCGTCGGTCAATTTCTCGTCCGCCAGCTTCAGCTCTTCGTAAGGCGCTTCCTTCGTGCGCAGCAGGTCGCGCGCCGTCAGGCCCATGGCCTTCGCCAGTTCGCGCAGCTTCTTCTTCGAGGGCGGCGTTTCCAGGTACAGGACGATCTCGGGCTCCACGCCGCTTTCGCGGATCAAGCCCAGCACGTTGCGCGACGTGCTGCAGTTGGGCTTGTGATAGATCGTCATCGGGTAGGCGGTGGTCGGTGTGCGTGCGGTCATGGCGTCGATTATGAGAAGAGAAGAACGGGCCTCAGCTTGTCTCTTCGTCCGCATCCATCGAGAACGGAAAGCGCGCCGCCCAGAACGCGGCCAGCCGCGGGTCGGCGTCCACGCGCCGCACCACGCGCGCCATGCGCGGCGCCACGCGGTAGAAGCGCCGGCGGGTCGGCGTCCAGCGCGACACCACGGTCACGTACAGGTCGAGCATGCTGAGCTTGTCGCCGAGCAGGTAGGGCGACGGTTCGTCGATCTGCGTGTCCATGAGGTGCCAGCAGTGCGCGATGCGCGCGGCCGTGCGCTCGAGCACCACGGCCTGCGCGGCGGCATCGGCCGCGAGGCGCGAAGGCTCGTCGCGCACCCAGAACATCGAATAGATCGAGGCCGGCAGGTAGACCATCCAGCGCAGGTACTGCGCGCGGCGCGGATCGCCGGGCGCGGGGCAGAGCCCGGCCTCGGGGTAGCGGTCGCCGAGCCAGATGAGGATGGCCGCGCTCTCGGTCATGACTTCGCCCGAAGGCAGCACGAGCGCGGGCACCTGCTGCATCGGGTTGACGCCGGTCAGCCGCTCGCGTTCGGACTCGCCCTCCCAGGGGGCGATGTCGACCGTGTCGACCTGCGCGCCGATCAGCGTCAGCGCGGCGTGGATGGGCGTGGCGCCCGAGCCGGGCGCCCCATAGAGGGTGTAGCGGTCGGCAGCTGCTGCTGCGACCGCCGGGGCGGATGGAGAGGCCATCCGCGCAGGGTACTGCAGGCGTGCGCCTCTTGCCAACCCGCTCAGGCGGCCAGCAGCGCGTCGACCTTGTCCAGCGCCTCGAGCGTCTTGAAGCAGGCCTCGGCCACTTCCGTGCCCTTGACCGCGAAGTGGCGGTGGAAGTACTTGCGGTGCTCCACGTGCTCGTGGAAGTGGTGCGGCGTGAGCACGGCCGAGAAGATCGGCACGTCGGTCTCCAGCTGCAGCGACATCAGCGTGCTGACGACGGTGTTGGCGACGAATTCGTGGCGGTAGATGCCGCCGTCCACCACCAGCGCGCAGCCGATGATGGCCGCGTACTTGCCCGAGTTGGCCAGGCGCTTGGCGTGCAGCGGGATCTCGAAGGCGCCGGGCACATCGAAGATGTCGATGAGCTCGCGCGCCACGCCGAGCCGCGCCATCTCTTCGAGAAAGGCGTCACGTGCCTGGTGGACGATGTCGGAATGCCATTGCGCCTCGACGAATGCGATGCGCTGGCCGCGCGGCGAACCCGACGCGGTGACGGCAGAAAGGGGAAGGTCGTTGATCTGACTCATGGTGTGCCTCTTGAAAGCAGGTTTCCTGAATCAGGGCGCACGAAACCACAGGCCCGCTCGCGCGCCGGTCTGCCAAAAAAGAGCAAAGCAAGGCGCGCGGGCATGCCCGCATTTCGCGCTCTCTTTCATCCGGACTGTGACCGTCGGCTTCGGAATCGCACCGAAATCTGCTGACCCTCGAACCTGTGGCAGGTCCGAGGCGCTCGCGGGCTTGTGCAACTTTCGTTGCCATCACCGCCGGTGGGGAATTGCACCCCGCCCTGAGAACGCTTGCCGTCCGGCGAACCGGACGACGGCGCGATTCTAGAAGCCCCGTGCAGCGCGGGGTTGTCACCCGCGCGCCAGACCTTCGCCCGCGCGGGGATTTTCTTCAGAAGCGGTACGTCGCGCTCGCGGTCAGGGTACGGCGCTGGCCGTAGAAGCAGTCGCCGCGCGCCAGGCAGGTGGTGATCTGCACCTTGTCGGTCAGGTTGGCCACGTTGAGCGCCAGGCGCAGCGGGCCGTTGTCCCACGCGAACATCGCGTCGAACAGCGTGACCGCGGGCGCGGGGTTGCTGTCCATGCCGTCGTACGACTTGCCCAGGTAGCGCACGCCGCCGCCGGCCGAGAAGCCGTGCAGGCCGCCGATCGAGAAGCGCTTGGTCACCCAGGCCGAGGCCGTGTGCTTGGGCACGCCCGAGATGCGCTTGCCCAGGTCGGAGCCGTTGCTCTTCGACACGCGCGCGTCGGTGTAGGCGTACGAGGCGATCCAGTCCCAGTCGCGCGCGATGCTGCCCTTGTACTCGAGCTCCAGGCCCTTCACGTGCACTTCGCCGAGCTGCACGCTGTTGAGCGGGTTGGTCGGGTCGGTGGTCTTGCGGTTGGTGTCGCGCAGGTCGTACACGGCCGCCAGGAACGAGGTGCGCTGGCCCGCGGGCTCCCACTTCACGCCGGCTTCCCACTGCTTGCCGCGCTGCGGCTTGAAGGGGTTGTTCGATGTGTCGACGCCGCCCAGCGGCAGGAACGATTCGGCGTAGCTCAGGTACGGTGCCCAGCCGCCGTCGGCCAGGTAGACCAGGCCGGCGCGCTTGGTGGTGGCCTTGTCGTCGGCCGCCGCGGAGGGGCGGCCTTCGGTGTCGGTGGTGGCCTTGTCGTGGCGCAGGCCCAGCAGGCCGATCCAGCGGCCGTACTTGACCTGGTCCTGCACGTACAGGCCCGCCTGCTTCTGCACCACCTCGGGTGCGCGCGTGTAGCTGGTGGGGGCCGTGTAGTTGCCGTACACCGGCGCGTACACGTCGAGCGCGCCCGCACGGCCGCGGCCCGAGAGTTTGGAGGTGGTGTTGCGCTGGAAGTCGGCGCCCAGCAGCAGCGTGTGCTCGACCTCGCCGGTCCTGAAGTGCGCCTCGGCCTGGTTGTCGAGCAGCAGCATCTTGCCGCCGTTGATGTCGCTGCTCAGGTCGCGCTCGATGGTGCGCTGGTCGGCGTTGAACACCGGGCGCGCCGGACGGCCCGTGAGGCGGTTGGCCGTGAAGCTGGTGTACGAGGTGTTGTACCAGACCTTGCTCTCGGTCGAGCGCAGGTTCTGGCGCACCGTCCAGGTGTCGTTGATGCGGTGGCTGAACAGGTAGCCCAGCGAGGTGCTGCGCGTGTCGAAGCGGTCGAAGCCCGGTTCGCCGGTGAAGGTCGAGGTCGGGATGCGGCCGTACAGCGAGGGCAGCAGCGTGCCCTGCCACGGGAAGAAGCCGATCAGCGAACCGCTCTTGTCCTTCTGGTAGGACGCCTGCAGCGTGAGCGAGGTGTCGGCGTTCGGGCGCCAGGTGAGCGAGGGCGCGATCGCGATGCGGTCGTCCGACACGTGGTCGACCTGCGTACCGCTGTCGCGGTTCACGGCCACGAGGCGGTACATCCACTTGCTCTCGGGATCGAGCGAGCCGGTGAAATCGGCGGCGATCTGCTTGCGCGCGTTGTTGCCCAGCTGCAGCTGCACCTCGCGCTGCGTCTCGGCCTGCGGACGCTTCGACACGAGGTTGAGCACGCCGCCGATGCCGCCCTGGCCGTAGAGCACCGACGAAGGGCCGCGCAGCAGCTCGACGCGTTCGAGCATGTACGGGTCGGGCCGGCTGGCGTTGTAGGTGCCGTAGGTGCGTTGCAGGCCGTCGAGGTACTGCACGGCGTCGCCGCCGCGGGCCTTGAACGAATCCACGCGGCTGTCGAAGTAGCTCGACACCACGCCGGCCGTGTAGTTGGTGGTCTCGCGCAGGGTGAGCGCGCCCTGGGCTTCGATCTGGTCACGCGTGACGACCGAGATGGCCTGCGGCGTCTCGATCAGCGGCGTGTCGGTCTTGGTGGCGGTGCTGCCGCGCCTGGCGACGAAGCCCGTCACGGGGCCGGTGGCGGTCTCGCCGGCATCGCCCGAGACGGTGACGGTGGGCAGCGCCTGCCGCGTTTCGGCAGCGGCGGTTTCTTGCGCGTGGGCATGTGCGCTGGCGGCGAGCGCCACGGCGGTGACCGCGAGCGTGGCATAGCCCCGCCGCGTGCGCGGCGTTCCGGGGCGGCGATTCTTGAGTGTCATGTGCAGCTTCTCCTGTGTCCTGCTTCGGACGTGTCTAGGGCGGGGGAGTGGCTGCGGCGCGGTCAGGCGCGCCATGGCTTCTCGGGTGCGATCGAAAAAAACGGAAACGAACGAGCGCGTGCCGTGGCGCATTCCGAAAGGAAAGCGCATCCGGCTGGTGTTGTGTGTCTACGGCGTCGTGGGGGCAGTGGCCGGGGGCGACGACGGGATGTGTCGTCGCTCGGGCTGCTGCGTCTTCGTTCCTTCGAAGACGGCTGGCGGGCTCGCGGCGGGCGCGGGCGGCTGGCTGAGGCGGGCGATTATAAAAGGCGGCGTCAACGGCCTGCGAGGAACTGCGTCATGCGGTGCAGTTCTTCGTCGAGG
This sequence comes from Variovorax boronicumulans NBRC 103145, assembly GCF_001591345.1. Lineage (GTDB taxonomy): Bacteria > Pseudomonadota > Gammaproteobacteria > Burkholderiales > Burkholderiaceae_C > Variovorax > Variovorax boronicumulans. The sequence goes on along the minus strand of NZ_BCUS01000024.1, from coordinate 58,786 downwards.
CCCGCACGGAAGGCCGCGCCGTGCGGCTTCTTCGCGTCGGCGTAGCCGAAGGCCGGCTGCAACCGACCTTCCGACGCACTCACGTTGGCCCAGCCGATCACGCGGTCGTGCCACAGCATCGGCAGCGCGTAGTAGCCGAACTGCCGTTTCGGCGCGGGCGTGTAGGCCTCGAACTTGTACGTCCAGCCCCACAGCAGCTCGAAGCGGCGGCGGTCCCACACCACCGGGTCGAAGGGCGCGAGCAGGCGCACCGCGTCGTCGGGCGCATGGCGGCGCGAGGCGGGGTTCTCGTCGGCGGGCCAGTACCACGTCGTGCCGTCGATGCGGCAACTGGCCAGTTCCTCGCGCGCCAGCCGCAACGCCGCTTGCGTCTGCGCAGCCAGGTGCGGTGCGCCGTAGCCGAGCAGGCGCACGAGGTAGGTCAGGCTCGTGGCTGGCAGCGGCGCGTACTTGCGCACCACCAGTTCGATGAGCGCCGCCGCACGCTGCGCGCGCCCGGCGGGGCTGTCGTCGGCGGGCGGATGGCTCACCGCTTCGTACACCCGTGTGCCGCTGTCGCGCCGCACCACGCGCAGCAGGCCGCGGTAGTGCATGCCGTCGAGCAGGTGCGTGGTGGCGTTGCTGGAGCCGCCCCAGTAGTTCTGGATGCGGCCATGCGCAAAGTGCTGCTCGACCTGGCGCGGATGCACCGGGCCGTGCTCGCGCACATAGGCCAGCACGTCGGCGGCCTTGCGGCGCGTGTCGGCGTCCCAGGCTTTCTTGGCCTCGCGCGGATGCATCAGCGCCAGGTGTTCGCGCGGCAGGAAGCCGTAGTTGACGAGGCAGTCTTCCTCGATCGCCAGCCGCGCGTAGCGGCTTTCGAGATCGCCCGCGCGGTAGTCCTTCACGCGATGGCGCAGCGTGAGGTCTTGCGCCCGCGCCGGCGCGCGGATCGGGTCGGCCTGCACGAAGCCGAGCTTGCGGATGGCGGCGGGCAGCGTCGTGGGCGTGAAGAGGGTGCGCGCGACGGCGTAGCGGCGCAGGTCGTCGAGGGTGGGGTCAGCCATGGGGCGGATTGCAGCACAAGCGGCTGCCTTTCGCTTCGGCCGGATCGATCAGACCGCGCTGCGGTGTCGTTCGATGCAGACGTCGAGCGTCTCGGCCCCAGTCCGTTGCCACCAGTCCAGGTTCGAAAAGATCTCGACCTCGCTGAACCCCGCAAACCCCGCGTCCTCGACCCAGCCGCGGATCTTCTTCAGCTCGACAACGCCGTCACCCATCATCCCGCGATCGGAGAGCAGGTCGCGCGTCGGCGTGAGCCAGTCGCAGACGTGGTACGCCAGCAGCCGTTCGCGGCCGGCGCGGGCGATCTGCTGTTGCAGCTTCGGGTCCCACCACACGTGGTAGATGTCGAGCGCCACGCCGAGCATGCCGGTCTTGCCCGCATCGAGTTCGTCGCACAGATCGAGCGCATGCTCGAGCGTGTTGATGCAGGCGCGGTCGGCCGCTTGCATCGGGTGCAGGGGCTCGATGGCCAGCGGCATGCCGACCTCGCGCGCGTAGTCGAGCGATGCGGCGATGCCGTCGCGCACTTCATTGCGCGCGCGGCTGATGTCCTTGTACGCCGCCTTGCCGTCGAGCGCACCGGGCAGGGCGCCGACCACGAGCACAAGACAGGGCGCGTCCAGCGTCTTCGCTTCGTCGATGGCGCGGCGGTTGTCGTCGAGCGCGGCCGTCAGGCCGGCCGCGTCGGGCGCGGGAAAGAAGCCGCCGCGGCAGTAGCCCGAGAGGCCGATGCCGTGCGCCTTCAACTGCTTGGCCACCTTGTCGAGCCCGACGGCCGCAACCTGGTCGCGCCATGGGCTGATGGCGCGGATGCCGCGTTCGGCGCACTGGTCGATGAGGCGGTCCAGCGGCACCTCGGCGCCCGACTGCTTGCGGATGGTCGCCGTGTTGATCGACAGCCAGTCGTGGTTCTGCGAGAAATCGCGCATGGTCGCCATCAGCCTTCCACGCCGTGCAGCGCCAGCAGCGTCTTCATGCGCCGCACCGCGAGTTCCGGCTGCTCCAGCAGGTTGGCCGCATCCGCGAGACGGAAGAGCTCGGCGAAGTGCTGCAGCGAGCGCGTGCTCTGCTGCCCACCCACCATCGTGAAGTGCTTCTGGTGGCCGTTGAGCCAGGCCATGAACACCACGCCCGTCTTGTAGAAGCGCGTGGGCGCCGCAAAGATGTGGCGCGACAGCGGCACCGTGGGGCCGAGGATCGCGTGGAACTTCTCGCTGTTGCCTTGCGCCAGTGCGCCGAGCGCGGCACTCGCAGCCGGCGCGATGGCGTCGAAGATGCCCAGCAGCGCATCGCTCTTGCCGTGCGTCGGCTCGCTGCCGAAGCCGTCGCCGGCGATCAGTTCGGCGTAGTTGAAGTCGTCGCCCGTGTACATGCGCACACCCTTCGGCAGGCGGCGGCGCATCGCGATTTCCTTGTCCTTGTCGAGCAGCGAGATCTTGATGCCGTCGACCTTCTCTGGATGCGCCGCGATGATGCCCACGGCGGTGTCCATCGCCGCGTCGACATCCTTCGTGCCCCAGTAGCCTGCGAGCGCCGGGTCGAACATGTCGCCCAGCCAGTGCAGCACCACGGGTTGCTTCGCCTGGCTCAGGATGCGGTCGTACACGCGCTCGTAGTCCGCGGGGCTCTTGGCCACGCGGGCCAGTGCGCGGCTGGCCATCACGATCAGCTTGCCGCCGAGCGCCTCGATGGCGGCCATCTGTTCTTCGTAGCCGCGGATCACGTCGTCGACGCTCTTCACGTCGTCGATGTTGAGGTGGTCGGTGCCGCAGCCCGAGGCGACGAGCGCGCCGGGCATGTCCTTCGCGGCGTCGAGCGAGCGGCGGATCAGTTCGAGCGACGTGGGCCAGTCGAGGCCCATGCCCCGCTGCGCGGTGTCCATCGCCTCGGCCACGCCCAGGCCCAGGGAGAACAGGTGGCGGCGGTAGGCGATGGTGGTGTCCCAGTCGACCGCACATTGCAGCCACGGGTCGACGGCCGCGAGCGGGTCGGCCACGACGTGCGCGGCCGAGTAGGCGATGCGGTTGAACTTGACACCCGCGTCGGGCTTCACCGGCGCGGTGCCGCGCAGGGCGTAGGGCGCGAGCGCGCCGCTCGCGGTGGGGAGGGTCAGCGACAGTGCCATGGCTTTGTCTTCTTCTTCAGACCTTCAGCGTGGGCACGTCGATCCAGCGGCGCTCCTGCCACGAGGCGAGCGCGGCCTCGACCAGCTGCACGCCCTTGGCGCCTTCGGGCAGCGTCCACTTGTAGGGCGCGTCTTCCACCACGTGGCGGATGAAGTGTTCCCACTGGATCTTGAAACCGTTGTCGTAGGCCTGCGAGTCCGGAATTTCCTGCCACTGGTCGAAGAAGTTCATCGTCTGCTTCTCGTCGGGGTTCCACACCGGGCGCGGCGTGGCCACGCGCGACTGGGCGCGGCAGCTCGACAGGCCCGCCACGGCCGAGCCGTCGGTGCCGTCGACGTGGAAGGTCACGAGGTCGTCGCGGCGCACGCGCGTGGCCCAGCTCATGTTGAGCTGCGCGATCACCGGCTCGCCGTTGTGGCCCGTGAGTTCGCAGGTGGCGTAGGCCGCGTCGTCGGCGGTGGCCTCGTAGGGCTTGCCGGCTTCGTCCCAGCGCGTGGGGATGTGGGTGGCACCGATGCACGACACCGATTTCACCTCGCCGAACAGGTTGTCCAGCACGTAGCGCCAGTGGCACATCATGTCCAGGATCATGCCGCCGCCGTCTTCCTTGCGGTAGTTCCAGCTCGGGCGCTGGATGGGCTGCAGGTCGCCCTCGAACACCCAGTAGCCGAACTCCAGGCGCACGCTGAGCATGCGGCCGAAGAAGCCCGCGCGGCGCAGCATGTCGAGCTTGCGCAGGCCGGGCAGGAAGAGCTTGTCCTGCACCGCGCCGTGCTTCAGGCCCGTGGCCTTGCCGGCTTCGTCGGCCAGGCGGGCGATCTCGACGGCTTCGTTGAGGTTGGTGGCGATCGGCTTCTCGCAGTACACGTGCTTGCCGGCGCGGATGGCCTTGGCCAGCAGCGTGGGGCGCATCTGCGTGGTGCCGGCGTCGAAGAAGACGGTGTCGTCCTTGTTCGCGAGCGCCTGGTCGAGGTCGGTGCCCCAGCGCGGGATGTTGTGGGCCTTGGCGAGCGCTTCCATCTTCTCGGCGTTGCGGCCGATGAGGATCGGGTCGGGCATGACCTTGTCGCCGTTGGACAGCGTCACGCCGCCCTGGGCGCGGATGGCGCAGATGGAGCGGATCAGGTGCTGGTTCATGCCCATGCGTCCGGTGACGCCGTGCATGATGATTCCGAGACGTTGGATTGCCATCGTGGGTTCCTTGGGGAGATGCAGGGGAAAAGAGAAAGGGGCTTCGATCGGCGTGGCGCGTGGCAACGCCGGGGCAGGCCGGGCTGCCCCGCGTGCACGACGCGGTGCGAGACCTCGGTGTGTCTGCTGTTACTGCTGGACCGCGAGGCCGGCGGCCTTCACGAGTTGCGCGTTGCTGGTGATCTCGTCCTTGATGTAGGCGTCGAACTGCTCGGGCTTGAGCGTCCAGGCGTCGGCGCCCAGCTTGAGAAAACGCTCCTTTACCTCGGGCGTGGCCAGGGCCTTGACCACCTCGTCGTGCAGGCGGTTGACGATGTCGCGCGGCGTCTTGGCGGGCGCCATCATGCCGATCCAGAAGTTGAACTCGGAGCCGGGCACGCCGGCTTCGGTGGTGGTGGGCACATCGGGCAGGGCGGCGGCGCGCTTGGGCGAGCCCACGGCCAGTGCGAGCAACTGGCCTTCCTTGATCTGGCCGATGACGGGCGCGATGGGCGAGAAGTAGTAGTCGACGCGGCCCGAGAGCACCTCGGTGACGGCCTCACCCGATCCCTTGAACGGGATGTTGGTCGCATCGATCTTCGCGGCCATCTTGAACTTCTCGGCGTTCAGGTGCGTGGCGCTGCCCTGGCCGGCCGAGGCGAAGTTCATGCTGCCGGGCTTGGCGCGCGCGGCGGCCAGCAGCTGCGGCAGGGTCTTGATGTTCTTGCTGGGCGAGATGACGAGCGCGTTGGGCAGCGACGAGATCGGCGTGACGCCCGCGAAGTCGTGCACCGTGTCGAAGGGCAGCTTGGCGAAGGTCGAGGGGCTCACCGTGTGCGACGACGAATGGATCATCACCGTGTAGCCGTCGGGCGCGGCGGTGGCCACCGCCTGCTGGCCGATGGTGCCGCTGGCGCCGCCGCGGTTCTCGATGATCAGCGCCTGGCCCATGCTGGTGCCCATCTTGTCGGCGATGGCGCGGGCAATGATGTCCGTCGTGCTGCCGGCGGCGAACGGAACGATCACGCGGATCGGCTTGGTGGGGTAGCCGTTCTGCGCGGCCGCCAGACCCGGCAGCAGGGCGGCCAGGCAGGTCAGCGAGGCCAGGAGGGTGGTGCGTGCAAGTTGCTTCAAGGTTGTCTCCGCGCGGTCGGGCCGCAGTTCTTGAGTCATCAATTCACCATTGAGTGAATTAGTGAATTGTAGGAACGGCTGCGCCGCAGCGTCAACCGACGCTGCTTGGTGAAAACCCGGGGGCGTGGAAAAGGGCGCCTGCAGCGCCCGAAGGCTCAGTGCAGGACGTAGCCCAGCACGAGATCGGTCATGTGCGAGAGGCGTTGCGCCATCGCCTTGGGCGCACGCAGGTCACGCCCGAAGATGGCCGACAGCGTGTGGTTGTTCGAGAGGTAGAAATAGCACAGCGAGGCGATCGAGATGTACAGCTGCACCGGGTCGACGCCGGCGCGAAAGAGGTTGTCCTTCTTGCCGCGCTCCAGCACGGTGTCGAGCAGCTGCACCAGCGGCGAGTTCATCTCCTGGATGCGGTCGGAGCGCTTCAGGTGCGCCGCGCCGTGCAGGTTCTCGCTATTGAGCAGCGTGATGAACTCGGGATGCTCCAGGTAGTAGTGCCAGGTGAACGACACCAGCTGGCGGATCGCCTCGACGGGCTCGATCTCGTCCAGGTGCAGGCGCTGCTCGGCGGCGCGGATGTCGGCGTACACGCGCTCCAGCACGGCCAGGAACAGGTCGTCCTTGCTGCCGAAGTAGTAGTAGATGAGGCGCTTGTTCAGGCCTGCGCGCTCGGCGATGCTGTCCATGCGCGCACCGGCCAGGCCGCGTGCGGCGAACTCGTCGCGCGCCGACGCGAGGATGGCCAGTTGCGAGCGGTCGGCGTCGCGCGAGCGCGGCTCGAGCGTTTCGGGCAAAGAGTCCTTGAGGGCCTTCATGACGCGAATTTAACCAATTGGGGAATTAAGACAAGGCGTGGAAGGCAGGCACACATAATCGCCGGAGATATTTGCAACTGAGGTTCGAACTTTCCATGAGTACATCACAACCCGCGGGCCACCTGATCGTCGAGTGCCTGGTCGAACAAGGCATGCAACTCGCCTTCGGCGTGCCGGGCGAGAGCTTCCTGGCGGTGCTCGATGGCTTCCATGCCTACCGCGACCGCGCGCGTTTCGTGGTGAACCGGCAGGAGGGCGGTGCGGCCTTCATGGCCGAGGCGCACGGCAAGCTCACGGGGCGCCCGGGCGTGTGCTTCGTGACCCGCGGGCCGGGCGCGACCAATGCCTCGATCGGCGTGCACAACGCGTTCCAGGATTCGACGCCGATGGTGCTGTTCGTGGGCGATGTCGGCAGCGACTTCCGCGACCGCGAGGCCTTCCAGGAAGTGGACTACGCCAGCTTCTTCGGGCCGAGTACCAAGGGCTTCGCCAAGCGCGTGGAGCGCATCGACGACGCCGACCGCATCCCCGAGTACATCGCGCGCGCCTTCGCCACCGCGATGAACGGCCGCCCGGGCCCGGTCGTGCTGGTGCTGCCCGAGGACATGCTGCGCACCGAGACGGCGGCACGGCCGCTGGCGCGCGTGGAGGCGGTCCAGCCGTGGAGCGACCCGGGCGCGCTGCGCACGCTGCGCGAGCTGCTGCTGAAGTCGCAGCGCCCGCTGCTGATCGCCGGTGGTGGCGGCTGGACGCCGCAGGCCGCGCAGGCGCTGCAGCGCTTCGCCGAGAACTGGCGCCTGCCGGTGGCAAACGCCTTCCGCTTCCAGGACACCTTCGACAACCACCACCCGCAGTACGCGGGCGACGTGGGCATCGCCATCAACCCGAAGCTCGCGCAGCACGTGAAGGACGCCGACCTGGTCCTGGCCATCGGCCCGCGCCTGGGCGAGATGACGACCGGCGGCTACACGCTGCTCGAAGCGCCGAAGGCGAAGCAGACGCTGGTCCACATCCATGCGAGCGCCGAGGAGCTGAACCGCGTCTACCAGGCCGACCTGGCAATCAACGCCGGCATGAGCGCCGCGGCGCGCAGCCTCGAGGTGCTGAGCGCGCCGCCCTCGCTGCCGTGGGAAGCCTGGACGCAGCAGCTGCATGCCGACTACGAAGCCTGGCTGCAGCCGCAGGCGCTCGCCGGCATGCCGGCCGAGACGCCGCGCGGCGCGGTCGACATGGCGGCCGTGGTGGCGCTGCTGCAGAAGCACCTGCCGGCGGATGCGGCCATCACCAACGGCGCCGGCAACTTCGCGAGCTGGGTGCACCGCTACTTCCGCTACCACGGGCTCGCCAAGGGCGCCAAGACGCAGCTGGCGCCCACCAGCGGCGCGATGGGCTATGGCGTGCCAGCGGGCATTGCCGCGAGCATCGCCACCGGGCGCGTGGCTTTCACCATCGCGGGCGACGGCGACTTCCTGATGAACGGGCAGGAGCTGGCAACGGCCTCGCAGCACGGCGGCAAGAGCATCGTCGTGCTGCTCAACAACGGCATGTTCGGCACGATCCGCATGCACCAGGAGCGCGAGTACCCCGAGCGCACCAGCGGCACCGCGCTGCGCAACCCCGACTTCTGCGGCCTGGCGCGCGCCTACGGCTACGCGGCCGAGCGCGTCACCGAGACGTCGCAGTTCGAGGCCGCGCTGCTGCGCGCGCTGGCGGCCGACACCGGCACGCTGATCGAGATCCCGCTCGACCCCGAGGTGATCACCACGCGCGGCACGCTGGCGTCGATCACGCGCGCGGCGAAGCAGCAGGCGCAGGGCTGAGCGTCACGCGATGGCGGGCCACCTCGTCGCGCAGCGCGGGCGAGCGCAGTTCGAAGACGTCGAACAGGCCGAGCGCGTCGAGCGTGGGAATCAGCGCCGCGAGGTCGTCGCGGGCGACGCGGCGTTCGTCGGCCGTGGCGTTCGGGTCTTCGAGCACGCGCGCATTGGCGAGGAAGGCGCCGACCGAGCCCTTGCGCACGGTGTGGCCGTCGATGACGGTGAAGTCCTGTCCGTCGGGAATGATGTCTTGCGCTTTCATGGGGATTCCTTGGTGGAGATGCCTTCGATGCTAGGCAGCGGGGCGGTCCCCGGCTTGCGGCGCGGGGCCAATCGATACCGCGTGCGGGCCAGCCATGGCGGCTGAATCGCCCGCGACGCTCTGGCGCTATGCGCACGAAGCACCGCGCATCACCGGCTACCACGCGCATGAGACCGGCCAGCTGTTCGCGCTGCGCGAAGGCCTGCAGGTCATCGAGACGCCCGCGGGCCGCTGGGTGCAGCCGCCGGGATGGATCGGCTGGATCGCGCCGCGCTGCGCCCATGCCGCACAGAGCTTTGGTGCCACGTCGGGGTGGAGCCTGCACATCGATGCATCGGCCGCGGCGGCGCTGCCGGACGGGCCTCACGTCTTTGCCGCCACGCCACTGGTGCGAGAGCTGGTGGCGCGGCTGATGTCGCTGGACCCATCCGACGTACTGCAGGAGCCCCGCCGCGCGCGATTGGTGGGCGTGCTGGTCGACGAACTGGCGGCCGGCGGGCGAGAGTCGCTGCACCTGCCCATGCCGCAGGACCCGCGGCTGGTGGCGATGGCGCGTGCGCTGGCGGACGATCCGGCGTTGTCCGGCGGCATCGACGACTGGGCCGATCGCATCGCCATGGCCCGTCGCACGCTCACGCGCCGCTTCGCTGCCGAGACCGGGCTGAGCTTCACGCAATGGCGCCAGCAGGCGCGTCTGCTGAAGGCGGTGGAACTGCTGAGCCTGCGCGAGCCGGTGACGGCGGTGGCGCTGACGGTGGGCTACAGCTCGGTGAGTGCCTTCATCGAGGCCTTCCGCAAGCACTTCGGCTGCACGCCCGCGCGCTTCTTCGAGGCGGGTGAGGGCTTGCTGCAGGCGAAAAAAAAGCCCGCATGACGCGGGCTTTTTGACTCAGGAGCACGAGGCCCCCGAACGCTTACTTGACGTGCTTGCCAATCAGCGCAGCCAGTTCGAACATCGAAACCTGGGCCTTGCCGAAGATTTCCTTCAGCTTGGCGTCGGCGTTGATGTTGCGCTTGTTGGCCTTGTCTTGCAGGTTGTTCTTCTTGATGTAGTCCCACAGCTTGCTCACCACAGCGGTGCGCGGCAGAGGCGTCGAACCGACCACAGCGGCCAGTGCCGGGCTGGGGGTCAGGGCCTTCATGAACGCAGCGTTGGGGGTGCGCTTCTTGGCGGGAGCGGCCTTCTTTGCAGGAGCCTTCTTCGCCGGTGCAGCCTTCTTTGCAGGAGCAGCCTTCTTGGCGGGCGCCGCTGCCTTCTTGGCCGGTGCGGCCTTCTTTGCAGGAGCCGCAGCCTTCTTTGCGGGAGCGGCCTTCTTTGCCGGAGCTTTCTTGGCCGGAGCCTTCTTTGCAGTTGCCATGGTTGATTTCCTTTTTTGGTTGAACGTTCACCAATGAAAAACTTGCGTCTCCAGTGGCAATGCGGATGCTAAATGAGAAAAAACGCGTTTCCAAGGGAAAAAGCGCTTTTTTCATTGGGAGCTGTTGTTTTTTCAGAGGGGAGAAGGGACGTTGTTCACGTTCGTCGCCCCGGCCACGTCGCCAGCACCACGCCCACGAGGGCGATTGCGAACGCAAGCAGCTGCGGCGAAGTGAGGTTTTCCCCGAGCACGAGCACGCCCACGAGGGCCGCGCTGACGGGCAGCAGCACGGTGAAGACACCCGCTTGTGCCGCTGGTACGTGGCGAAGTCCGGTCATCCACAGCCACACGGTCCAGATGCTGGCGGCCAGTGCGTAGGCGACCAGCAGCGCCCAGGTGCCGAAGCGCACGGCGGTGAAGTCGAACTGCAGCGCGAACCAGATGCCGAAGGGCATCGACAGCACGAAGCCCCACAGGTTGATGAGCGACGCGATGCGCTTGGGCCCCAGCTTGCCGGTGAGCGACTTGCCGATCACCGCATAGGCGGCCTCGCAGAGCACCGCGCAGAACACGAGCAGGTTGCCCAGCCAGGGCATCGACGGCGCACCGGCCGTGCTGCTGGTGGAGGTTGGTGCATGCGCCGGCGTGAACGCGAGCAGGCCGATGCCCAGTGCTGCGCAGGCAATGGCCAGGCCGATGCGCACCGTGATGCGCTCGCGCAGGAAGAGCCAGCTGGCCACGGCAACCACCGCGGGGATCGACGCCATGATCACGCCCGCCGACACCGCGCTGGTGAGGCTCACGCCGAACAGCATGCAGATCGAGAACAGGAAGTTGCCGAGGAAGGACTCGAGGAACACGAGCCCGCGCGTGCGTGCGCTCATGGGCGGCTCGTCGGGCGTGGGTTGGAGCCAATGCGGCATGGCGAGCGCCGCGATGCCGAAACGCAGCCACGCCAGCAGCAGCACGGGGAAGGCGGCCACCAGCGGCTTGGAGAGGGCGACGTAGATGCCGACGAGCGACATGCTCAAGGCCAGGCAGCCGTAGGCCACGAGGCGGCCGGAGGTGGAAGCGGCGGGGTTCAATAGACTGGGCGCTGGTTGTTGATCGGATGGATTCGATGATGCCCCACGTTCTTGTCTACGGCACGCTGCGGCGCGGCGGGCGCAACGACATCGCGCGCTACCGGCCGGCGCCGGTGTTCGTCGGCGAGGCCGTCATCGCGGGCACGCTGTACGACCTGGGCGCGTACCCGGGCGTGGTGCTCGGCGGTGCGGGGCGTGTGAAGGGCGAGGTCTACCGCATCGCGCCGCAGGTCGAGCGCGAACTCGACCGGCTCGAGGAAGTGGCCGACGACGATTCGGGCGAGTACATCCGGCGCCGCGTGCGTGTGGCGGTGGGCGGGCAATCGATCGACTGCCTGGTCTACGAGATCCATCCGACGCGCATCGCGGGCCACCATGTGATCGACAGCGGCGACTGGATCGCACATGCGGCGGGCGCCGCGGGATAGGCGTGGTTTTCACAACCGAAAGAGTGATTCCGCATCGCGAAAATCCGAACTGCTGCGCCGCAATATTTTTTCTCGATATGAGAAAAATAATTTCTCATTGAGAAATATCTCTGTAAGTTGTTGATTTTGTTGGTTCAAAAATATGTCTTCTATAAGACATAAGAGTCCGCAATCGGATTACAGTAACCCCACGGCCGCAACGCCAACCTTCAATCAACCTCACGGAGTGACCATGCCCCAGACCCTGAACGAACAACTGAGCCGCGAACAGCAAATTGCCGCCCTCGAAAAGGACTGGGCCACCAACCCGCGCTGGAAGGGCGTGAAGCGCGGCTACAGCGCAGCCGACGTGGTTCGCCTGCGCGGTTCGCTCCCCATCGAGCACACGCTGGCCAAGCGCGGCGCCGAGAAGCTCTGGGCCAAGATCAACGGCGGTGCCAAGAAGGGCTACGTGAACGCCTTCGGCGCGATCTCCGCCGGCCAGGCCATGCAGCAGGCCAAGGCCGGCCTCGAAGCCGTGTACCTGTCGGGCTGGCAGGTCGCCGCCGACGGCAACACCTCGGAAACGATGTACCCCGACCAGTCGCTGTACGCCTACGACTCGGTGCCGACGATGGTCCGTCGCATCAACAACACCTTCAAGCGCGCCGACGAAATCCAGTGGGGCCGCGGCATCAACCCGGGCGACAAGGAATTCATCGACTACTTCCTGCCGATCGTCGCGGACGCGGAAGCCGGCTTCGGCGGCGTGCTGAACGCCTTCGAACTGATGAAGAACATGATCGCGTCGGGCGCTGCCGGCGTGCACTTCGAAGACCAGCTGGCGGCCGTCAAGAAGTGCGGTCACATGGGCGGCAAGGTGCTCGTGCCGACGCAGGAAGCCTGCGAGAAGCTGATCTCGGCGCGTTTCGCCGCCGACGTCATGGGCGTGTCGACCATCGTCCTGGCCCGCACCGATGCGGAAGCCGCGAACCTGATCACGTCGGACCACGACGCCAACGACAAGCCTTTCCTGACCGGCGAGCGCACGCAAGAAGGCTTCTACCGCGTCAAGAACGGCCTGGAGCAAGCCATCAGCCGCGGCGTGGCCTACGCTCCGTACGCCGACCTGGTGTGGTGCGAAACCGGCGTGCCGGACATCGGCTTCGCCCGTGAATTCGCGCAAGCCGTGCACGCCGCCTGCCCCGGCAAGCTGCTGTCGTACAACTGCTCGCCGTCGTTCAACTGGAAGAAGAACCTGGACGACAAGCAGATCGCCTCGTTCCAGGAAGACCTGTCGGCGCTGGGCTACAAGTACCAGTTCATCACGCTGGCCGGCATCCACATCAACTGGTTCAACACCTTCCAGTTCGCCCACGCGTATGCCAACGGCGAAGGCATGAAGCACTACGTGAACATGGTGCAGGAACCCGAGTTCGCCGCACGCGACAAGGGCTACACCTTCGTGTCGCACCAGCAGGAAGTCGGCGCCGGCTACTTCGACGACGTGACCACCGTGATCCAGGGCGGCTCGTCCAGCGTGAAGGCGCTGACCGGTTCGACCGAAGAAGAACAGTTCCACTGAGCTGCCTTCGTTGATCGCTGAGTGACGGCGCGTTGCGCTGTCGCCCCCAAGCCCGGCCTCGTGCCGGGCTTTTTCGTGGGCGCCCGACGGGCCGGGCTCAGGCCTCGAGCCGCACCTCGCGCACGCCGCGCCCCAGCCGCTGGCGCAGCAGCGTGCGCAAGGTGACGCCGTCCGCGTAGCCGACCATGCCCGCGATCTGCTCGAGGCTCTTGTTGCTGGTCTTGAGCAGGTGCACGGCGCGTTCGACGCGCAGGTCCTGCACGTACGACAACGGGCTCTTGCCCAGCACCTGCTGCATGCGCCGCGCCAGCGTGCGCTTGCTGGTGCCCGCGGCCTGCGCCGCTTCGTCGAGCGAGAAACCCTCGGCCAGCCGCCCGCGCGCCCAGCGCTCGAAGCGCTCCACCAGCGGGTCGGCGTGCGAGAGGTGGTCGGAGATCGCGTAGGCCGACTGCGAGGGGCGCGAGTCCACGATGAGGTAGCGCGCGACCAGCGCCGCGAGTTCGGGGCTGGCCTGGCGCACCAGCCACAGCGCCATGTCGACGTGGCTCAGCGCCGCGCCCGCCGTGACGAGCGGCCCCGAGCTGACCAGCATGCGCGAATCGTCGAGCAGCACCGCCGGGTAGCGCTGCCGGAAGAGGGTGGCTAGCCACCAGGTGGTGGTCGCCTTGTGGCCCGCGAGCACGCCGGCTTCCGCCAGCACGAAAGTGCCGATGCACGCGGCGGCGATGCAGCCGCCGTCGTCGGCGCGCGCGCGCAGTGCCGCGCAGGCATCGCGGACGTCGGCGCGTTGCAGGGCGGGCTCCAGCGTCTCGGGCATCTTGCAGCCGAGCGCCGGGACGATGAGCCAGTCGGTGGCGGCGCCGGTGTCGGCCAGCGTGTGCGTCACCGGCACGGTGAAACCCTGGGCGGTGCGCACGCGCTTGCGGGTGCCCACGATGGTGACCTCGAAAGGTGCCACGTTGAGCTGCAACATGGCGGTGACTTCGTTCGCGGTGGTGAAGACGTCGAGCACCGTGGCCAAGCCGGAATCGAACACGCCGTCGAGGGCGAGGACATCGAGTTTCATGGCAATAACGATACCAAAGATGTCAAAAAAGCCAATGGTCCAGAGGGCGGGGCTTGCCTAGAGTCCATGCCAGCGCTGCGCAATCCCGTGCGCCGTTGTTGTCCACCCAGGAGATGTCTCATGATCAAGTTCGCACTGTTTGCCCGCCTTGAAGCCAAGCCCGGCAAGGAGGTCGCCGTCCAGCAATTCCTCGAGGCCGGCCTGGCCATGGCGCGCGAGGAAAAGACCACGCCGATCTGGTTTGCGCTGCGGCTGTCGCCCAGCACCTTCGGCGTGTTCGATGCGTTCGAGGACGAAGCCGGCCGCCAGGCCCACCTGACCGGCCCGATCGCCCAGGCCCTGATGGCGCAGGCGCCCGAGCTGTTCGCTGGACCGCCCTCGATCGAGCCGATCGAAGTGCTGGGCCTTAAGAACGTGGCGGCCGCGGCGTCGTGAGCGTGCAGGTGCAGCCCATGACGACACCTATCGGCGACCCGGTGTTCGTCAGCGATGGCGAACGCTTCGTGCCCACCGAGGCGGCCATCGGCCCGTGGTCCGCCGACGCCCTGCAGGGCAGCGCGACCGCCGCCTTGCTTGTGCGCGCGCTCCAGGCGCACGAGGCGAGCCGCGGCCGCGAGGTGGCGCGGTTGAGCTTCGATTTCTGGCGCCCGGCGAGCCGGGCGCCGATCACGCTCGAATTCACGCTGCTGCGCGACGGCGCCAAGGCGCGCACGGTGGCGTTCGACATGGTCCAGGACGGCAAGTCCGTGCTGCGTTGCACCGCCTTGCTGCTGCGCAGCGGGCAGACGCCCGCGCTGCCGGCCGCCGACGCCTTCGCCGCTGTGACATTCGCGCCGCCGGAAGAGGGCGCGCCCATTCCCGCGGTGGCGTCCCGCATGAGCCCGTTCTTTGCCGGCGTGGACGTGCGCATGGCACGCGGGCAGATCCTAGAGCCCGGCCCGGCGGCCGCGTGGTTGCGCCTGGGCCGGCCGCTGGTCGACGACGAGGCCGCGTCGCCGCTGGCCCAGGTGGCCTCGGCGGCCGATCTCGTGGCGGGCATCTCGCAGTGGGCGCATCCGGCGCGGCTGGGCTTCGTCAATGCCGACCTGACGATCAACCTGCGGCGCGCGCCGCGCGGCGACTGGATGCTGGTCGATGCCCTCACGCTTGCGGGCCCGATGGGCACGGGCTATGCCGTCGGGCAGTTGCATGACCGCGGCGGGCTGGTCGGGCAGTGCGTTTCCAGCCTCCTGTTCGAGGCGCGCGGCTGAAGCAGGCAGCGGCTAGAATCGCCCACTCTGCACTCAACAAGAGCGAGAAAGGCACCTTGGTTATGACACCGCGAACTACCCCGCAAGGATTCGGCGGCTTTTTCTTCTTCGAAGGAAAGGGCCGGTAGCCCCGCGCTCGCTGGTTTTTCCAGCGCACCAACCAAGCAAAGCGCGGCATCCACCGCGCTTTTTTGTTTTTCTCCCCGAGGTTTTCACATGATCCAGATCACGCTCCCCGACAACTCGCGCCGCGAGTTCCCCGGCCCGGTTTCGGTGGCCGAAGTGGCCCAGTCCATCGGCCCCGGCCTCGCCAAGATGACGGTGGCCGGCAAGATCGACGGCAAGCTCGTCGATGCCAGCGACGTCATCGACCGCGACGCCAGGCTGCAGATCATCACGCCCAAGGACGACGAGGGCCTGGAGATCATCCGCCACTCGACGGCCCACCTGGTCGGCCATGCGGTGAAGCAGCTGTACCCGACGGCCAAGATGGTCATCGGGCCGGTGATCGACGAAGGCTTCTACTACGACATCTCGTTCGAGCGCCCGTTCACGCCCGAGGACATGGCCGCCATCGAGGCGCGCATGCGCGAGCTGATCGCGCAGGACTACGACGTGATCAAGAAGATGACGCCGCGTGCGGAAGTCATCGAGGTCTTCAAGTCGCGCGGCGAGGACTACAAGCTGCGCCTGGTCGAAGACATGCCCGACGAGCAGGCCATGGGCCTGTACTACCATCAGGAATACGTCGACATGTGCCGCGGCCCGCACGTGCCGAACACGCGCTTCCTGAAGGTCTTCAAGCTCACGAAGCTGGCCGGCGCCTACTGGCGCGGCGACGCCAAGAACGAGCAGCTGCAGCGCATCTACGGCACGGCCTGGGCCGACAAGAAGCAGCTGGACCAGTACATCCAGCGCATCGAGGAAGCCGAGAAGCGCGACCACCGCAAGCTGGGCAAGGAACTCGACCTGTTCCACATCGACGAAGTGGCGCCGGGCGTGGTGTTCTGGCACCCCAAGGGCTGGGCGGTCTGGCAGCAGGTCGAGCAGTACATGCGCGGCATCTACCGCGACACGGGCTACTGGGAAGTGAAGGGCCCGCAGATCCTGGACAAGAGCCTGTGGGAGAAGACGGGCCACTGGCAGAACTACCGCGACAACATGTTCACGACGGAGTCGGAGAAGCGCGAGTACGCGCTCAAGCCGATGAACTGCCCGGGCCACGTGCTGATCTTCAAGAGCGACCTGCGCAGCTATCGCGACCTGCCGCTGCGCTATGGCGAGTTCGGCCAGTGCCACCGCAACGAACCCAGCGGTGCGCTGCACGGCATCATGCGCGTGCGCGGCTTCACGCAGGACGACGGCCACATCTTCTGCACGGAAGACCAGATCCTCGACGAATGTATCGCCTACACGGCACAGCTGCAGAAGGTCTACGCCGACTTCGGCTTCACGGACATTCTCTACAAGGTCGCGACGCGGCCCGAGAACCGCGTCGGCTCCGACGAACTGTGGGACAAGGCCGAGCACGCGGTGATGGAATCGCTGCGCCGCTCGGGCGTGGACTTCGTCATTTCGCCCGGCGACGGCGCCTTCTACGGCCCGAAGATCGAGTACACGCTGCGCGACGCCATTGGCCGTCACTGGCAGTGCGGCACGATGCAGGTCGACTTCAACACGGCGGAGCGCCTGGGCGGCGAGTACGTCACGGAATCGAGCGGCCGCGCCCACCCGGTGATGCTGCACCGCGCCATCGTCGGCAGCCTCGAGCGCTTCATCGGCATGCTGATCGAACACCACTCCGGCGCCATGCCCGCATGGCTCGCTCCGGTGCAGGTGGCGGTGCTCAATATCAGCGAAGGACAGGCCGACTACGCGGCGCAAGTTGCGAAAACGCTGCAAAATCAAGGGCTTAGAGTTCAGCTGGATCTGCACAACGAAAAGATTACGTATAAAATACGGAAGCATTCGTTGCAAAAGCTCCCTTACATCCTCGTCGTGGGTGACAAGGAAAAGGAAGCAGGTGCCGTCGCAGTGCGCGCCCGGGGCAATCAAGACCTCGGTGCAATGTCCCTCGAATCGTTCACGCAACGGCTCGTCCAGGACGTTGCTGACAAGCGTTGATTTGTCTCTGAAACACCCCATATGTTTCTCTGCCACATCGTGCCGCCTGTCCGCGAAGACTGAGCGGCGATCGCTACAGATTTTGTAGCAAACTTTGAAGGATTCTGACCATCGCTACTGCATTTCGCGACCGCCGCCACCGCGAGGAACGCCAACACCGCCTGAACCGGGAAATCATGGCCCCGGAAGTCCGCCTGGTCGGCCCGGAAAACGAGCCATTGGGTGTCATGAGCCTTTCCGAAGCCTTGCGCCTTGCGGGTGAGGCCGACGTGGATCTGGTGGAGGTCGTTGCTGCGGCAAATCCGCCCGTGTGCCGCCTGATCGAGTACGGAAAGTTCAAGTACCACGAGCAGAAGAAGGCAGCCGAGGCGAAGTCGAAGCAGAAGGTCATCGAGGTCAAGGAAATCAAGTTCCGGCCCGGTACCGACGATGGCGACTACAACATCAAGATGCGCAACATCAGGCGCTTTCTTGAAGAGGGCGACAAATGCAAGATCACGCTGCGCTTCCGCGGCCGCGAGATCACGCACCAGGAGCTCGGTCTGGCTCTGCTGCAGCGCATTCGCGACGAGCTGGGCGACACGATCATGGTCGAGCAGTTCCCGAAGCTGGAAGGCCGTCAGATGATCATGATGATCGCTCCGGGCCGCAAGAAGGTTGGCGGCGCGGCGCCGAAGCCGGCAGCAGATGCTGCGCCGGCAGCAGCGCCCACGGCAACCGCCTGAGGCATTTGCAGTAGACGGGTTTTGAAGGGATTTCGCCCTGGCCCGCATTTCGAAAGAAGTGCAGGCGGGGGCGAGATAAAGAAGTGTCTCGGGGCCAACAAGTCCGTGGAGTATCCGCGGCGCCTCACGAGCACAAACTAAAGGAGCATTCACATGCCCAAAATGAAGACCAAGAGCAGCGCGAAAAAACGTTTCCGCGTTCGTCCCGGTGGCACCGTCAAGCGCGGTCAAGCCTTCAAGCGTCACATCTTGACGAAGAAGACCACCAAGAACAAGCGTCACCTGCGTGGTGCAGTCGCAGTGCATGAGACCAACATGGTTTCTGTCGCCGCCATGCTGCCCGGTCGTGGCATTTAACTCAGACGAACAAGGAGTACACACATGCCTCGCGTCAAACGTGGTGTAACGGCTCGCGCCCGCCACAAGAAAGTTCTCGCACTCGCCAAGGGTTTCCGCGGTCGCCGCGGCAATGTCTTCCGCGTCGCCAAACAGGCGGTGATGAAGGCTGGGCAATATGCCTACCGTGACCGCCGTACCAAGAAGCGCGTGTTCCGTCAGCTGTGGATCGCGCGTATCAACGCCGCCTCGCGTGAACTGGGCCTGACCTACAGCCAGTTCGCCAACGGCATCCGCAAGGCCGGTATCGAGATCGACCGCAAGATGCTTGCGGACATCGCCGTGCACGACAAGGCCGCTTTTGCCGGCATCGTGGAGCAGGTCAAGGCCAAGCTGGCTGCTTGATTTTGCACAGCAGGTCGCCGTCTCCGGACGGCTTCTTGCGCCCACGGCTCAAGGGCTGGCGCTTGAAAAGGCTCCAGCTCTTTTTTATTTCCCCTCGAAGATTTTTGTTGCTATGAACGAGTTGGACTCCCTGGTCGACACCGCACGCGCCGCCTTCGCCGAAGCGAAAACGCCCGCAGAGCTCGAAAACGCCAAGGCCCAGTTCCTCGGCAAGTCGGGCCGCATCACCGAGCTGATGAAGGGCATGGCTGCGCTGAGTGTCGAAGAGAAGAAGTCCCGCGGTGCCGCGATCAACGTCGGCAAGCAGGCCATCGAGGCTGCACTGACCGATCGCCGCCAGCAACTCGCCGATGAAGAACTCTCGCTGCAGCTGCGCGCCGAAGCGCTCGACGTGAGCCTGCCCGGCCGCCATCGCGCCGGCGGCGGACTGCACCCCGTGAGCCGCACGCTGGAGCGCATCGAAGAGATCTTCTCGAGCATGGGCTTCGACGTGGCCGACGGCCCCGAGATCGAGAGCGACTGGCACAGCTTCACCTCGCTCAACAACCCGCCGAACCACCCGGCGCGTTCGATGCAGGACACCTTCTACGTCGACCTCAAGGGCGACGACGGCATTCCCTACAACCTGCGTCCGCACACCAGCCCGATGCAGGTGCGCTACGCCCACCAGCACACCAAGAAGTACGCGGCCGAGTTCGCCGCTGCTGCTGCCGACACCACCGGCACCGTGAAGGCGCCCGAGATCCGCGTGATCGCGCCCGGCCGCACCTACCGTGTCGACAGCGACGCCACCCATTCGCCCATGTTCCACCAGTGCGAAGGCCTGTGGCTCGGCGAGAACGTCAGCTTCAAGGACCTGAAGGTTGTCTTCACCGACTTCTGCCGCACTTTCTTCGAGCGCGACGACCTCGTGCTGCGCTTCCGCCCCAGCTTCTTCCCGTTCACCGAGCCGAGCGCCGAGATCGACATCCAGTTCGCGAGCGGCCCGCTGGCCGGCCGCTGGCTCGAAGTCGCCGGCTCGGGCCAGGTGCACCCGAACGTCGTGCGCAACATGGGCCTCGACCCCGAGCGCTACATCGGCTTCGCCTTCGGCATGGGCCCCGACCGGCTCACCATGCTGCGCTACGGCGTGAACGACCTGCGCCTGTTCTTCGACGGCGACCTGCGTTTTCTCTCGCAGTTCCAGTAAGCACGCCCCCTCCACAGATAGAAAAACCAGATCGAGATCGAAGAGATGCAATTCCCGGAATCCTGGCTGCGCGAGTTCTGCAACCCGCCCCTCGACAGCGCCGCACTGGCCGAAACGCTCACCATGGGTGGCTTCGAGGTCGAAGAGCGCCGTCCGGTGGCCCCGCCTTTCACGCGCATCGTGGTCGGCGAAATCAAGGAAGCCGAGCAGCACCCGAATGCCGATCGCCTGCGCGTGTGCCAGGTCGACGTGGGGCAGGGCGCTTTACTGAACATCGTGTGCGGCGCGCCCAATGCGCGCGTCGGCATCAAGGTGCCGTGCGCCCTCGTCGGCGCCGAACTGCCGCCGGGTGAAGACGGCAAGCCCTTCCTCATCAAGCTGGGCAAGCTGCGCGGCGTCGAGAGCCAGGGCATGCTGTGCTCGGCGCGCGAGCTGAAGCTGAGCGAAGACCACGGCGGTCTGCTTGAACTCGACGCCGACGCGCCCCTCGGTGCCGACGTGCGCGACGTGCTCAAGCTCGACGACGCGCTGCTCACGCTCAAGCTCACGCCGAACCTGGCGCACGGCCTGAGCGTGTACGGTGTGGCGCGCGAACTCGCCGCACTCACCGGCGCACCGCTGAAGACGCCGGCCATCGCGGCCGTGGCCACGTCGTTCTCCGATGTGCTGCCCGTCAAGGTCGAGGCACCCGACCTGTGCGGCCGCTTCTCGGGTCGCATCGTGCGCGGCGTGAACACCAAGGTCGCCACGCCCGCGTGGATGGTCGAGCGCCTCGCGCGCTGCGGCCAGCGCAGCGTGACGCCGCTGGTCGACATCTCGAACTACGTGATGTTCGAGTACGGCCAGCCCAGCCACATCTTCGACCTCGACAAGATCCACGGCGGCCTCACGGTGCGCTGGGGCAAGGCGGGCGAACAGCTCAAGCTGCTCAACGGCACGACGATCACCGTCGACGAAAAGGTCGGCGTGATCGCCGACGACCGCGAAGTCGAATCGCTCGCCGGCATCATGGGCGGCGACGCCACCTCGGTGACCGACGACACGCGCAACATCTACGTCGAGGCCGCGTTCTGGTGGCCCGAGGCCGTGCAAGGCCGTTCGCGCCGCTTCAACTTCTCGACCGACGCCGGCCACCGCTACGAGCGCGGCGTTGACCCGAGCCGCACGGTGCAGATCATCGAGCGCATCACGCAACTGGTCATCGAGATCTGCGGCGGCGAAGCCGGCAAGATGGACGACCAGACGCTGCGCCTGCCCGAAGCCGCGCCCGTCACGCTGCGCGTGGCCCGCGCCGCACGTGTCATCGGCATGCCGCTGACGCAGGCGCAATGCGCCGATGCGCTCCACCGCCTCGGTTTCGCGATCACCGAAGGCGAAGGCACGCTGACAGTCACGCCGCCGCCGCACCGCTTCGACCTGCTGATCGAGGAAGACCTCATCGAAGAAGTGGCGCGCCTGATCGGCTTCAACAACCTGCCGACCACCGCGCCGCTCGCGCCCATCACTGCCCGCGTTCGTCCCGAAGCGCAGCGCAGCCGCTTCGCGGTGCGTCGCAGCGTTGCAGCGCTGGGTTACCAGGAAACCATCAACTTCAGCTTTGTCGAGGCGCATTGGGAGCAGGACCTGGCGGGCAACGCCAATCCGGTCAAGCTGCTGAACCCCATCGCCAGCCAGATGAGCGTGATGCGCTCGTCGCTGCTCGGTTCGCTGCTGCAGGTGCTCAAGTTCAACCTCGACCGCAAGGCACCGCGCGTGCGCGTGTTCGAGCTGGGCCGCGTGTTCCTGCGCGACGACAGCGTTGTCACCACCGACAGCACCGTGCGCGGCGTGAACCAGCCCATGCGCGTGGCCGGCCTGGCCTGGGGCGATGCCGAGGCGTCGCGCTGGGACGGCAAGCCGCAGCGTGTTGACTTCTACGACGTCAAGGGTGATGTCGAAGCGCTGCTCGCACCGCGCGTGCCGACCTTCGAAGCGGCCGAGCACCCCGCGTTGCACCCCGGTCGTTCGGCCCGTGTGCTGCTCGACGGCCAGGCCATCGGCTTCATCGGCGAACTGCATCCGCGCTGGCGCCAGAAGTGGGACTTCACCCAGGCGCCCGTGCTGTTCGAACTCGACCTCGACGCCGTCACGGCGCGGCCCGTGCCCGTGGCGCAGCCGGTGCCCAAGCACCAGGCCGTCGAACGCGACATCGCGGTGGTCGTGGCCGAAGCGGTGTCGCACGACGCGCTGATGCAGGCCATCCGCGCGGGCGCGTCCGCCTCGGGCCTGCTGCGCGATGCGACGCTGTTCGACATCTACCGTCCGCAGCCGTTGCGCGAAGGCGCCGTGGCGGCGCCGGGTGCGCTGGCACCGGGCGAGAAGAGCATGGCCGTGCGCCTGACCTTCCAGAGCGATGCCGCCACGCTGACGGACGAGCAGGTCGAACCCGCTGTCCGTGCAATCGTCGAACAACTGGGCGCCACCCTGGGCGGCCGCTTGAGAGGATGAAGATGAACGCCGCCGAATTCACGCTCGAAGCCCTCGAAACGCCGGCGCTCACCAAGGCGCACCTGGCCGACCTGCTGTTCGAGCAGATCGGCCTGAACAAGCGTGAATCGAAGGACATGGTGGAGGCGTTCTTCGAGCTCGTGGCCAGCAGCCTGATCGAAGGCACGGACGTGAAGATCTCGGGCTTCGGCAATTTCCAGATCCGCGTGAAGGCGCCGCGTCCCGGGCGCAACCCGCGCACCGGCGAAGCCATTCCGATCGGCGAACGCCGCGTGGCCACCTTCCATGCGAGCGCCAAGCTCAAGGAGCAGATCCAGGGCAGCATCGAGCCGCAGGGCGGCACTTCCGAAGTCGAGTGGAGCCTGGGCGCGGAATAGTGCTTGGTGCTGTGCGGCCGCGTAGAGTAATCTATGAGGTTTCCCGCGCACAGTCTTGATTTCAATGGAGAAAACGCTCCCGCCGATTCCCGTCAAACGCTACTTCACCATCGGTGAGGTCGGCGAACTCTGTGGCGTGAAGCCGCACGTGCTGCGCTATTGGGAGCAGGAGTTCACGCAGCTGCGCCCGATGAAGCGGCGCGGCAATCGTCGCTACTACCAGCACCACGAGGTGCTGATGATCCGCCGCATCCGCGACCTGCTCTACGACCAGGGCTTCACCATCAGCGGTGCGCGCAACAAGCTGCAGGAACTCACGCAGGGCGAGCGCGACCGTCGCAAGGCAGGTGAAGTGCCGCTCGAAGGCCTGGAGGCCATCGAGATCGGCCAGGAAGAATTCGATGCCGCCGTGCAGGACGAACCTGGGCCCGCCGCGGCCACGCAGACCGTCGACCTGTCGCAGTTGTTGCACCTTCGCCGCGAACTCTTTGAAATTCGTGAGCTGTTGACTGTCGGACACTGAATTTAGCCCGCTATAATCGAGAGCTTCGGTGTGTGGCGCAGCCTGGTAGCGCACTTGCATGGGGTGCAAGGGGTCGAAGGTTCGAATCCTTTCACACCGACCAAAATCAGTAGATAGATCAACGGGTTAGGGCCAAAAGCTCTGACCCGTTTTTCTTTGCGTCTGACAAATGAGGGGGTGTTCTGACAAACCAGCAGGTTTTCAGCCCTCTCCACGCCCCCCAATTGCGGATGGCAAGGGGGGTTCCGACAGGCACCTTGCGCCGGTACACGCGCTTCGTCACCTTGACGTCTTCGTGGTGCAGCAGCTCCTGCGCAGCAACGTCCGAGTCAGCGTCTGAGGCCGCCTTCGCACGCATGTCGTGGAACGTGATCTCCCGGGCCGCCAAGCCGAGCTTCGTGCGCACCACGCGCCATAGGCTCTTGAACGCTTCCTTGCCGTACGGGTTGCCCTGCTTCGTGATGAACAGGTAGTCGCTGGGCAGACTGGCCGCGCCCCCGCGGTTCTTCTTTCGCAGCTCGAGCGCGCGTGTCAGCGCCCGCCAGAGGTCGGGCGTCATGGCGTAGGTCTTCGTCACGTGGCCCTTCTCGTTGCGCTTCTTCGTCACGCGCAGTTCGATGCGGTCTTCGTTGAAGTCGCCGATCCTGATGTCGAAGATCATGCCGGCCCGCGCGCCGGTCTGGGTGCTGATCTCGAGCATGCACTGCAGCACCGGACTCGCCGCTTCGTAGATCTGGCCGTAGCGCTGGTCGCTGACGTACTGGTCGCGTGGTGTTTCCGGCAAGTACTCGATCCCCCCGCACGGGTTGAAGGTGGTCAGGCCCCAGCGCACCCGCGCCAGGCGGAACATGCGCGACAGCAGCTGGATGTCCTTGTTTGCGGACGAGCCGCGCGCACGGTTGGCGTGCAGGTGCTGCGTGATGGTCACCGCGCTCAGGTAGCCCGGCAGCAGGGCCTGCAGTTCGGTCTTCGGGTAGCGCTTCGTGCGAAACGCCTCACAGAAAGCTCAACGGTTGCCGCCGTTGGGCTTTCGCCGTTTCTGGGTTCAATTGGTGGTCGCGGGTGCCAGCACCTCCTGGAGGATGGACTCGTGGTAGCTGTGAACGGCACCGAAACGCGCGTCGCTCACGTCACCGATGACCATGCCCTTTTCACGCGACAGTGCAGCGCACTTCCGCCCAAGCGTGGCCGCGGTACGCACATCGAGTTGCCGCCCTATGAGGTTTGAATAGCCCATCACCGTGAAATGCTTGTTCTCGGGCTGCGTGCGTGCCTCGATCACGGCGACGTTCTCCTGCAGGCGCGCGAGCTCGGTGGCTTGTCGGGCCTGCTCCTGCTCGAGCGCATCCTGACGGACCAAAGCATCGATCAGCGCGGCGGTGCGTGCGTCGCGGACCGCCGGGACCGCCGCAGACTTCACGCGGCGCTCGCACTCCAGGAAGTACTCCCGTACCTCACGGCCCTTGGTCGTACCCGAGAGCATGCCGATGTGCTTGCCGGCCTCGACGGTGAAGTGGTACTCGGTGCTCCACTTCGCGCCGCTGGCGAGCTGCTCCCCCTTCTGGGTGAGCAGCACGAAATCGCGGTTCTCTTCGAAGTGAGCGCGCTTGATCTGCGCCTTTGCCCAAGACGTGTAGTCCTTGCCCACGCCGAGTTCGCGATGCAAGTCGCGGCCGTTGATAGTGGGAGTGAGCTCGTCACCGACCTGGCGCGAGTTGATGGCGATGTTGATGGTCACGGCTAGGCGCCCAGCGCTCCGCCGACGGTGTCCCGTCATGATCGTGTTCATGGTCGATCTCCCTGCTTAAAGGGACGCGATCAGCTTGTCGATGTCAGAGGCTCGCCAGGCACTCGTGCGCGGGCTGAGCTTGATGGCCGCGGGGTAGCGGCCATCCTTGACGCCCTTCCACCAGGACGCCCGGCCGACCGGGACTTTGGTGAGGACATCAGGGAGGCGCAGCAGCTTGTCGGCTGGTGGAGTGGGATCGCTGTCACAGGTCATGGGCGCTTTCAGTTCGAAGCCAAAAAATCCCCGGACCCGGTTAAACTTTTCTTCGTCTCCGCAGACGGGTGCCAGTTCTCTCGGGTTCGGGTGCTCAAGAGGGCCGCTTGTGTTCCATCACTCGCGGCCCTTGCCTTTTGGACGCCGGTAATGCTGTTTAGGTAACCAGTAGTCCAAATCGGTGCTGAGAATGCTAACGCGCGAAAACCGCAGCGTGTGTGGACAAGGTTGTTAATAAGCAGTGAACTTCCGGTGCAGCGCGCAGGGAAAGTCCTTTGTCCGTGGATAACCACCGTAGATCTGCAAGCCCTTGAGCGAGAGCGTGGTGCTGATGCGGCGGGCCCGCTTGCGGATGCAATCGCAACTTCATTGCTGTCCTTGTTGGCGATCTTGAACGTCGAGATCCTTGATGTCGAAGTCGTCGTTGTCGTCGCCGATCCGAACCTTGTAGCCTTGCTCGCCCAGCACAGGCCGTAGACCGTCACGGTTATCTCCCCAGTGGTTTCGCCCGCGTTGCATCTGATGTGCTGCGGTATGCGGGGAATATCGCGGTTTCCTGCGGCGAGCTGAATCCAGCGCGCTGGGACGCCTTACGCGCTCCCAGCAGAGCCTACGGTCTGCCAGCAGACTGCAGTTTTTTCCATTCCCCAATCCAGCCGCGAGCAGTACGGAATTTGACCGGCACCAGCTTTCCCGCAATCGCCTCAGCGGCAGAGTCCATGCTCTTGAACTCAGACATGTTGGAGTCGCACCAATTCATCACGAGGGCTTTCATGGCACGGTTCTCCGCATGTGCAGCATGTGCTCCAGCACGGGCGAAATCGGACGCTGCCTGCTTGTGGCCGACGTTTGAGTGAAACCCTTGAAGGATCCCCAGCCAGCGGGCTGCATCGACGGCATAGGACCACGCCTCAGCAGATCGCTTCTTTGCCTTCATCGCCTGCACCGCGTATGCGCATGCCGTCAGCACAAGTCCAATTTTCATGACGGCATTCCTGCCATCCGGGGTGATCGGCTCTCGCCCCATCCAGTCGGGCATCGTCTCGATTTCCACAAGCTGCGCTGCCTGGTCATACCCCGATGTGTTTTCGTCGTCCCACATCGGCTTGAAGATTTCTTGGATGAAGTCTCTGCCTTCGAACCAGCCATCCCACATATCTATCAATGTGCCCAGCGTGGCGCCAGCTTCAGCGATCGGATTAGTAGTGAATCGCTGCAGTTCTCTAGCTTCTGGTTCGTTGGTCATAGCGGGGTGGAATCAATCACACCCGTGATATTGCCATCAACACGAGGGAAGGGGGAGCGCGACTTCTTTCCTGCGGCGGGCTCCGGGGCTCTGAGAGCCCGCGTCTGCTGGGATCTACCCTAACCCAAAAACTCCCGGAATCCCTTAGGACTCATGCACAATTTGATGCAAACGTGTTAATTCGCGGCGGCGTTCGGCGATTCAGCTAATCTATCGGTGGGAAAGTAATATGAAACTTAAACGTGCAAAGATAAAAAACTTCAGATCGATTGAAGACCTGACAATAGAGTTCAACCATGGCTGTGTGGTTCTTGTTGGGATTAATGAAGCCGGTAAATCGAACATCTTGCGAGCGCTTCAGTTTCTCGATTTAAGCGTGCCAATCACGACTGCTGATTTGAGGGTGGAGCGGCAAAATGAAGAGGCTGTGTCTAAGGGGTTTGTTGAGTTTCATTTCAACCTCGAAGAAGATGAAATTGAAGCGATATTCAAAAAGTTGGCGAATTTCTTTTATGGCCCATGCTTGGATGCCGCGATTGTCAAGAGTGCGGATGGAGATCTTACGCTCCGAGAGTACTGCTCTCGTGTTTCGACTGCCTCTCATGAGGCTTGGCTACATACAGGCAGTCGGCACACATTAACTTGGTCGAATTCTGATGATTATTCGGTTATTCCCGGGTGGTTCAGGAATGATTCAAGCTTTCTCCAAATTGAACTTAATGTTGGCACGGTGAATGTCCCCCCGGCATTGGTGGCATACAGTCCGAAGAATGCGAGCAATGCGAATCTCGCCCATCTGTCAATTGAGCAGCTTGATGCGCTAGTTTCCCCTCTCATTACTAAGCGAGTGGATGCGGCACTTCCTAAATGTATTTTTTGGAAATACGGTGAAAATTATTTGCTGCCTTCGCATGTAAAAATTGCCGAATTTTCTGACGATCCGAGTTGCTGCATACCCATGCGAAGCATGTTTGAGTTGGCAGGAATAAAAAGCGCCGATATTGGATCGACGATCGAGGCCGTAAGATCTCAATCGCATTATCGATATACCAAGCTGCTTAAAAGAGTTTCTAATGCGGCGACACAGCATGTGCGTAGCCTATGGCATGACTATAAGAGCATTCGGATTGATCTGACGCCTGATGGTGAATTGATTGTCCCCCTTGTAACTGACCATGAAGTACAACTTGATATGGCGAGTCGCAGCGACGGCTTCAAGCGATTTGTGAGCTTTCTGTTGATGATTTCGGCACGCGTTCGAACGGAGGAGATTAAGGGTGTATTGATTTTGGTGGACGAGCCGGAAATTGCATTGCACCCAAGTGGCGCCAAAAGCCTGGCTAAAGAACTGATTAAAATTGGTGCCGCAAATACCGTTGTTTATTCAACCCATTCAATTTTCATGAT
This sequence comes from Variovorax boronicumulans NBRC 103145, assembly GCF_001591345.1. Classification (GTDB taxonomy): domain Bacteria; phylum Pseudomonadota; class Gammaproteobacteria; order Burkholderiales; family Burkholderiaceae_C; genus Variovorax; species Variovorax boronicumulans. The sequence goes on along the minus strand of NZ_BCUS01000024.1, from coordinate 30,849 downwards.
CGATAAGGAAAATGTCGGACGGCATTTAATTGTGGAGAAGAAAAAGGAAGTAACCACAGCGGTGGCGGCAGAAAAATCAAAAATGCAAGATGAGGAGGTTCTTTATGCTGCAATTGGGTATTCAATCTTTGAGAGTTTGAAGCTGCATAATGTAATATTTGAAGGGTGGCGAGATAAGGAGATATTTCGGGTTGCGCTGGAGGATCTGCAAAAACGCGATGACTCTTTTCGAGAAAAAACGAAAAATTTGGGTGCAGTGTTTGCAGAGGGTGTAAAAGACATAAAGCATGTTTCTCGGATACTTGAGTTGGCGTCGAGAAAGTGTTTAATAATAAGTGATTCAGACAAGCCTGCCCTTGAAAAGAAAAAAGATTATGAGGATGCGCGCGCGTGGGGCGAATGGGTCACCCTCAAAGACATTCTTGGAGAAGGCTTTGAGAGCGGCGAAGATCTTTTTTCCTTGGTGGCTTTGATTCGAAGAGCAAATGAGTTTGCTGATTCGGTTGGAGGGCTCCCTCACTTGGCCCTCGAAGAATTTGCTCCAAAGCAATCTCGATGGCCAATAATTCAGAATTGGATTGTTAAATCGAATTTAAAGGGGGTTAAGCCCGATCAGCAATTGCATAATTTTAAAAACTATCTTTATCGAGATCTCGCGCGTGGTGATCTTTGCGACGAGGTTGACCAGCTCGCTCAATATGTAGCGGAGTACGATTTCGGATAGTTCGCGATTCGGCGGAGGCGACGATGAACTATCGAATCACGCTCGAAAAACCCGTGTTCAAGCTTTTCGGAGATCCGCGCTAGAAAAGCGTATGCCTGAACCTCGCAGCCGTCGCCACCCTCTGTTTCTTCGGCTGACCAAGCCGATCGATCCGATCTACCCCGACGTGGTGACGCCCGTGGCCTGGGACGATGACGAGGCGCTGGAAGAGGTGGAGGGCGTGGTCTATATCGTCACGAGGCAGTGCGCTCGGATGCGAACCTAGGCGCGGCAGCTACGTGCGCTGCACCAGGCCGACGAGACGCACGAGACGGAGGAAGGCATCAGCCCACTCAGCGCCGCACCGCTGCGGGAGGCGAATCTGCGGGGGCTCGGGACCAGCCTCGACCTTTATTCGGAGCACGGCGGCGAGCTTCTCTCGGCGAGGTCCGCAGTGCGCGCATACTTGACCACGGACCCTTCCGCGAGTTGTGGGCGAAGTTTCAAGGGCATGTGCCGCGCGGCTTGCACCATCCGATTCATCAGGGCGTGCCTGTCCTTGCACGTGTCATTTGCGCCAGGGTCGCACTGGTCAAGGCTCTCACCCCGATGCGCATCGCGGACTCATCGACGGTGAACAACGGCGAATGATTTGTCGGGCCAGCGCGATCGGGGTACGGCGAGGCGTTCAAAATCCAGAACACCACCGGAACGCCCGTGCCGCCGAAGGCGCCAAAGTCTTCCGATCCCATTGACGGCAAGATCTCCGTGACCTTGTCTTTTCCTGCTGCAGCCTTCAATGCATCGACGAGCGTCATCGTGGTCGGCGCATCGTTGACAAGCACGCCGTAGCCCCCACCGGTATCGATGCGCACATTGGCCTTGACGCCGTAGCTGGCCGCGATGTGCTCGGCTTTCATGCGAATCTGCTCGTGGGCGACCTTCTGGTTCTGCGCCGACAGCGCGCGTACCGTGCCCGAGAGTTCTGCGGTCTCGGGCAGGATGTTGAAGCGGTTGCCACTTTGCAGCATGCCCACCGTCACCACGGTGGCGCCTCCATCGATCGTCGGGTTGGTGCGGTGGCTGACGATGTTCTGCAAGCCCAGGGCAATTTCCGCCGCCGCCAACATGGGAGAGTTGGCCGCCCATGGCGCGGCACCGTGCCCACCAGCGCCGTTGAGCTTGATGTTGAACACGTCGATGCTGGCCAGCATGGCACCAGGTCGATAGGAGATGGAGCCCTTGGGCGCTTGTGCGCCGATGTGCTGGCCCAACACGACATCGACCTTGGGATTGTCCAGAGCGCCGGCCTTGACCATTGCCAGCGCGCCGCTGGGGTTTTCGGCGCCGGGGCCGATCTCTTCGGCCGGTTGGAACAGGAAGACCACCGTGCCGGGCAGATCCTCTCGCATGGCCGAAAGGGCTTGAGCCGCGCCCAGCAACATGGCTACGTGTGTGTCGTGGCCGCAGACATGCGACACCGAAACTTCCTGGCCACGCCACAGAGCCTTGGCCGTTGAACGGAACGGCAGGTCGTTGCGCTCCTCGACAGGCAGGGCGTCCATGTCGGCGCGCAACGCAACCACCGGGCCGGGCTTGCCGCCACGCAATACGGCCTTGATGCCAGTCTTGGCAATGCCGGTCTGGACTTCGACACCTGGGATCTTGCCCAATGCGGCAGCAATGTACTTGGCCGTCTCGACTTCTGCGTACGCAAGTTCTGGATGCTGATGGAGATGACGACGCCATGCGATGACGTCGGGCTCGGCTGCATCGGACAAGGCGAGCGCGCGTTCAAGCAAGGGCTGCGGTGTCGCCGCGGAAGCGATGGCCATTTGAATGGCGATTGCCGCTGCACACAGGAGTGGTTTCAGGACGTTCACGATGTCGTTTTTCCTTCTGATGGATGTGAGGTTGTGAAATCTTGCGAAGATGAAGCTGCGTTTCGTCCCCGTGCAGCGCCGGTGGCCAGCTGACATCCAGCTTCCGAGGGCGGTTCACTGTAGGTGGACACCTCTCGGACGTTCCTCCCGAAACTACAAAGCACCTTTTCATCCCTTGATGCATGCCGCCGAGCCCGCGCTCCTAAACTGAGGAAAGCCATCTCGGCACCCCATTCAGGAGACATCGCCATGCAATCCCGGAAGCGCCTCGGCGGCTTTCTGCTCGGCCTCGTCCTCGCCGTCGGCACGGCGCAGGCCCAGCAACCCCTTCGCATCGTCGTGCCCTTTGCGGCCGGCGGCGGCACCGACCAGTACGCGCGGCTGCTGGCCGCTGAACTCACCAAGCGCGGCACCCAGACCATCGTCGACAACAAGCCAGGCGCCAGCGGCATCGTGGCCGCCGACAACGTCGCGCGCTCCAAGCCCGATGGCACCACCGTGCTCATGAGCTCGCTGAGCATTCTGGCCAGCAACACCGTGATGTACGAGAAGCTGCCTTACGACCCGGTGAAGAGCTTCGCGCCAGTCACGCAGATCGCCTACCAGCCGACCATCATCGTGGGGCGCGCGGACCTGCCTTACAAGAGCATCAAGGAAATGGTGGCCTATGCCAAGGCCCATCCGGACAAGATCAACCGCGGCTCGCCGGGAGCCTCCATCCTGACCAACCTGGCGCCGCTGGCCTTCGAGGGCATGGCCGGCATTCGCACGACGCACATTCCGTTCAATGGCGATTCGCCCGGCTTGCAGGCGCTGCTGGGCAGCCAGATCGACATCCAGGGGACCTCCATCACCGGGCCGCTGCAGCACGTCAAGGCGGGCAAGATGCGCGTGCTGGGCGTCATGGACGCCAAGCGCCTGCCCCAGGTGCCCGATGCGCCCACGTTCAAGGAGCAGGGCTACGACATCGAGGCACTGCTGTGGTACGCGCTGTCCGCGCCGGCCGCCACGCCCACGGACACCATCGACAAGCTCAATCGCGCCGTCAACCAGGTGCTGGTCGATCCGGACTTCATCGCGCGCTCCCAGGCGATCGGCATGGAGCCGCGAGGCGGAACGCCGCAGGCGCTGGCCGCCTATGTGAAGGCCGAGACCGAGCGCTGGGTTCCATTGCTTCAGCGCCTGGATCTGCCCAAGCAGGGGCATTGAATGCGTCCGTTGTTCGATGACACGGTGGCCTTGGTCAGCGGGGCGAGCCAGGGCATCGGCTTCGCCATTGCGACCCGCCTGCTGGAGGCCGGCTGTCGCGTCGCGTTGACCGACATCGACGCCGACAAAACGCGCGAGGCCGCCGCGCGCACGGGCCATGCGGCGGACCGCGTGCGCCCGTACGCGCTGGACGTGCGCGACGCCGCGCAATGCGAGGCCGTGGTCGCCGACCTGCAGCAAGCCTGGGGCCCCGTGGGCGTGCTCGTGAACAACGCGGGCGTCGGCGGCCGCAGCGCGGCGTTCGAGGCGCAGTCGCTCTCGGATGACATCGACCACGTGATGGCGGTGAACGTCAAGGGCGTGCTCAACCTCACCGTGGCCTGCACCGAAGGCCTGCGCAAGACGCGGGGCACCATCGTCAATGTGGCGTCCATCACCTCGCTCGTGGCGACCTCGGCCCACATGGCCTATGGCGCGTCGAAGGGGGCGGTCGGTCAGCTCACGAAATTCCTGGCGCGCGACTTCGGTCCGCATGGCGTGCGCGTCAATGCCGTCGCACCCGGGCTGGTCATGACGCCGATGACCGCCCACATCGCGGACGACGCGGAGCGTCGCGAGCGGATGGTGCGCCGCACGTTCCTGCGCCGCGTGGGCGACCCGCAGGACATCGCGGGCCCCGTGGTGTTCCTGGCCTCGGAGCAGGCGCGCTACGTCACCGGAACCATCCTGCCGGTCGACGGCGGCTACACCGCCAACTGATGGAGGCCGCGCGGCTGCGCCGTGCGCGGTCGTCCGGCGATCGCCCGGGCGAACAGGCGAACCGCATCGAAGACAAGACCCGAGAACCATCGAATGAACCCAACTTTCATGCAACCCCTTGCAGGCGTGCGCGTGCTGGACCTGTCACGCGTCATGGCCGGCCCTCTGTGCGGCATGGCGCTGGCCGACCTGGGCGCCGACGTGATCAAGGTCGAACATCCTGAACGCGGCGACGACACGCGCGACTGGGGCGTGCGCATCGGCAGCCACAACACGTCCTACTTCAACAGCTGCAACCGCAACAAGCGCTCCATCTGCGTGGACCTGCAGGACAAGGAAGGCCAGGACATCGTGCGCCAGCTCGCCGCGCAGTGCGACGTGGTCATCCAGAACTTCAAGTACGGCGGCGCGCAGAAGATGGGACTGGGCTACGACGACCTGCGCAAGCTCAACCCGAAGCTCATCTACTGCTCGATCTCCGGCTACTCGGTGCTGAGCCAGGAAAAAGCGCGGCCGGGCTACGACCTCGTGATCCAGGGCGAGACGGGCCTGATGGCCATGAATGGCGAAGAAGGCCAGGGCCCGCTGAAGTTCGGCATTGCCGCGGTCGACATGTTCACCGGCATGTACTCAGCCCAGGCCATCCTGGCCGTGCTCTACGAACGCACGCGCACCGGCGAGGGCCGCCACATCCAGATGTCGCTGTACGACAGCGGGATGATGATCACCTCGTACTACGGGCTCACCGCCTGGCTCAACAAGGGCGACCCCGCCAAGTTCGGCAACTCGCACCCGTCGATCGTGCCCTACGGCGTGTTCGAGGCCGCGGACGGTCCGGTGGTGATCGCGGTCGGCAACAACGGCCAGTTCAGGAAGTTCTGCGACGAAGTGATTTTTTGCCCCGAGCTGCCGGTCGATCCGAAGTTCGCCACCAACACCGAACGCTCGAAGCACCGGCACGAGTTGCTGCCGCTGCTGCTCGCGAAGATCGGGCAGTTCTCGCGCGCCGATCTCATCGCACGCATGAACACGGCGGGCATTCCCTGCGGGGAGGTGCTCGGTCTCTACGACGCGCTGCAGTCCGACCGCACGGCGCAGACACAGGTCTGGCACCGCTTCGAAGACACGCAGGCGGGGCCGCAGGCCGTGCACGCGCCGCCCTACATCATCGACGGCGCACGCGCGGGCGTGCGCCACCACCCGCCGCACCTGGGGGAGCACACGGCCGAAGTGCTGCGTGAGCTGCTCGACATGGGCGACGGCCAACTTGATTCCCTGAGCCAAAGAAGCGTCATCAAATGAACGAACACCGCATGCGCGAAACCGAACCAGCCGCCCCGCGCCGGCTCCTGCTGAAGTCGTGCCTCGCGGCCGGCGCAGCGCCCTGGCTGGCGTCGCTGTCCGCCGGCGCCAACGCGGCGAGCCGCTGGCCCGAAAAAACCGTTCGCATGGTCGTGGCCTTTCCGGCCGGCGGCCCGACCGATGCGACCGCGCGCCTGGTCGCGCAGAAGCTGGCCAGCGCGCTCGGCCAGCCTGTCATCGTGGACAACCGTCCCGGCGCCTCGGGGTCCATCGGCACCACGTCGCTGATCAAGTCGGCGCCCGACGGCTACACGGTGTCGATGTTCGGCATGCCCGCGCTGGTGGCACCGATCGTCTACAGGAACAACCAGTACGACGTGCGCAAGGACTTCACCTGCGTGGCGTCGGTCTACGATTTGCCGCTGGTCTTGATGATCAACCCGCTGGTGCTGCCGGGCGTGAACGATCTCAAGGGCTTCATCGCGGCCGCCAAGGCGCAGCCGGTCAATTACTCCACCGCGGGGTCGGGGAGCATCGGCCACCTGGCGATGGAGCAGCTCAAGGACATGGGCGGCTTTCCCATGCAGCACGTGGGCTACAAGGGCAGTGCGCCGGCCATCACCGATCTGCTGGGTGGGCAGATCGGCGCCATGTTCGTCGACCTGGTCGCGGCCATGCCGCACATCCGCAGCGGACGCCTCAAGGCGCTGGCGCTCGGCTCCGCCGATGCCCGGGCCTTCCTGCCCGAGGTGCCGTCCATCGCGCAGCAAGGCTTCGCTGGCTTCAATGTGAGCAGCTGGAGCGGCCTGATCGTGCCGAACGGCACGCCGGCCGGCGTGGTGACCCGGCTCGACTCGGAACTGCGCCGCATCCTGGCCGAAGCGGACACGAAGCGCGGGCTCGAAAACATCGGCGCGCTCAGCGCCTACCAGCCGCCCGAAGTCATGAAGCGGCGAATGGCCAGCGAGTTCGAGCGCTGGAACAAGGTGGCGTCGGAGAAGGACATCTCGATCTGATTTGGGGTTGGCACCCTCGGGTGCCGACGCCCTCGCAACAACGCCCCGGAACCCGAAGCCCTTTGGGGCTTGAGTTCCGGGGCGTTGTGCATGGGACCCTGAGGATCAGTGCGATTGCTTCGGCAGATTCAAACTGCGCAAAATCGGAAGCCAGCGGTCCGCCTCGACCTTGATGAACCGGGCCAGCTCTTCGGGCGTGCCGCCGCGGGGCTCCATGCCGATGGCGCGGGCGCGGGCCACGAAGTCGGGGTCGGCGATCACCTGGTTCACGGCCTTGTTCAGCCGGTCGATCGCCGGCTTGGGCGTGCCGGTAGGCACCGAGAGCGAGTACCAGAGCGTGGCTTCCATGTCGAAGCCCTGTTCCTTGAACGTGGGGGCGTCGGGCACCTGCGGCAGGCGCTGTGAATCCATCACGCCGAGCACGCGCAACTTGCCCGATTTCACGTAGGGAAGCGATCCCGTGATGGACGTGCCGTGAATGTCGATCTGGTTGCCCAGCAGGGCCTGCAGCGCGGGGGCGTCTCCGTTGAAAGGAATGTGCAAGGTGCTGAAGCCTTGTTCCTTTTCGAAAGCGATGGGTGCCAGGTTGGTCAGGATGGCCGCGCCGGGCGAACCGCGGTTGATCTTGCCGGGGTTCTGCTTGGCGTAGGCCACCATTTCCTTGATGTTCTTGTAGGGCAGGTCGGTGCGGCCCACGACGATGGCGGGCTGGTAGGCGATCTGCGTGACCGGCGCGAAGTCCTTCACGGGGTCGTAGGGCAGCTTCTCGTAGAGCACGCTGTTGTTCGCGAGCGTGCCCAGCGACGACACGAGCACGGTCTGGCCGTCCGGCTTGGCGCGCGCCACGTAGTCGGCGGCCAGGATGCCGCTGGCGCCGGGCTTGTTCTCGATGATGACGTTCAGCCCTTGTTTGCCGAGTTCCTGGGCCAGGATGCGGCAGTACTGGTCGGTGCCGCCGCCGGCCGCAAAGGGCACGACGAGGCGGGTCACCTGTTGGGCAAGGGCGAGGGCCGGGGCGAGCGCGCAGGCACCCAGCGCCAACCCCATGACGAGTTTTCGATAGCTCATTCTTGTCTCCTGTTCTGGTTCGAATCGAACGCTGGATTCAGTCTAGGGCGCAGCTCCCAGCAGTGATCTGCAAGGAATGAAAAGCAGCTTTGCGGGATGCGCCGACAGGGGCGCCAGCGCGCCCGCACACTTGCCCGATGACCGTGAAGATCACCCGGGTCGGGACGACCAAAGATCAACTGGGCGAGAGCCCCTGCTGGGATGCCGATGCACAGGCGCTGAGCTGGATCGACGCGCTGGCCGGCACGCTGTGGCGGTTGAACACCGAGACCGGGCTGCCCGAGCGGCACCCGTTGCCCGCGCCCGTGGGTTCGATCGCGCCGTGCCGCAGCGAGGCCGTCGTGGTGGCGCTGCGCCACACCTTTGCGCGCTATGACTTCGCCACGCGGACACTGGCGCACCTGGCCCGCATTCCCGTGGACGATCCGAAGGTCCGCTTCAACGATGGCAAATGCGATCCGGCGGGCAACTTCCTGGCGGGCACCATGCACGTCGATCGCCAGGCCGGCGAGGCGGTGAAGGGCGGGCTCTACCGGCTGCGCCCCGACCTTCGCGTGGAGCACCTGGCCGACGACATCGGTTTTGCCAACGGGCCTTGCTTCAGCCCCGACGGCCGCGTGCTGTACCTGGCCGACAGCCTGGAGAGAACCCTCTGGGCCTATGACTACGATCCGAGCGGTCCCCTGCGCAACAAGCGCGAGTTCGCGAAGACGCACGCGTTCGACTCCGGGCCCGACGGGGCGACGGTCGACTCACAAGGGTTCCTCTGGACGGTGTTGACCCGCGCCGCCAAGCTGGCGCGCTATGCCCCGGACGGCACGCTGGAGCGCTTGGTCGAGTTGCCGGTGAGCTACCCCACGAGCATCTGCTTCGGTGGGCCCCGCCTGGAGCACATGTACCTGACCACCATTTCACGCAGCGCGCGGCTGGAGGGCAACCAGGCGCAGGATGGCGGGCTGTTCGTGATCACCGGCCTGCCCGCCACGGGGCGTCTGCCCCATCACTTCGCCGACGTCTAGCGGGTCTCGCTTCTGAGTGCGTCTGCCACGTAGTCCACGAAGGCACGCACCTTCAGCGGCAGCACGCGGCTCTGCCGGAAGACGGCGAAGACACCGTTGGAGAACGCCCGCACGGCAAAGCGGTATTCGGGCAGCAGCCGCACCAGCGTGCCGTCGCGCAGGTCGTCGCGCACGGTGGCCTCGGACAGCAGCGCCACGCCCATGCCGCCGATGGCAGCCAGCCGCAGCAGCTCGCCGTTGTTGGCGCTGAGCACGCCCTGGATGGCCAGCTCCTGCTGTTCACCCGCCGGGTCGATGTACTTCCAGGTGATGACTTCGCGCTCGCGCCGGTAGGTGAGGCAGCGCACGTGCGGCAGGTCGCTGGGATGCCGGATGCGCGAGTAGGTCTTCACGAAGGCTGGGCTGGCCACCAGCACCTCGTCGCTGGACTGCAGCCGCTTGATGACGAAGCCTGAATCGTTGGACTCTCCGGTGCGGATGTCGACGTCGAAGTCGTGCTCCACCAGGTTGATCGGATGCTCGGAGAGCTCGAGCTCGACCCGGATGTCGGGGTAGAGCTCCGCGAAGCGCGGCAGCAGCGGTGCCAGCACGCGCAGGCCGATGTGCGTGCGCGAATGCACGCGCAGGCGGCCTTCTGGTCGCTGGCGCGCGTTGTGCACGGCCTGCTCGGCCTCGCTCATGAGTTCCAGCATCGCCTCGGCCCGCTCCAGGAAGGCCTGGCCTGCTTCCGTCACCTTGAGGTTGCGGCTGGTGCGATCCACCAGTTGCACGCCCAGTTCTTCTTCCAGTGCGCTGATGCGCCTAGAGATGGTCGCGGGCGAAAGGCTGAGGCTGCGGGCCGCGGCCGAGAGGCTGCCTTTGCGCTGGGTGGCCACAAAGATGCGCAGCGAGTCGAGGGCCTTCATTTCGAAAGACGCAAAGAAGCTGTGCGTTCGCTGGTGATCCACGCAGGCATTGAGTTCCTACGATGGACCTCGATCAACACCAGCCAACCAGGAGCAACAGCGATGGATTTCGGAATCTTCATTTTGATGCAGCAGCGGAACAAGCATAAGACCTCCCACCAGATCCTGCGCGACGCCATCGAGCAGACGCGTCTGGCGGACGAACTGGGTTTCGGGGCCGCGTGGTACGCCGAGCACCACTTCAGCAACTACGGCATGTGCTCGTCGCCGTTGACCATGATCGCGCACTGCGCCGCGGTCACCCGCAACATCCGGCTGGGAACCGGCATTGTCGTCGCTCCGCTGTACACACCGGCCCGCCTGATCGCCGATGTGGCGATGGTCGACCAGTTGTCGAACGGCCGTTTGAACCTGGGCATCGGCTCGGGCTACCAGCAGTTCGAGTTCGAGCGTTTCGGCGTGTCGCTCGAATCCGCAAAGGGCCGCACCTTCGAGATGCTCGACATGCTCGAGGCGGGCCTGCGGGAGCCGAAGTTCAGCTACGACGGCGCGTACTATCAGCAGCCGATGAGCGCCATCAGCCAGCGCGCGGTGCAGCGACCCATGCCGCCGATGTGGATCACCAGCGTCGACCCGGCCTTCCTGTCGCGCGCCGTGAAGTCCGACCACCACGTGTTCGTCTCCGGCGGCGACGGCGGCCTGGAGAAGCTGGCCAGCACCCGGGCCCTCATCGACAAGGTGGCCACGGCAGAGGGCAAGGACCCGGCCGGCGTGCAGGTCGGCCTGTTGCGCGCGGCCTATGCCAGCAACAACAAGGATGAGGTGGAGAGTTACCTCGAGTGCGCCCGCTACCAGCGCCGCATCGCCGTCAGCCTGAAGCGCCGCACCGCGCAGATCGCCGACGACTACCAGGTCGAAGAAGGCATCGTCGAGGGCGAGCCCACGCTGGACGAGATGCGCGCGCTGCTGCCCGTGGGCGACATCGACACCGTGATCGAGCGCGTGGTCAACGAAATCCGCACGCTCAAGCCGGTGCACTACTGCTTCCAGACGCAGATGGGCGATTTCGATCACGCCACGATGCTGCGCCAGCTCGAGGTCTGGGGCAAGGTCATCATTCCGACGGTGCAGCAGGAGATCGCCAACGATCCGCCGCATCGGCCCGCGGTCCAGAGCGAACTCGCTGCGGCCTGAGGCCGAGCGCCAGGAGACGCCATGTCCGAAGTCGCTGAAGAAGAAAGCACCCGCGGCGCCATCGAGCCTGCCCAGTTCCGTCAGCTGCTCGGGTGCTTTCCGACCGGCGTGGCGGTCATCACCACCTGCACGCCGGACGGCCAGCCGGCCGGCCTGACCTGCAACTCCTTCAGTTCGGTCTCGCTGGACCCGCCGCTGGTGCTGTTCAGCCTGCGCAATGCGAGCCGATTGCTGGGCACGTTCCAGGCGGCGGACGGCTTTGTCATCAACATCCTCTCCGAGCAGCAGGATGCGCTGTCGGGCCGGTTCGCCTCAAGCAAGATCGAGGACAAGTTCGAGGGCGTGCCGTGGCGCGCCGGCGCGCTGGGCATGCCGCTGATCGACGATTGCCTGGCGAGCTTCGAATGCCGCGTGCATGCGGCTCACGAAGCCGGCGACCACACCATCTTCATCGGCGAGGTTCGGCACCTGAGCGCCGGAGCGGCCGACCAGGCGCTGGTGTTCTACAAGGGCGCCTACATGAAGCTGGCCGAGTCGCTGCGCAAGCTGGTCGTGGAAGGGCGGCTGGGAGACGCCGACATCGACGAGGCCTATCGCACGCTCTATGGCACGTTGCTGCGCCTGGCCAGCGAACGCGCCACCGAGGCCGAGCTCGACGCCGTGCATGAAGCCGCCGGTGCCATTGAGGCCCACCCCGACGACGCGCCGCTCAAGGAGCGCATCGCCTCCGCCAGTGCGTTCTTCTCTTCGATCGCCACGGCCGGCCACAACGAAGCGCTCACGCTGATGGCGCAGACCATGACCAGCGTGCTGCGCGAGCGCATGACGCATGTGCTCTCGGTGCGCCCGCGTCCCGACCTGTTTCCGCTGCGTCGCAAGGTGGCGCACAACCTGCGCCGGCGCGACGCCGCCGGTGCCACCGCCGCCCTGGACGAGCTGATCACGCAGCTGCGCAAGGGTTGAGCCTTTCCGAAATTCCACAGGAGACAAGATGTCCATCGACTACGCCGGCTTCCGGCGCGAACTCGAATCGTTCGTGCGCAGCGCCTGCCCGCCAGAGATCCGCGCCGTCGTCGCGGCCGGCCAGAAGATCACGAAGCGCGAATACCAGGCCTGGCAGAAGATCCTCAACGCCCAGGGCTGGGGTGCGCCGAGCTGGCCGCGCGAAGCCGGCGGCACGGGCTGGGACATTCGCCAGCGCCTCATCTTCGAGGAGGTGATGGCCGAGAAAGACTGTCCGCCCCTGTACCACCACGGGCTGGGCCACATCGGTCCGGTGATCATCCGTTTCGGCACACCCGAGCAGAAGGCGCGGTTCCTGCCGCGCATCCTCGACGGTTCGGACTGGTGGTGCCAGGGCTATTCGGAGCCCGGCTCGGGTTCCGACCTGGCCTCGCTGTCCACCAGCGCACGGCGAGACGGCGACGAGTGGGTCGTCAACGGCCAGAAGATCTGGACCTCGCATGCCCACGAGGCCAGCATGATCTACATGCTGGTGCGCACGTCGAAGGAAGCGAAGAAGCAGGAAGGCATCTCGTTGCTGCTGGTGCCCATGGACACCCCGGGCATCACCGTGCGCCCGATCCAGACCATCGACGGCTGGCATCACCTGAACGAGGTGTTCTTCGACGAGGTGCGCGTGCGCGCCGACAACCTCGTCGGCGAAGTCGGCAAGGGCTGGACCTGCGCCAAGTTCCTGCTCGAGCGTGAACGCCTTCCGCCGGCCAACGTGGCGCGGCTGGAACTCATGCGCCGCCAGGTCACGCAGCTGGTGGACGTGGCGAGCCGCGCCGCCGCAGGGTTGCGCGACTTCAGCGGCCTGCACCACAAGCTGCTGCTGTGCGAGGCCGACGTGAAGGGGGCGCGCGTGATGATGGCGCAGGCCACCGACGATCTGATCCACCAGCGCCCGCTGGGCGTGCAGCCCTCGGTCATCAAGATGACCTGCGCCGACGTCGCACAACGCCTGACGACCATCGCCCTCGATGCGGTCGGTCCCGATGCCGCGCATCGCTTTCTCGCCGAGGCGGGGGACGACGTGCCCGACGCCACCTGGATCCAGAACTACATGTTCACGCGCGCCCGCACCATCGCCGGCGGCACCTCCGAGGTGCAGCGCAACGTGGTCGCCAACGAACTCCTGGGAGCCTGAGCCATGTCCACCTCTTTCCCGTCGCTCTTTCCCGGCATGCTGCTGGACGCGGCGAGCCGCTATGCCGAAGACCATATCGCCGTCGCGATCCAGGGCGACCCCGTGCGCGAACTGGGCTGGACGGCCACCCTCGTGCCCGAGGAGACCGGCGGTGTCGGCGGCAGCCTGAGCGATCTCGCGTCCATCGTGGAGGGGCTCGCCACGCATGGCCTTCAACTGCCGGTGGTCGAGACCTGCGCCGTGGTGCCGCTGCTGCTGCAGGCCGCGGGTGCCGAAACGGCCCGGCGCTGGCTGGAAGCCGTGGCCGAGGGCAGCGTGCAGATGGCACCCTTGACCGCCTTGTCTGCCACGCCCGACGTCCATGCCGTGACGGCCAGGCACCTCGACATCGGCTACGAGTTGAGCGGAACTGTGCAGGGCGTCGACGCGACGCTGCCTGCCACGCATTACCTCGTGCCTGCGCAAGTCGATGGCGAGGACGCCATCTTCCTGGTCGATGCCGAACGCATCGGCGCACCGAAGGCCCGCTACCGGACGATGGAGGCCCGCGTGGGCGCGGACTTCATCCTGGCGCAGCTGGCCGCGCCCGAGAGCGCTTGCATCGCGCGTGGCGCTGCTGCACGCGATGCGTGCGCCAAGGCCACCGATGCCGCCTTGCTGCTGACGGTCGCCGACACGGTGGCTGCGCTTGCGACCCTCATCCGCCAGACCGTCACTCACCTGAAGGAGCGGCGCCAGTTCGGCGTGGCGCTCTCGAGCTTCCAGGTGCTGCGCCATCGCGTGGCCGACATGTACGTGAAGTACCTGGGCGCCAAGGGCCTGGTGATCCATTGCTTCAACGAATACGAGCAGGACGCGCCCGATCTGCGCCGCACCTTGCGCCTGGCCAAGGTGTCGCTGGCCGAGTCGGCGCGCGCCTGTGCGGAAGCGGCCATCCAGATGCACGGGGGCATGGGCGTGAGCGAAGAGGTGCTGGCCACACGCACGGCGCAGCGCCTCATCGCCTCCGAGTTCCGCTACGGCGACCGGCTCCTGCATGTCGCCCAACTGCTGGCGCCACAGGCGTGTGCACCGCAAGTTTCTTTTTCCAACCAAACCGGGAGTGTGCGATGAGCATCAATCTGGAAGTTTCCGACTACATCGCCGTCGTCCGGCTCGACAAGCCGCCGGTCAACGCGCTGGACCGCGCCACGCGTCGCCGCCTGATCGAGATCTTTGATGAAGTCTCCGAGCGCTCCGACGTGCGCGTGGCGATCCTCACGGGCACGGGCAAGTTCTTCTGCTCCGGCGCGGACCTGAAGGACCGACCCAATGCCGACAAGGCCGGCGACTTCCTCGACCACAACCGCTGGACGCGCGAGACGGGCAATGCCATCCGCGAATGCGCCAAGCCCGTGATCGCGGCCATCAACGGCCCCGCGCTGGGCGCGGGCTTCGGTCTCATGGCCGCTTGCGACATTTTCCTGGCGAGCGAGGACGCCACCTTCGCCATGCCCGAGATCAACGTCGGGCTCGCAGGCGGTGTCTCGATGCTGCGCACCATGGTCGGGCGTTCGTTCACGCGCCGCATGTTCTTCACCGGCATGAAGGTGCCGGCCGCCGAGCTGTACCGCCGCGGCGTGATCGACGAGGTGGTGCCCGCCGAACAGCTGATGCCGCTGGCGCTGGAGATCGCGCAGGAGATCGCCTCCAAGGCGCCGCTGGCCATCGCCTATGCCAAGCAGGCCGCCAACATGATGGACCTGATGCCGCAGCGCGACGGCTACCGCTTCGAGCAGAACTTCACCATGGCGCTGGCCCGCACCGAAGACGCGCAGGAAGCCCGCACGGCCTTCCTCGAGAAGCGCAAACCCGTCTACAAGGGGCGCTGAGATGCCGGTCGTGGAAGTGGGGCGCGGCATGGACGCGCTGTTCGAGCCGCGCTCGATCGCCATCTTCGGGGCGTCGGACGACGTCACCAAGATCGGCGGCCGGCCCCTGCAGTTCCTGCAGAAGTACGGCTATGCGGGCGACATCTATCCGATCAACCGCAAGGCGGGCCTCGTGCAGTCGCTGCCGGCCTATGCAACCCTGGACGACGTGCCCGAAGTGCCCGAATTGGCCGTGGTCGCCGTGCCGCCTGCGGGCGTGCTCGACGCGGTGAAAGACTGCGCCCGGCGCGGCGTGAAAGCCGCGGTCATCCTGTCGGCCGGCTTTTCCGAGATGGGTGAAGAGGGCAGCCGCCTGCAGGCCCAGATCGGCGACGTCGCGCGGGCCACCGGCCTGCGCGTGGTCGGCCCCAACTGCCTGGGCGCGATCGGCGTGCCCGACAAGAGCATCGCCACCTTTTCGGTGGCGCTGGAGTCGTCCTTTCCCGTGGCCGGCCCGGTGGGCATCGTCTCGCAGAGCGGCAACCTCGGCAGCTTCACCCTGCGCCTGGCCGGCGAGCGCGGCCTGGGCGTCAGCCGCATGCTGACCACGGGCAACGAATGCGACGTGGACATCGCCGATGCCATCGCCTCGCTGGCGGCCGACCCCGGCACGCGCGTGATCCTTTGCTGCATGGAAACCTGCCGCGACGGCGCCAAGCTGACGCAGGCCATGGCGATGGCCCGCGAAGCGGGCAAGCCGCTGGTGGTGTTGAAGGTCGGCGTCTCGGAGGCCGGCAGCGAAGCGGCGGCCTCGCACACCGGCGCGCTGGCCTGTTCCGACGCGGTGTTCGATGCCGTGCTGCGCAACGGCGGCGCCATCCGCGTGCCCAGCATCGAGCAGTTGCTCGAAGTCGGCCATGCGCTGTCGGTCGTCGGTCCTGCGCATGTGTCCGGCGGCCATCGCGTGGCCGTGCTCACGGCCTCCGGCGGCTTCGGCGTGCTGCTGGCCGATGCGGCCAGCGCGCAAGGCCTGGCGCTGCCCAAGCTCGCCGCGCAGACGCAGGAACGCATCCTGTCGGTCGTGCCCTTCGCCGCGCCCTCCAATCCGGTGGACATGACGGCGCAGGTGTCGAGCCGGCCCGAGGTGCTGGCCCAGATGCTCGATGCGGTGGCGCGCGACGACAGTTGCGATGCGCTGATCCTGCAATCGGCCAATGCCTTCCATGTGCCCCGGCTGCGCGATGTGTTTCTTGCTGCTCTGGAACAGGTGCGCAAGGACCATCCTTCGCGCCTGATCCTCCTGTGCGCCCGCGCGCCGCAGGAGGTGCGGGCCACGCTCAACGCCATGGGCTTTCCCGTGGTCGAAGGCATCGATGCGGCCTGCGCGACGGTGGCGGCACTGCTGCGCTTCGGCGCGCGCGACACCGCACGGGCGGCAGCGCCGGCCATCGAGCGCGTGCCGTTGGCTGCGCAGGCCTTCGCCACCGAGGCGAGCGCCAAGGCCGTGCTGGCCGAAGCCGGCCTGCCCGTGCCGCGTGAGGCGATTGCCGCCAACCGCGACGAGGCGCTCGCCGCGGCGCGCGCGATGGGCTTTCCGCTGGTGCTCAAGATCGTCTCGCCCGACATCGCCCACAAGACCGAGGTCGGCGGCGTGTTCGTCGGCGTGCGTTCCGAGGCGCAGCTGCTTGAGGAATACGGGAACCTGCTTGCGCGCGTGGCGCAGAAGGCGCCCGCGGCCCGCATCGCCGGCGTGCTCGTCGCGCAGATGGTGCAGGGCGGCGTCGAGCTGATCCTGGGCACCAAGAAGGACCCGATGTTCGGTCCGATGGTGATGGTCGGCCTGGGCGGCATCTTTGCCGAGATCTTCAAGGACGTGGCGCTGCAGCCGGCGCCCGTGGACGAGGCTCAGGCCACCGCCATGCTGCAGTCGCTCAAGGCCTTCCCGCTGCTCGACGGCGCGCGCGGCCGGCCCAAGGCCGATGTGCCGGCGGCGGCGAAGGCCATCGTGGCGCTGTCGCGATTTGCCGTGCGCCATGCCGACAGCGTGTCCGAGATCGATATCAATCCCTTGGTGGTGCTGGACCAGGGGCGCGGCGCGCATGCGCTGGACGCCCTGCTGGTGCCCGAGCCACCCCTCACGAAAGCCCACCCATGACCATGTCTCTTTCAGGCCGAGCGGCCTTCATCAGCGGCGCCGGCCACGGCATCGGTCGCGCCACCGCACGCGCCATGGCGCGCCTGGGCGCCACGGTCGGCATCAACGACCTGAAGCCCGAGTTCGTGGAAGAGGCCGTGACCGAGATCCGCGCGCTGGGCGGCCGGGCCATCGGCCTGCCCTGCGATGTATCGACGCGCGAAGGCATGCGCGAGGCCGTGGCGCAGTTCGTGCGCGATGCGGGACGGCTGGACATCATGGTCAACAACGCCGCCTGGGTGCGCTACCAGCCGCTCGCCGAGATCACGCCGGAGGTCATGGACCGCATGGTGGAGATCGGCTTCAAGTCGGTGATCTGGGGCATCCAGGCCGCAGCGGAAGTCATGGACCCGCAGCGCGGCGGCTCGATCATCAACGTGGCGTCCATCGCGGCCTTCAAGTCGCCCATGCGATCGGTGGTCTACAGCGGCATCAAGGCCGGCGTGCTGGGCATCACCCGCGCATCGGCGGCCGACCTGGGCGCGCGCAACATCCGCGTGAACGCGGTCGCGCCCGGTGCCGTGCCCACCGAGGGCACGGCCAAGCATCGCAACGCCGAACTCGACGCCCGGCGCATCGGGCGCACACCGCTGGGCCGCCTGGGCACGGTGGAGGACATCGCCGATGCCATCTGCTTCCTGGCCGGCGACGGCTCGCGCTTCTTCAATGCGGATGTGCTGCGCCTGGACGGCGGCGCTTCGGAGACCTCGCTGTGAGCGGCGCCGTTGCATCGCCCAAGCGCGTGCAGAACGTGTTCGTCGTGGCGAAGGAGCCGGCCCGCCTGCATGCCTTCTACGAAGGTGCGCTCGGCCTGCCGATGAAGTTTCGCGATGGCGACCGCTGGATCCAGTACGGCGTGGGCAACACCAACGTGGCCCTGGCCTGCCTTGAAGAAGCGGCGCCCGCCACCAGCGGGCTGGTGATGGTGCTGGAGGTGGACGACTTCGAGGGCGCGCAGGAACGCATCGTTGCCGCCGGCGGGCAGGTCCTGGGCCTGCGCGACATGGGCGACCACGGGGCCGTGCTGTCGCTGCGCGATCCCGAGGGCAACCTGGTGCAGCTCTTTCGGCGCGCCGCGCCCACTGCTGCATGAGTACACCCGAGCCGATGCCGGCGGCCTTGCAGTCGCTGCTGGACCGCGAGGCGATCCGCGACTGCCTGCTGCGCTATTGCCGCGGCATCGACCGCTGCGACGAGGCCGCCTTGCGTTCGGCTTACTGGGAGGACGCCACGGACTGCCACGGCGCGTGGAACGGCAGCGCCGCCGGCTTCATCGCGCAGGCGCTGCCCAGGTTGCGGCAAGGCGGACGCCGCGTCCACCAGATCACCAACGTGCTGATCGAACTGCATGGCGAGGTGGCTGCGGTGGAAAGCAGCTTCTTCGCGCTGCAGGCCACGGCCACACGGCCGGACCTCGAGACTTTCCTTTGCGGGCGTTACGTGGACCGTTTCGAACGTCGTGGCGGCGAGTGGCGCGTGGCCGCGCGCACCGTGGTCTACGACTGGATCGAAGAGCGCACACGGCCCGAGCTGACGCAGGACGACGCCACGCTGTTCGGCGCGCGCCAGCCGGTCGGCAGGGCAGCGCCGCTCGACGCCGTGTACGCGCTGTTGCGCGACGTGCGCGGCACCTGATGCCCACCGTTCTGCTCACCGGCGCCGCTGCAGGCATCGGCCGCGCCACGGCGTTGGCCCTGGCGCGCGCAGGATGGCGCTGCGTGCTGGTCGACGCCGATGCGCAGGCGCTGCAGCGCCTCGAAGCCGCCTGGCCGGCCGACGCCGCGCCACCGATGAGCCTCGTGGCCGACCTGACGGATGCGGCGCGGATCGAGCGCCTGGGGCACGAGATTCCGCCGCTCGATGCATTGATCAACAACGCGGGCCTGTCGGCCGGTGGCGCCGAGGCCACGTCGGGCCACGACGACGGCTCGGCGGATCGCCTTCTTGCGCTCAACCTGGCCGCGCCGGCGCGCATGGTGCAGGCCTGTGCGCCGCACCTGCGGCCCGGGGCGCGCATCGTCAACGTGGCGTCCGGCGCAGGCCTGCGCGCCATTCCGTGGCGCGGTCTCTACAGCCCCAGCAAGGCTGGACTGATCGCGCAGAGCCGCGCGTTGGCGCAAGCCCGGCCCGACTGGACGGTGACCACGCTGGCACCTGGCTTCGTGCGCACCGAACTCGTGCAGCACCTGATCGATGGCGGCCGGCTGAACCCGGCGCAGGCGGTGTCGAAGATCCCCATGGGCCGGATGGCCGAGCCCGAGGACATGGCGCACGCGTTGTGCTTCCTGGCCAGTCCCGGCGCGCGCGTGCTCACCGGACAACTGCTGGTGCTCGACGGCGGCTCGTCCGTGTGCGGAGGAAGCCAGCCGCTGCCGGCCGGCGCGCATCCGCCCCTTCCGTTCGATGCGCCCTTGCGCCCGCATCTCGAGTCCGTGCGCGAGCCGGCCTGGCATGCGGCACTGGGCGTGTGGGTGCGCGCGCATGCAGGCCACCTCGAGCGCGCGGGCTGTCCGGCGGTCATCGACGCGCGCGCGCTGGAGGCACAGCCCGGCACGCGGCTCGATGCCGTGCTCGATGCGGCGCGCTGCTTTCGGTCGAGCCACGCTGCGCTGGCCAGTCTCACGCTGCTGCTGCCTGCGTCCGAGCCGGAGCTCGATTGGCCACTGGCCGGCGACGCCGATGCAGTCCGGATGCTGGTGGCCACGCTGGCCGCCGAATGGGGCGCGCACGGGCTGCGTATCAACGCGCTGGAGCTGACGCACGGCCTGGCGCCACAGGCCTGCCTGCCTCTGCTCGACTACGTGGCCGGCCCGCGCGCGCAGTTTCTGACCGGTCAGGTGCTGAGGCTCGGCGCCGGGCATTGAGTTCCTGCGCCGCGTGTGAATGGCCGCAGGAGCTTCAGGCCTTCAGGGCTTCGCTCGCCGCAGCGCGAATCCGGTCCGCCGATTGCCGCGCGCGGCGCATGATGCCGCGCGTGTCGTAGGCCAGTAGCCGGCCGTTGCGCTTCACGATCCGCCCATCGACCATCACGGTGTCGACGTTGGCGGCACTGCCGCTTTGCACGATGGCGGTCTCGACGTTGCCGACCGGGCCCATGTTCAGGTCCTGTGTGCGCACCAGGATGAGGTCGGCGCGCTTGCCTTCGGTGATCGAGCCAGTGACCTCGCCCAGCCCCATCGCGATGGCGCCGTTGAGGGTCGCCATCTCGATCGCCTCGGGCACGCCGATCGCCTTCGACTGCGCGCTGGGCGTGCCGGCCCACGGCACGCCCAGGTTCCAGGTGAAGCGCATCGCCTCGAACATGTCGGGCGGGGCGATGGAGGTCGCATCGCTCGACAACGAAATGATCAGGCCCGCGTTGCGCATCGCGAAGAGCGCGGCACGCGCGTCGCCGGTACCGCTGAGCCGCAGTTCGGAGTGCGTGGCAAAGGACAGCGGCGTTTTCGTGCGCGCCATGGCCGCCAGGTCGGCTGTGCTGGCGGGCACGTAGTGCGCGAGCATGAAATCCGGCCCCAGGTAGCCGCGTCGTTCGTAGTCGACGGCATCGACGTTGTTCGGTGCCTCCTGCGGTGCGTGGATCGCGACGGGCAATCCGCTGGCCTTGGCGGACTTCATCTCTTCGTGGAACACGGCGTCGGTGCTTTGCTGCGGGCCGCGCAGGTTCAGCCCCAGGTGCACCAGTCCGTCGAAAGGCGAACGCTCGCCGAACCACTCGCGCCGCACGCGCGCCAGGTCGTCATAGCGGTTGAGTTCGTCGGCGGGCATCTTGTCGACGTGGCCGTAGGCGTAGCGGGCGCGCAGCAGCGCGTGCTGGTGCGCACGCAGCTCGGCATCGGCATGGGCGGGGGAGCGGGTGTTGTGCGACCAGTTGTGCACGGTCGTCGTGCCGCCGTTCGCCAGCTCGGCGCAACCCAGCATCACGCTGTTGTAGAAATCGTCGGGCGTGTACAGGGTCGAGGTCGCGTTCTTGGCGGGGTAGTACGAGAAGCCGCCGTCGCGCGCGGTGAAGCTGCGGCCGATGGCGCTCCACATGTGATAGTGCGAATTGACGAAGCCCGGCATGACGATCATGTCGGTCGCATCGATGATCTCCGTGCCAGCCGGTGCGCTCAGGCCGCGCCCGATCTTCTCGATCACGCCGTTGCGGACCCACACGTCGGCTCGCGGCAGCACGCCCTTGCTGCGGTCGACCGTGATGACCGCGCCGTTGCGGATGAGGTAATTGCCGCGTCGAAGGCCGGGCGATGTGGGCGCACGCGCCGTGCGGGCCGACACCGATGCCGAGCCGACCAGCGCCGGTGCACCGGTGGCGGCGACCATCAGGGCGCCTGCAAAACGAGTGAAGTCTCTTTTGGTTGTTTGCATGTCCAGACCCAGTAGTTGCCAGTGATTGAAGTGATGGAAAGAGGAGACGAAAGCCCCGC
The DNA here is from genome assembly GCF_001591345.1 of Variovorax boronicumulans NBRC 103145. Taxonomy (GTDB): domain Bacteria; phylum Pseudomonadota; class Gammaproteobacteria; order Burkholderiales; family Burkholderiaceae_C; genus Variovorax; species Variovorax boronicumulans. The sequence continues at coordinate 9,171 of NZ_BCUS01000024.1, read as the reverse complement.
TCAGTACGCCTTGAGAAGAAACGCCGCGGTCATCGCCAGCCCCGTCAACACGACGAAGCCGCGCACCACCTCGGGCTTCAGTCGCCGTGCGAGCATGCCGCCGGCATAGCCACCGACCGTGGCACCGAGGGCCATCCACAGCGCGTAGGTCCAGACGATCGCGCCACTGGCCGCGTAAATCGCCACGGCGATCAGCGTCAGGATCGCGGAGACGAAGTTCTTGATGCCGTTCATGCGTCCCATGTCCGTGTGCCCCAGCGCACCAAGCACGGCGAGCAGCAGGATGCCGAGGCCGCCGTTGAAGTAGCCGCCATAGACGGCGACCGCGGCGATGCCCAGGTCGGCGAGCCACCGGCCTCGTGGCTTGTGGTTGTCGGCCGTGGCGAGCCTGCGGCGCACCAGGCCGGGCCCGATCGCGAAGAGCAGCGTCGCGGCCAGCAGCAGCCACGGCACGATGCGGGCAAAGGCATGGTTCGAGGTCGACAGCAACAGCGCCGCACCGGCCGCGCCGCCGAGCACCGACAGCACACCCAACCGCAGGAGCGAAGGCGACATCGGCCCAGACAGTTCCTTGCGCAATGCCCAGGCGCCGGCCAGGTAGCCCGGCAGCAGCGCGGCGGTTCCGGTGGCGTTGGCCGACACCAGCGGCACGCCGACCATCGCCAGTGCCGGCAGCGTCAGGAAACTGCCGCCGCCCGCCACGGCATTGAGTGCGCCGGCCAGGGCCGCGGCGCCGCCGAGCAGCGCCCCGTCGAGCAGCATCACGGCTTGCGCGCCGGCAGCGACATGCGATCGGTGTGCAGCAGCAGCGTGAGCAGCACGCCGACAGCCGCCAGCAGCGTGATCTGCACCAGTCCGGCCGTGCTCCAGCCGAAGCGCGAGGCGATGCCGCCGATGACGAAGCCCGCGACCGCACCCGCGCCGTACAGCGTGGTGACGAACACGCCCGTGGCGCGGCTCGTGAGAGAGGCATGCACCGCCTTGATGTGATACCCCGCCAGGTTCACGTACAGCACGCCGCTCACCACGAAGCCCCACGCGAAGGACAGCGCCGACTGCACCACCATGTCGGTGGGGCCCGAGAACATCAGGAAGCCCAGCAGGCCGGTGCCCATGAAGCTCGCCGAGAGCACGAGCTTGGGATGGAAGCGGTCGCCGAGCCAGCCGCCGAAGATCGACGCGAACACACCGAAACCGAAGATGCTCATCACGCGGCCGGTGTCCGACGGCGTGTAGTGCAGGTGCTCGCGCAGGAAGGTCGGGTACATGCCCAGGTAGCCATAGATGCAGAGCCCACCGATGACGCTCATGCCAGTCAGCAGAGCCGTGTTGCGGTTCCACAGCGTGGTGGCGCCGCGCTGGTCGGCGCGCCCGCCGGTGGCCGCCACGTTCTCGGTCATGCGCTTGCTCACGGTGAGCGCGATGATCGCCATGGCCGCGAAGCCCGCGACGCCGAACACGATGAGCGGCAGGCGCCAATCGCGCTCGACGCCGATCAGGTGGCCGCCGAGCAGCGGCCCCAGGATCGCGCCGATGCCGAAAGAGAAGTTGATGGCGCCCACGGCGGTGGCCCGGTAGCGCGCGAAGTAGCTCGCGGCAATGGCGATCACCACCGTCAGTTGCATCGCTTCGCCGATGCCGGTGACGGCCCGGTAGACGATCATGTCGGCGAAGCCGTACGAGTAGGCCGCCAGCAGCGTACCCAGCGAGAAGATCGCAATGCCGATCTGCAACACCGTCTTGCGCGACAGCCGCGCCAGCAGGTAGCCCGTCGGGACGCCGGCCACGGCCATGCCCAGCGTGAAGATGGTGGACAGCAAACCGGTGTCTGCCAGACTGAAGCCGAACTCCTTGCGCACGTCCGCGGCGATGAGTGGAAAGATCTGTCGGTCCATCGCGTTGAGCGCGTACGAGGCGAGCAGCACCAGGAACATGCCGATCTCCAGTGCGGTGATGGGCGCCTCGCGGCGCGCGCCACCGACCGCCGGTGAAATGACGGAGGTTGAGGAATGCACGTGTTGTCTCCTTCTCGCCGAGCGAGAAATCTGTTTGTTGTTCGTTCGTTGCACGGGGTCGCCGGCGCTGTGCCGGCGAGGGTTCACGCAGCGGGGCTTGCCGCGCCGTACCAGTCGAGGATCTGCTCGCCGGTCATGAAGGCCACGCCGTCATGCGTCTGGATGTGCGCCAGCGCTTCTCGGAAGTAGCGCAGGCGGTGCGGCGCGCCCATGATGTACGGGTGCACCACCAGCGCCATGACACGGGCCGAGTCTTTCGCGTCGGCATAGAGCTGTTCGAACTGGTCGATGGCGCGGTCACGGTACTCGCTGGCCTTGTGGTGCTGGATCAGCATCATTGCCACGTCGTTGCATTCCTGCGTGTAGGGCACGTTCACGATCGTGCCGCCGTCGCGCGTCTTCAGCCGCACCGGCTGATCGTCGAGCACCCAGTCGCACACGTACTCGTAGCCCTGCTCGGCCAGGATGTCGGGCGTGTGCCAGGTCTCGGTGAGCCCCGGGCCGAGCCAGCCGCGCGGGCGCTTGCCGGTGTAGGCGCGAATGGCCTCGGTGGTCTTGGCGATGTCCTCGACCTCGTCGGGGACCTTTTGCATGTTGCGCTGCCCGAAGCCGTGGCCGATGAACTCCCACTGGCGTTCCTTCGCCGCCTTGGCGATGGGCTCGTAGGCGCCGATGGCCGAACCGTTGATGGCGAGCGTGGCATTGATGCCGAGCGCGTCGATCACTTCGAGCATGCGCCAGAAGCCGACGCGGTTGCCGTACTCGTGCCAGGCCCAGTTCGGGATGTCGGGCATCGGCGAACCGCCGGCCGGTGGTGTCAGCACGGTGCGGGGCATGGTCTCGTCGATGTTCCATTCCTCGACGTTGACGATCACCCAGACGGCCAGTCGTTTGCCGCCGGGCAACTTCAGTGCGGGACGGTCCGCGATGGACGAGTACGAGATGCGTTCGAGTGGTTTCATGGTGTCTCCGTGTGCTGTTGCGGGCTCAGACGATCTCGACCTGCAGGGGCGCGAGCCCGTCGATGCGGCCGGTGAGCTTGTCGCCGCGCTGCACCGGGCCGACTCCTTCGGGCGTGCCGGTGAAGATCAGGTCGCCGGGCAGCAGGCGGTATTGCTTGGACAGCTCGCTGACGATCTCGTGGACGTTCCAGATCATCTTTTCGAGCACCGAGTCTTGCCGCACCGCGCCGTTCACCGAGAGATTGAGTGTTCCCGAGCGGATGTGCCCGACCTTCGCTACCGGATGGATCGGGCCGCAGGGCGCCGAGTGGTCGAAAGACTTGCCCTGTTCCCACGGCAGGCCGCGCTTGTTGCATTCGCGCTGGCGGTCACGTCGGGTCATGTCCAGGCCCGCAGCGTAGCCAAAGACGTGATCCAGCGCCTCCTCCGGCGTCACGTTCGACGCATGAGTGCCGATGGCCACGACGAGTTCGAACTCGAACTGGAAGTCGTCCGTCAGCGTGGGGTAGGGCACGCGCCCGTCGGTCACCACCGAGTCGGACGGCTTCTGGAAGAAGAACGGCGGATCGCGCTCGTCGCCTTCCTTCATCTCCCGGATGTGGGCCAGGTAGTTGCGGCCCACGCAGTAGACGCGGCGCACCGGAAAGCGTTGGTCGCTGTCCACGATGTCGATGGAAACGGGCGGGACCTGCAGGGCGTCGGTATTTGCGGGGACATCGGTCGCTTGCGCGAGCTCGGCCGTCGGGTGGGGGGACATGGGTTTGTCTCTCTGGAAGGTTTGGAAAGGAGTGGCTAGAGTCTAGGAACGAGGCCTTCTCACCTCAACGCGCAGGCTTGCGCAAAGATATGCAATCCTTGCGATCTTGAGATCAGCTCTTCATGCCACCCACGCCTTCCCCCGACGAATTCGTGCCGCCGCCCCGCGCCGGTGCCGCGCGTGCCGCCATCAGCAACTACACGATGGCGGCGCGGGCACAGCGCGCCTATTTCGGCATTCACGACCAGAGCAACTGCCTGCCGAATCCGGTGCCGCACCGGCATGAGTACTTCCAGATCTACGTCAACACGCGGGGCGAGACCACGCACTACATCGGCGGCAACCAGCGCGCCATCGGCGCCGGCACGGTGAGCTTCGTGCTGCCCTTCCTGGTTCACTACATCCCGAACGCGGCCGACGGCGTGTTCCATGTGATCAATATCAGCAAGGATTACCTGCTGCCGTCGCTGGACCTCGACGTGTTCGAGCTGTCGGAGGTGCCGTTGTCACGCGCGCCCGAGCTCGCGCCTTTCCGGTTCCAGCATTGCCTGGATTTCCGCTTCGATGAAACTGAGACCCACCAGCTCCAAGCGCTGTGCGAACACATGGCGCAGGAAGCGCAGCGGCCGCCGGGCGAAGACACCGCCAGCCACCTGCTGATTCGCAGCCATCTGCTTCACCTGATCGGCATGGTGTGGCGGCGCTACGGCGAGGAGTTTCGCAACTGCGAGGCGCAGGGGATGGCCCTGCAGTCGTACCGACCGGCGGTGCTGCGCTGCATCCGCTACATCAGCCGCAACCTCGCGCAGGAGCTGACGTTGGGCGACGCGGCGCATGCGAGCCATGTGTCGCCCACGCATCTGGCCCACCTGCTGAAGAGCGAAACGGGCAAGACCTTCCTGGAGCTGGTGACCGAACGCCGGATCGAGCGCGCCAAGACGCTGCTGGTCTTTACAGGCGCCTCTGCGGCGGAGATCGGCGAAAGCACCGGTTTCGGAGAGCCGACGCAGTTCGCGCGCCGTTTCGGACAGATCGTCGGGGCGACGCCTTCTGCGTACCGGCGGCAATTTCAGCGAGGAGGGAATCGGACGTGGGACTGACGGCGCGATGCTCCCAGCAAGCAATCAGGCTCTCGAGCTTGACGTCGGTGGCTGCAAGTCCGACGTGGGCATTCGTTGCATGGCAGTCCTTCGCGTGCGGCCGCTCCAGACTGATTGCAGCCGCTCAGATCTTGAGTCCAAATGATTGCCTGCCTCGGAAGCAGTCATTCGTTGGCTGCCAGCGACCGTGCGCTTCAGATCTCGGTCTGCTCTGAAATCTCCAACGCGTCGTCGACCTCAATGCCGAGATATCGCACGGTGGACTCGAGTGTCGAATACCCGAGCAGCAGCTGCACCGCGTACGGATTCTTCGTGCACCGATAGATCAGCGCAGCCTTGGTGCGTTGCATCGGATGGGCCCCGTAGTCGGCACGATGAAGCCCCGGTTCAATTCGCTTCTACGGCAGTCGTCCGACAGGCAATCCTTAGGCGAACTCAATGATCAAGCGATGGAATATGCATTGTGGACCGGCATGACCATCTCTAACCTTGGGCGACATCCTCCACCGCCCAAAGCTTCGACATGTCTTTTGACGAACCGGCCATTCACGACTTTCACGCCCGAACCTATCCGCTGAGAATTTACTCGGGGACGGATGCGCTGATCGAACTCCCCCGGGAACTCCAGCGCGCCGGCGCCTCCCGTGCGCTGATCCTGTGCGGGCGCAGCGTCCGTGAGCGCACCGGGCTCACGCAAGTGATCGAGACCTTGGCGGGTGGCCGCATCGTCGGCATCTTCTCGGGCATCTCCGAAGGCGCGCCTGCGGAGTGCCTCGAGGAGGCTGCTGCGAAGGCGCGCGAGGTGCAGGCCGACGCGCTCATTGCTGTCGGTGCAGGCAGCGTGATCAAGGGCGTGCGCATCGTTGCCATGTTGCTCGGGGAGAACCGTTCCCTGCTGGAAATGGCAACGGTCCATCGCGATGACGAGCCGCCGGTGAGCCAGCGTCTGAATGCGCCGAAGATGCCGATCTTCAATGTGCTGACTTCGCCAACCTCGGCACAAAATCGTGGCGGTTCGGCTGCGCGCTATCGCGGTTCCGCGCATCACCTGGAATTTTTCGATCCCAAGACCCGGCCACGCGCGGTGTTCTGGGACACGAGGGCGCTGGCCACTGCGCCGGCGGCGCTCGCGCGCTCCACGAGCTTCGAGGTCTACTGGTGGGCCTTGATGTGCATGGGGGCCGTGCGCACAGCCAACCCGCTGGTCCAGGCCAGTCGACGGCACGCGTGGGAACTGGCACGACACGCCTATCCGAAGCTGGGCGAAGCGGACGATGCGGCTGCCCGGATCGACCTGTGCGCCGCTGCGTTGCTGCAAAACCGCGACGAGGAAGATGGCGGGCGGCCCTGGTCATGCCAGCTGCTGGCGCGCGCGGCCTACGCGTGCGCCGTCGGCGTCTTCAACCACTACGAAGGGGTGACGCAATCGCGCGGCTATGCGGCCTTTGCACCGGCCATGATCCGTGAACTGGGCGCGGCAGTGCCCGAGGTGGCGCACGCGATGGGCGAGGCACTGGGCACGGAACTGCCATCGAGCGGCAACGGCACCGAGACGGCCGCGCAGGTCGCGGCGCAAGTGGCACGCAACTTCCAGGCGCAAGGGTGGCGGACTGACTTGCACGATTGTGGAATCCCCGCCGCCGATGCGCCCCGGCTGCTCGCGCTCGCACTGCGCAACTTCAACGCCAATCACGACCGGCTGCTGGATCGCCATCGCGAGGCGATGCTCGCCGCCATCACCAGGACGATCGCTCCCTAGCGCTCAGGTGGTGCTGTTTCGCACCTCCTGCCGGATCCATTGAAGAAAGGATCCGAAGGCCGGTGTTGCCGCGCGCGCGGTAGACCACACGAGGTAGTAGCCGTTGTCGCTGCGCGCGACCAGGTCGAAGGGGGCGACGAGTGTGCCGACCTTGAGCAACTCCACAGCGTAGGCGCGCTGGACGATGGCGACGCCCAGCCCATCGACAGCCCCCTGGATCGCGAGCGAGGAGTTCTCGAACGACAAGCGGCGCTTGGGCTTGAGCTTCGCCAACCCGGCGTGGTCGAGCCAGCGTTGCCAATCGTCCATGCGACGCACGGAATGCAGGAGCGTCGCCTTCGACAGGTCGGCGGGTGTCGCGAGCGGGCATGTGTCGCGCAGGAACGCGGGGCTGCAGACGGGTTGGAAGGCGTCGTCGAACAACCTCAGACCGTCAAGGCCTGGAGGTACATCGGTTCCCATGAAGGAGGCCATGTCCACGTCCTCGGCTTCAAAGCGGATTTCGCGAAAGCTCGTCATGAGCTGGATGTCCAGCTCGGGATGCGCCCCGTGGAAACGGGACAGGCGGGGCACCAGCCACTTCTCTGCGAGCGTGGGCAGCAGGCACAGCTTGAGCGTGTCGTGACGCGGTCCGCGCGCGATGGCGTTCAGCGTCAGTTCGATCGTCTGAAATGCCTGCGTGAGCGCGGGCCGCAGCACTTGGCCCGCGTCCGTCAGTTCGACCGAGCGGCCCTTGCGCCGCAGCAGCGGCACGCCCACGACTTCCTCGAGCAGTTTGACTTGCTGGCTCACCGCGCCGGGTGTGACGCACAACTCCGCCGCAGCATTCGAGACGCTTTGATGGCGCGCGGTGGCTTCAAAGGCTCGCAGGCCGAGAAGGGGCAGGCGGCTACGGTTCATTTGATTTAGTACTTCTAAAAGATGCAGGGGAAAAAACTGCCTTGTTTGAGGATGGGCAGCTACATAAACTGAAATCTAGCCAATCTAAAACGACGAGGCAAGACATGGAAATCACCAAGTACCCTGAACCGCACTTCCGCAATGATGCGGACGGCATGACGCTGCTGGGGGCGCGCTACCGCGACACCGGCGAGTTGCGCTTCCCACCCCCCGAGTTTCTCCAGGCCGGAGAGGCCGCGGAGCCGGTTTCCATGGGCGCCAGCGGGCGTCTGTACACCTTCACCACGGTTCATCCCGCCAAGGCGGCCGCGTACGCGCTGGGCATGGTCGACTTCGACAACGGCCTGCGGGTGTTTGGCCGCCTGGCCTGGCCCGAGGGCAGCGAGCCCGCCATCGGTGACCTGGTGCATGCCGTCGCGTTCGAACTCCCGGACGGCACGCCGGATTACGCCTTTGCGCCGCTGAAGGGAGCCGCAGCATGAACGAGCCGTTGATCATCGGTGTCGGCATCTCCGACTTCGGCCGCTTTGCGCATCTCAACGAAGAGGCGCTCGCGCAGGCCGCCATCCTGTCCGCGTTGAAGGACGCAGGGGTGGGCATGCGCGATGTGCAGGCCTTTTACTGCGGCAACGCGCTCGGCGGCCACCTGCCCGGCCAGCGCGCGCTGCGAGAGCTGGGCACCGGCGGCGAAGCCGTCTACAACATCGACAACGCCTGCTCGAGCGGGGCCACCGCGTTTCACCTGGCGTTGCAGGCGCTTCGCGCGGGGCAGTACGAGACGGTGCTGGTCTTCGGCATGGACCACCTGAGCGGTCTCGGCGGCGGCGCGCTGCCCATGAACGAACGCGACTGGAACAACCGGCGCGGCATGATCATGCCCGCGCTCTACGCGATGCGCGCGAAGCGCTACATGCACGAGCGCGGCGTTCCGGCCGAGGTGCTGGCGGATGTGGCGGTGAAGAACCGACGCCACGGCATGCTCAACCCCATCGCGACCTTCTGCCGCCCCGTGACGCGCGAAGAGGTGTTGGCTTCACGCATGGTGGCCGATCCGCTGACGCTGCTGCAGTGCTGCCCGGGTGTGGTGGACGGCGCTGCCGCGCTGGTGCTCAGCACACGTCCTTCCCGAGGCACGGCGAAGCCGGTGCGCGTGCTGGCCTCGGTGGTGCAGTCGGGCCTGTTCGAGATCAACCAGGTGGACATGACCGAGGCGGAAATCACGCGGCGCGCGGCGCGGCTGGCGTACGAGCAGGCCGGTGTCGGCGCTGGCGATCTCAGCCTGATTGAGCTGCACGATGCCTTCACCATTTCCGAGCTGCTGTACTACGAGGCACTCGGCCTGTGTGAGCCTGGGGAAGGGCCGGGATTGCTGGCCAGCGGCGCCACGGCGCTCGGCGGGCGCATTCCCGTGAACGCGAGCGGCGGTTTGCTGGCCAAGGGGCATCCGCCGGGCGCCACGGGTGTCGCGCAGATCGTCGAGCTGTGCGAGCAGCTGCAGCAGCGCGCCGGCAAGCGGCAGGTGCAAGGCGCCCGCCTTGGCCTGAGCCAGGTGACGGGCGGCGGCATCTGGGGCGTGGACCATGCCGCGTGTTCCATTCACATCCTCGCTGCGTGAAGAAGGAGCCCGTCATGACAGACCACATCATCCCCAACGAGTTGGCCGGCCTGACCGCCATCG
>NZ_BCUS01000023.1 GCF_001591345.1 Variovorax boronicumulans NBRC 103145 | reverse complement strand
GGGCGCCTTGCAGCCAGCCCCTTTGCCAGCCAACGCGACGCCAGAAATAGGGTGAACAGGCCCTAGCCGGCCTTCTGCGTGGCGCGGCGCAAGGCCGCACGCGCCAGCAGCCGCGTCGAGTCGAGCGTCGGCAGCGGCGAATTCGCATCGCTCATGATCAGCGGGATCTCGGTACAGCCGAGCACGACCGCGTCGCAGCCCTCCTCGTCCTTCAGGCGCTGCATCACGCGCTGGAAGGTGGCCACGGCCTCCGGCTTGAAGATGCCGCAGACCAGCTCGTCCATGATGATCCGGCCGATCTCGGCGCGCTCGTCGATCGTGGGGCGCACGTATTCCAGGCCGCGCGCCGAGAGCTTCTCGGGATACACCTCGCTGTCGGTCAGCCAGCGCGTGCCCGTGATGCCGATGCGGCGAAAGCCCCGGCGCACGGCCTCGTCGGCCACCACCTCGGCGATGTGAAGCCAGGGCCGCGGCGAATGCGGCGCCACGTGGTCGAAGGCCTGGTGGATCGTGTTGTCGGGGCAGATCAGGAAGTCCGCGCCCGCCGCGGCGAGCTTGTTCGCGGAGCCGAGCATCAGCGCGCCCACGCCCGCCAGGTCGCCCGCGTCCAGGCAGCGCGTGTACTCCGCGAGCGAGGGCGTGTGCATCGACACCTCGGGGTGCGCATGCGGGCCGAGCAGCGCCGCGCCCTCGATGCAGATGGTCTTGTAGCAAAGGGCCGCGCCTTCGGCGGAGCAGCCGACGATTCCGATGTGCAGGGTCATGGGGCGCATCCTACAAAAGCCGGCGCGGGTTATCCGGCCTGCGGATATGCAAGCGCGCAAATCTTCGTTCGCAGCGCGCAGCGTGCGTCCTAGAGTGCCCGACTCCCCTTGCCGTCTCCCGGAGTTGTCGCCATGCCTTCCCTTTCGCGCGCGCCCTCGTGGCTGCGCCGCCTTGCCCCGCTGTCCGGCGGACTCGCCCTGAGCCTGCTGCTGCTCGCGCCCGCCCACGCGGACGACCTGCGTGTCGGCTTCATGCCGGGCCCCTACCGCGACGCCTTCACCCACGGCATCGAGCCCCAGCTGAAGAAGCTGGGCTACAGCATCAAGTACGTCGAGTTCAGCCAGGGCGTGCAGCCCAATGACGCGGTGGAGCGTGGCCAGATCGACGCCAACATCTTCCAGCACTCGCTGTACCTGAACGCCACCAACAAGCAGCAGGGCTTCGACCTCGTGCCCGTGGTGCATGTGCCGACGCCGCCCATGGGCCTGTATTCGCGGCGTCACAAGACGCTCGACGCCGTGCCCGACGGCGCCACCGTCACGCTGCCGGCCGACCCGGTGAATGCGGCGCGCGCGCTCAACATCCTCGCGGCCATCGGCTGGGTCACGCTCAAGCCGGGCGTGAGTCCGCTGAGCGTGTCGGAGCGCGACATCGCGAGCAACCCCAAGCGACTGAAGATCGTGCCGCTGGACGCCGCGCAGGCGCCGCGCTCGCTGGCCGACGCCGACCTCGCGGCCGTGCAGGGCAACTTCGCCGTGGCCTCGGGCCTGAAGCTCACCGAGGCGCTGAAGCTCGAAGACATGACGCTGCCCTACGTCAACGTGGTGGCGGTGAAGCGCAGCAACGAACACGCGAAATTCGCGAAAGACATCGCCACCGCCTACCAGTCGCCCGAGTTCCAGAAGTTCTTCAAGGCCAACCCCGTGTGGGCGGGCTACCGACTGCCGGACTACTTCAACCAATGAGCAAGAACCACCCCACCGCGCCGCGCAGGCAGCTGCACCTCAACGTCAACATCCTGCATTCCGGCTTCGTGCCCTCGGCCTGGCGCCTGCCCGAGAGCGACCCGTGGGCGTTCGCCGACATCCAGCACTACATCCGTACCGCGCAGATCGCCGAGGCCGCCAAGCTCGATGCCGTGTTCCTGGCCGACAACGCCGCCATCGTCGACCAGATCCACTTCCGCCCGATCACCGCGCTGGAGCCCACCATCCTGCTGGCCTGCGTGGCCGCCGCGACCACGCACATCGGCCTCATCGCCACCGCCTCCACCAGCTACAACGAGCCCTACAACCTCGCTCGCCGCTTCGCCACGCTCGACCACGTGAGCGCCGGCCGTGCCGGCTGGAACATGGTGACCACGGCCGACCTGCCCTCGGCGCGCAACTTCGGCCTGGACACCACGCCCGACCACGCCAAGCGCTACGCCCGCGCCTCCGAGTTCGCCGACATCGTCAAGGCGCTGTGGGACAGCTGGGAAGACGACGCCTTCGTCGGCGACAAGGCCGCCGGCCGCTTCATCGACCCGGCCAAGGTGCATGCCCTTGCGCACCGCGGCGAGCACTTCGCGGTGCAGGGCCCGCTCAACCTGCCGCGCCCGCCGCAAGGCCACCCCGTGCTGGTGCAGGCCGGCGCCTCGGCCGACGGGCGCGAGCTTGCCTCGCGCCATGCCGAAGCCGTGTTCTCCGCCTCGCAATCGTTCGAAGAATCGCAGGCCTACGCACGCGCCCTCAAGACCCGCGCCGCCGAGCTGGGCCGAGGCCCCGACGCGGTGAAGGTGCTGGCCGGCCTCACCACCATCGTCGGCGCCACCGAAGCGCAGGCGCTTCGCCGCCGCGACGCGCTGGTCGACCTGATCCCCTGGGACTACAGCCTCACGCGCCTGGCCGGCACGCTGGGCATCACGCCCGACCGCCTCAAGCTCGACGAGCGCCTGCCCGACGACCTGCCGCTGCCCGGCAATGGCAACGGCAACCACACCTTCTTCAACGCCGTGGTCGCGGCCGGGCGCACGCACGGCTACACGGTGCGCCAGCTGATCCGCGAGCTCGCGGGCGGCGGCGGGCACCGCGTGATCGTCGGCACGCCCGAGCAGATCGCCGACGACATCGAACGCTGGTTCAAGGGCGGCGCGGCCGATGGTTTCAACCTGATGCCCGATGCGCTGCCGCACGGGCTGCAGGACTTCGTGGAGGGCGTGGTGCCGATCCTGCAGAAGCGAGGCATCTTTCGCACGGAATACGAGGGACGCACGTTGCGCGATCACCTCGGGTTGGCGCGGCCTGCTGGGCGGGCGGCACAACGGCTGGCAGCCTGAGGGTTCCGCTCCCCCACAGCGTGCCCTGTGCCCAGGACACTGGGTGCTTCCCGCAGCGAAATCAAGGAGGAGGCCGCAGGCCGGGGGACATTCGCGGAGGGAAGTACCCGGTGGCCTGGGCACGCGCCCCGAACAGTCGGCTCAGGCTTCCCACCACCCCTCGTCAAAGCGCCCCTGCAAGAAGGCCACGAACCCCGACACCTTCCCCGGCACCAACTTCGGTGAGGGAAACACCGCGTGGATCTCCTGCTCCGGCAACGCATGGTCCCCCAGTACGGCATTCACCTTCCCCGCAGCCAGCGACTCACTCGCCACATAACGCGGCATCAACGCGATCCCCAACCCATCACGCGCCGCAGCCAGCACAGCCGACAGGTTGTTGGAACGGAAGCGCCCCGACACCGGCACCGTCACCGGATCGCCCTTGGGTGTGTGCATGCGCCAGAACTCGTCGCCCACCACGCTGCTGTAGATGAGCGCCACATGCGCGCTGAGGTCCTGCGCACGCTTGGGCGTGCCGTGCTTCTTCAGGTAGGCCGGCGACGCCACCATGACCCACGGATTCGCGCCGAGGTAACGCGCCCCCAGTGACGAGTCGGCCAGCTTGCCCATGCGGATCGCCACGTCGATGCCCTGCGCGATGAGGTCGACGTAGCGATCCTCGAAGCTCAGGTCGAGCTGCACCTGCGGATGCCGGCGCATGTACTCCAGCGCCAGCGGCACCACCACGCGCCGCCCGAAGGCCACCGACGTGCCCACGCGCAAGAGGCCCTGCGCCTGGTTCTGGCGCAGCTGCACGATGCTGTCGGCCTCCTCCGCGTCGCGCACGATGGTCTTGCACTTCTCGTAGTACAGCGCGCCCGGCTCCGTGAGGCTCACGCCGCGCGTGTTGCGATTGAGCAGCCGCACCTTCAGGCGCGCCTCCGTGGCCGCGACCTGCTTGGTCACGGTGGGTTGCGTGGTGTTGAACTCGCGCGCCGCCTTCGAGAAGCTCCCCGTCTCGACGACCCGCACGAACATTTCCATAGCCAGTAGACGGTCCATGGCCGGATGGTAGCCAGTTATTCCATGGCGGAATAGGTTTTATGGCCCCCAGCCGTCTTCTTGGAATGCGCCCCGCTTCCTACAGTGAGGCCACCTCAAGGAGACTTTCAAATGGCAAAGATGACAGCGGTCCAGGCCGCAGTTCTGGTGATGGAAAAAGAAGGCGTGACGCAGGCCTTCGGCGTGCCGGGCGCGGCGATCAACCCGCTGTACTCGGCCCTGCGCCAGCGCGGCAGCATCTCGCACATCCTCGCGCGCCACGTCGAGGGCGCCTCGCACATGGCCGAGGGCTACACCCGCGCCGTGGCCGGCAACATCGGCGTGTGCATCGGCACCTCGGGCCCGGCGGGCACCGACATGATCACGGGCCTGTACTCGGCCTGGGCCGATTCCATTCCCATCCTGTGCATCACCGGCCAGGCACCGCGCGCACGCCTGTACAAGGAAGACTTCCAGGCGGTCGACATCGAGTCGATCTCCAAGCCCGTCACCAAGTGGTCGGTCACCGTGCGCGAACCCGGCCAGGTGCCGCAGGTGTTCCAGCAGGCCTTCCACCTCATGCGCTCGGGCCGCCCGGGCCCCGTGCTCATCGACCTGCCCTTCGACGTCCAGATGGCGCAGATCGAGTTCGACATCGACGCCTACGAGCCCCTCAAGCCCTACAAGCCGGCCGCCACGCGCGCCCAGATCGAGAAGGCCATCGGCATGATGCAGGCGGCCGAGCGCCCGCTGATCGTGGCCGGCGGCGGCATCATCAACGCCGACGCTTCCGACCTGCTCGTGCGCTTTGCCGAAGCCACCGGCGTGCCGGTGATCCCCACGCTCATGGGCTGGGGCGCCATTCCCGACGACCACCCGCTCATGGCCGGCATGTGCGGCCTGCAGACCAGCCACCGCTACGGCAACGCCACCGTGCTGGCCTCGGACTTCGTGCTGGGCATCGGCAACCGCTGGGCCAACCGCCACACCGGCTCGGTCGACGTCTACACCAAGGGCCGCACCTTCGTGCACGTGGACATCGAGCCCACGCAGATCGGCCGCGTGTTCACGCCCGACTTCGGCATCGTCTCCGACGCCAAGGCCGCGCTCGAACTCTTCGTCGAAGTGGCCGAGGAAATGAAGGCCGCCGGCAAGCTCACCGACCGTGGCGCCTGGGCCGGCGAATGCCGCGAGCGCAAGAAGACCTTGCTGCGCAAGACCAACTTCGACACCGTGCCGATGAAGCCGCAGCGCGTGTACCAGTGCATGAACAACCACCTGGAGCGCGACACCTGCTACGTGAGCACCATCGGCCTGTCGCAGATCGCGGCCGCGCAGTTCCTGCACGTGTACAACCCGCGCCACTGGATCAACTGCGGCCAGGCCGGCCCGCTGGGCTGGACCATTCCCGCCGCGCTGGGCGTGCGTGCGGCCGACCCGACGCGCAAGATCGTCGCGCTCTCGGGCGACTACGACTTCCAGTTCATGATCGAAGAGCTGGCCGTGGGCGCGCAGTTCAAGCTGCCCTACCTGCACATCGTGGTCAACAACTCCTACCTCGGCCTGATCCGCCAGTCGCAGCGCGGCTTCGAGATGGACTACTGCGTGCAGCTGGCCTTCGACAACATCAACGCACCGGCCGACGCCGGCATCGAAGGCAGCTACGGCGTCGATCACCTCAAGGTGGTCGAGGGGCTGGGCTGCAAGGCGATCCGCGTGCACAAGCAGGAAGAGATGGCACCCGCCATCGCCCGCGCCGAAGCGCTCATGGCCGAGTTCCAGGTGCCGGTCGTCATCGAGGTGATGCTCGAGCGCGTGACCAACATCGCGATGGGCACCGAGATCGACGCCATCAACGAATTCGAACCGCTGGCCGAAAGCACGGCCGACGCACCCACGGCCCTCGCCGTGGCGATGCTGGACTGATCGAGGAGACAAGAGACATGCCCAAGTTCGCAGCCAATCTCACGATGCTCTTCACCGAGCTGCCGTTCATGCAGCGCTTCGAGGCGGCCGCCAAGGCCGGCTTCAAGGCGGTGGAGTACCTCTTCCCCTACCCCTTCGACAAGAAGGAACTCACGGCCGCCCTGCGCGCCAACGGCCTGCAGCAGGTGCTGCACAACCTGCCGGCCGGCGACTGGGACAAGGGCGAGCGCGGCATCGCCTGCCACCCGGACCGCACCGGTGAGTTCCGCGAAGGCATCGCGCTGGCCATCGACTACGCCACGGCGCTGGGCTGCCCGCAGCTCAACTGCCTGGTCGGCAAGGTGCCGGCGGGCGTGAGCACCGACGCCGCGCACAAGACCGTGGTCGAGAACCTGCGCCTCGCAGCACGCGAACTCGAAGCCGCGGGCCTGCGCCTGCTGATCGAGCCGATCAACACCTTCGACATCCCCGGCTTCTTCCTCACGCGCACCGACCAGGCGCTGGCGCTGATCGACGAGGTGGGCTCGGACAACCTGCGCGTGCAGTACGACATCTACCACGCACAGCGCATGGAAGGCGAGCTGGGCAACACGCTCACCAAGCAGCTGGCGCGCATCGGCCACATCCAGCTGGCCGACAACCCGGGCCGCGGCGAGCCGGGCACGGGCGAGATCAACTACCCGTGGCTGTTCCAGCACATCGATGCGCTGGGCTACGACGGCTGGATCGGCTGCGAATACAAGCCCCGCGCCACCACCATCGAAGGCCTCGGCTGGCGCGAAGCCCTCACGAAGAAGCAATGAACGTTCACGAAGGAAACAGAGACATGACCACTGCAGCACAAAAAATCGGATTCATCGGCCTGGGCATCATGGGTGCGCCCATGGCGGGCCACCTGCTCGACGCAGGCCACGAACTCTTCGTGAACACGCACGGCAACACGCCGGAACCCTTCGTCTCCAAGGCCACCATCTGCGGCTCGGCCGCCGAAGTGGCGCGCAAGGCCGACATCGTCTTCATCATGGTGCCCGACACCCCGGACGTGGAAAAGGTGCTGTTCGGCGCGCCCGGCGCAGAAGGCGTGGCCGACGGCCTGAAGGGTTCGCAGGGCAAGATCGTGGTGGACTGCAGCTCCATCGACCCGATCGCCACCAAGGAATTCGCGCGCCGCATCGTGGCGCTGGGCGCCGGCTACATCGACGCGCCGGTTTCGGGCGGCGAAGTGGGCGCCAAGGCCGCGAGCCTGACGATCATGTGCGGCGGCGACGAAGGCACCTTCGGCCGCGTGAAGCCGCTGCTGGACAAGATGGGCAAGAACGTGACGCTGGTGGGCGGCGCGGGCGACGGCCAGGTCTGCAAGGTGGCCAACCAGATCATCGTGGCGCTGAACATCGCCGCCGTGAGCGAAGCCCTGGTGTTCGCCTCGAAGGCCGGCGCCGACCCCGCCAAGGTGCGCCAGGCGCTGATGGGCGGCTTTGCCAGCTCGCGCATTCTGGAAGTGCACGGCGAACGCATGATCAAGCGCACCTTCGCGCCGGGCTTCCGCATTTCGCTGCACCAGAAGGACCTGAACCTGGCGATGCAGAGCGCGCGGTCGCTGGGTGTGGCATTGCCGCAAACGGCCAATGCGGCGCAACTGATGAACGCTTGCGCAGCGATGGGCTACGGCCAGCTGGATCACTCGGCGCTGGTGAAGGCGCTCGAGGCGCTGGCACAGCACACGGTTACCCCGGATTGACCAGCAAACACCGAGGAACCGGCTTTGCCGGGCCTCAGGTGTTGCCCCCGGTAGGGGGTTGGCGTAGCGACACGAAGTGCGCGCAGCCTGGGGGCGAGCTAAGTTTTTGCAGCTTCCAGCGATTCCTTCAGATTGCGTCGGCGCCATGCCCAAGTCTTCACGGCCTGCGGCAGGATGCCGATGCACGACGCGTAGTACGTCACCTTGAAGCCCCAGAAGCGCGGCCCGATGGGCGTGTTGCGGAACAGGTCGCCGGCCAGGATGGACAACAGCGCCTCCTGCATGCGCCAGATGTTGCGCGGCGCCATGAACAGGCGGCGGATGGCGGGCGAGGTGATGCGGTAGATGAACCACGAGAACATCTTCGGCCCGTGCTTCATCACCTTCTCGTAATGGCGGAAGGCCTTCTCGGCCTCCTTCGCCTCGCCCTTGAGCCAGTGGTCGGCGCAGGTCGCGGCCTCGAAGCCGCTGTTCATCGCCAGGTACACGCCCGAGGAGAACATCGGGTCGACGAAGGCATAGGCGTCGCCCACCATCATGAAGCGGTCGCCGCGGCAGAACTTGGAGTCGTAGGCGTAGTTGCCGGTGGTGGTGGCGCCTTCCATCAGCGTGGCGTTCTTCAGCCGCGCGGCCAGCTTGGGCGCCAGCGCGATGGTCTGCATCAGGAAGTCTTCGAGCGACGCGCCCTGGCGGCGCTTGAAGTAGGCCGGCGAGGCCACGGCGCCCACGCTCACGGTGCCGTCCTTCAGCGGGATGTACCAGAACCAGCCGTGGTCGAACCAGAAGAGCGAGATGTTGCCCTCGAAGCGGCCCGGCCGGCGCTCGGCGTTGGCGAAGTGGCCGTACAGCGCCGCGCTCGCATGCTTGCGGTTGCGCTGCTTGGCGTCGAACTGGTTCGACAGCAGCGTGTCGCGCCCGCTGGCGTCGATCACGAAGCGCGGGCGCCATTCGGTCTCGGTGCCGTCGTCGGCCTTGACCTTCACCAGCGGGCGGTTGTCGGGCGTTCCCTTGCCGGCGTCCATGTCGACGCCGGTGACGCGCCGGCCCTCGAAGGTGCGCGCGCCGCGCTTGCCGGCGTGGCGGAACAGCAGCTCGTCGAATTCCGAACGGCGCACGTGCACCGCATAGGGAAAACTCTTGTCCATCGCCTGGCCGAAGTCGAAGTGGCTGCTGTGGTCGTGCCAGGGCGAGACGAATTCGGCGCCGTGCTTGCGCAGGCCGATGGCCTCGACCTCGGTGCGCACGCCGAGCCGGTCGAACAGCGGCATGTTCATCGGCAGCAAGGATTCGCCGATGTGAAAGCGCGGGTGCTGCGCCTTCTCGAGCAGCACCACGTCGTGGCCCTTGTCTGCGAGCAAGGCAGCCACCGTGGAGCCCGAAGGGCCTCCGCCGATGACCACGACGTCCGGCTCGGTGCCGGTGAAAGGTCCGGGTGTCATTCGATGTCCCTCCGTGTTGTTCTGTGGTTGTGGACGTTGGTTCGCCGCACCGCCCGTGCGGCACGGATTTGCCCCCCGGAAACGGGGGTGTTGAAGTTTAGCGAGTCGGCAGACCCTCTCGATCAGGCGGAAGATAGAGGGTCTCGTCGTTCCCCCCGAGAGAAGAGGCCGCGCTTTTGCGGTAGCCTCATTGCCCGCCAGAACCTAGGAGACTTTTCAAATGGCTGCATCCCTGTCCCCCGCTGAAGAAGCACTTCGAGAAGCAGCGCGCGAATACCACCGCTCGCCCGTCAAGGGCAAGATCTCGATCACCCCCACCAAGCCCCTGCTGAACCAGCGCGACCTGTCGCTGGCTTACTCGCCGGGCGTGGCCTACCCCTGCCTCGACATTGCGGAAGATCCCGCGCTCGCGGCCGAATACACCGCCCGCGGCAACCTCGTGGGCGTCATCACCAACGGCACCGCCGTGCTGGGCCTGGGCAACATCGGCCCGCTGGCCTCCAAGCCCGTGATGGAAGGCAAAGGCTGCCTGTTCAAGAAATTCGCCGGCATCGACGTGTTCGACATCGAGCTGGCCGAGAACGACCCCGACAAGCTGGTCGACATCATCGCGGCGCTGGAGCCCACGCTGGGCGGCATCAACCTCGAGGACATCAAGGCGCCCGAGTGCTTCTACATCGAGAAGAAGCTGCGCGAGCGCATGAACATCCCGGTGTTCCACGACGACCAGCACGGCACGGCCATCATCTCGGCCGCGGCGCTGCTCAACGGCCTGGAACTGGTCGGCAAGAAGATCGAAGACGTCAAGATCGCCGTCTCGGGCGCTGGCGCCGCCGCCATCGCCTGCCTGGACGTGATGGTCGGCCTGGGCGCCAAGCCCGCCAACATCTACGCCTGCGACTCCAAGGGCCTGATCTACATGGGCCGCGCGGGCGGCTTCGACGAATCGAAGGCCCGCTACGCCCAGAAGGACACCGGCGCGCGCACCCTGGCCGACGTGGTGAAGGACGCCGACGTGTTCCTGGGCTGCTCGGCCCCCGGCGTCATGAGCGCCGAGATGGTCAAGACCATGGGCACGCAGCCGATCATCCTGGCGCTGGCCAACCCCGAGCCCGAGATCCGCCCCGAGCTGGCCAAGGCCGTGCGCCCCGACTGCATCATCGCCACGGGCCGTTCGGACTACCCGAACCAGGTCAACAACGTGCTGTGCTTCCCGTACATCTTCCGCGGCGCGCTCGATTGCGGCGCGAGCAAGATCACGGAAGAAATGAAGCTGGCCTGCGTGCGCGAGATTGCCGACCTCACCAAGGCCGACATCAGCGAAGAAGTGGCCACCGCCTACGCCGGCCAGGAGCTGGCCTTCGGCCCCGACTACATCATTCCCAAGCCCTTCGACTCGCGCCTGATCCTGCGCATCGCACCGGCCGTGGCCAAGGCGGCCGCCGCCTCGGGCGTGGCCTCGCGCCCCATCGAGGACATGGAAGCCTACCGCCAGCACCTGACGCGCTTCGTCTACCAGACGGGCATGTTCATGCGCCCGGTGTTCAGCGCCGCCAAGATCTCCACCACCAAGCGCGTGGCCTACGCCGAGGGCGAGGACGAGCGCGTGCTGCGCGCCGCGCAGTGGGCGGTCGACGAAGGCCTGGCCCAGCCCATCCTGGTAGGCCGCCCCGCCGTGATCGAGGCACGCATCCAGAAGGCCGGCCTGCACATCCGCCCCGGCACCGACTTCGAGATCGTGAACCCGGAAGACGATCCGCGCTTTCGCACCTACTGGGAGAGCTTCCACAAGCTCATGGGCCGCCGCGGCGTCACGCCCGAGGCCGCCAAGACCATGGTGCGCCGCTCGAACACCACCATCGCCGCGCTGATGCTGCACCTGGGCGATGCCGACGCGATGATCTGCGGCCTAGTCGGACGCTTCGACGTGCACCTGGAGCACATCCGCAACCTGATCGGCCTGAAGCGCGGCGCGCCCGGCTTCGCCACGCTGAACGCGCTCACGCTCGAAAAGCGCACGGTGTTCATCACCGACACCAACGTGAACGAAGACCCGAGCGCCGAACTGCTGGCCAGCATCGCCGTGATGGCCGCCGAAGAGGTGCGCCGCTTCGGCCTGCCGCCGAAGGTGGCCTTCCTGTCGCACTCGAACTACGGCACCTCCAGCCGCGGCTCGGCGCGCAAGATGCGCCTGGCGCGCGACCTGTTCTCGCAGATGGCACCCGACATCGAGTGCGACGGCGAGATGCACGGCGACGCCGCGCTGTCCGACGAGATCCGCCGCACCGCCCTGCCCGAGACCACGCTCACGGGCGAGGCCAATCTGCTGGTGTGCCCGAACCTCGACTCGGCGCACATCCTCTACAACGTGCTGAAGATGACGGGCGCGAACGGCATCACGGTGGGCCCGATCCTGCTGGGCGCCGCCAGCTCGGCCCACGTGCTGACGCCTTCGGCGACGGTGCGCCGCATCATCAACATGACGGCGCTGGCCGTGGCGAAGGTGAAGTCCCAGGACTGACGCCGACGTTTCCTCCATGAAACACAACGCCCCGTCGCGGTCTCCGCGGCGGGGCGTTTTTCATGGGCCGTGCTCAGGCGCTCAGGCGCGCACAGGCGACACCACGGGCACGTCGGCCGGGTCGAACACGTTCCAGGCCAGCAGCTCCTTGTCTTCGGGCGGTGGCTCGCAGCCGCCGACGCGGCTGGGCTTCCAATCGAAACGCTGTTTCATGTCGGCCAGCGCCTCGGCGCGCTTGAAGGCCGCCAGCGCCGAATCGATGACGGGCACGCCCAGCGCGTCCTGCAGCTGGCGGTAGAAGCCGAACTCGAGCGTGCAGCCCAGGATGAGCGCCTCGGCGCCGTCCTCGTCGATGGCGCGGCGGCCCTGCGCGATCATGCGGCGCACGGTCTCGTCGCGGTCGCGCTGGAAGTCTTCCACGCCGAGTTCCAGCGCACGGAACGAGGCGATCAGGTGCGCATGGCCGTACTCGCGCACGCGCGCCTCGATGCGCGGCACCCACTTGCGCCGCCCGACGATCACCGACACCTTCTGCGCCAGGTTGGACGCGACCTCGAACGAGGCCTGGCAGGGCGCGACCACCACCGTCTGGCCGGAGATCTCGCGCGCCTCGACCAGCACCGGGTCGTAGAAGCAGCCGACCACCACGGCGTCGAAGCCCTGCTGCGCGGTGTCGCGCACGGCGCGCACGATGTCGGCGCCCAGCAGCGCCTCGTAGCTCTGGTACTCGACGTGGTGCTGCACCGACGCGTTGCGCAGCGACACCACCTCGACCTCGGTGCCGGGGTTCTTCACCTGCGCGAACTCCTGCGCGAAGCGCGCGTTGTAGGTGTCGTTGCCGACGGCCCGAATCCAGCGGATACGCAGTGCCATGTCGTGTCTCCCCGTTCAGGCCGGCGCGAAGGCTTCGCCCAACGACTTCTCGAGCGGGCGGTACAGCTCGGGCATGAACATGGTGCGCGACAGCAGCAGCCGCGCGCGCGGCGCCACCAGCACGCGCAGTCGCGCGCCCTGGCGCACATGGGCCGACACCACGGGCTGGCCGTCGTCCGAGAAGGTCATGATCAGGTCGGGAAAGCGTGCGATGCGCTCGCCGCCCTGCGCCAGCAGCATGTACTCGTTGATGAAGCGCAGCGTGGTGCCGGCCGCGTCGTCGAGCTCGACCACGCCGACGTCCAGCCCTTCCTGCTGCTCGCAGCGGTAGCTGCGCACCGTGCCTTCGGCGACGAGGCGGCCGTCGAGCGAACGGGCCACGGCATCGACGCCGCCGTCCAGGAAGGTCTGGCCCAGCGCGATGGCGTGGCTGATGGCGCCCGGTGCGCCGTGCTGGCGCGCATAGCCCACGGTCACGGGGTTGCGCGCCACGGCCACGAGGCCGCCCGCCTCCACCGAGGCGCGGCGCACCACGGCCGAGGTCTGCTCGAGCCGGCCCGACACAACGCCTTCGACATAACGGTGCGGCTCGCCGCCCGCATAGGCCTGCACCGAGAGGTAGTCGGGCTCGGTGTGCAGGCCCAGCGCGCCCATCACGCTCGAGGGGTGGGCGCGGCCGTTGCACGCGAGGTCGATCACGGGCAGGCCGGTCATGGCGGCGTGGAACCAGCCGTTGACCGTGGTCTCGGCGCCGTTCTCGTTGGCATGCAGCGCGACCAGCTTCTGGCCCGCCGGCAGCTCGCGCCGCAGCAGCTCCAGCGTGCGCAGCAGGTGCGCCGGCTGCACGTGCGGATCGGGCGCGGCCGGCGCGCCGACCAGGGCCATGGTGGCGGTGAGCGCGGCGTCGTCGAACTCGTCGACGCTCCACAGCTGCGGCGTGCCGACCTGCAGCGCCAACCGTGCGGCGCGCTCGCCGGCCGCGATGAGCCCGCCGCCCCCGCCGCCGAGGATGGCGCCGCCCCAGATGGCCGCGCGGACGTCGTCGCTGGTCAGATTGCGTTTCATGGATTCGATTCCTGTGTGTGTGATGAAAGGAAAGAAGGAGAACTACTTGCGCAGGCTCTTCACCGCGCCCGAGAAGAAGCTGTAGAGCGCGTCGCCCGCGATGACGCCGCCGGCGAACACCTCGAGCCGCTCGCGCGCGGCGGCGCCGAGCACACCGTGCACCGCGAGCCGGCAGGCGATGCCGGCCGCGACCATCCAGCCGGCCATCGGGCTGGCGATGAGCAGGCCGGTGGCGAACAGCACGCCCAGCTGCTGGCGCGGCCCGCCCGCCAGCTGCAGCAGCGCGCCGGGCACGGCCCACAGCGCGAGGTTGCGCGCGGTCTCGCCCGAGATGCCCGCCTTGATCGCGGCCACGTAGGCGGCGTTGATCGGTGCGGTCTGGTGGTTGGCGAAGAACAGCGGGTAGGCGCAGGCCACCACCACGATCGCCACGCCGAAGCCGACCATGCCGGCGATCATCTGTTCGCGCCGGCCTTCGAGTTCGAAGGCCGAGCCCGAGGCCTCGCCGCGCAGCAGGTGGCCGGCCTTGAGGTCGTAGCCCATGTCGGCAAAGGCCGGGCCGGTGGCGGCCGAGAAGCCGGCCAGCACCACCAGCGCCTCGGGCGGAAAGCCGATCAGGATGCCCAGCAGCAGCGAGATCAGCGCCACCGCGAAGGCCGGGAACCAGCCCGAGTGCATGGCCGCGATGCCCACGATGAGTTCGTGCACGAAGGCCGCGAAGGTGCCGTACACGATGAACAAGGCCAGCATGCCCGGCGACATGCCGGTGTAGATGCCGGTGCCCGCGCACAGCAACACCATGATCGCGAGGTAGCCCGCGCCGCCCAGCTTGAGCGAGCGGCCGAGCACGCTGGCGCCGCGCGCCTCGGCCAGCGCTTCCTTCGTCGCGGCGGTGCTGTCGGTGTCGGCCGCGCGCCCGTGCTTCTTCAGCACCACGCGCGCCACCTGCACCAGCGCGACGAGGCCGGCGCCGATCATCATCCCGTGCGGCACATAGCGCGTGCCGATGTCGAAGCCGAACAGCGGCGCCGAGTAGCCGCGCACCAGCAGCCCGATGCCGAAGGCGGTCATGGCGCCGAGTCCGCCGATCAGCGCCACGCCGAAGGCCGACATCGGCAGCTTGAACACCGCGCCCGCCACGCCGGTGGCCAGCCCGCCCAGCAGCAGCCAGGCCTGCTTGCCGCCGCCGTCGCCCGCCTTGATGGCCTCGGCCGCGGCGATGCCCAGCGGCCACGGGTTCTTCGCCGGGAAGGCGGGCGTGTCGAACATGCGGTACAGCAGCCAGGCGTCGAGCAGCATCGCCAGGCTCACGCCGACAAGCATCGGCACCACCATCTGCGGCAGGCCGAACAGGAAGGGAATGCCGATCGGCAGGAACAGGCTGTTGGCCGCGCCGAAGGTGGCCGACGAGATGCTCGTCTGCGCGAGGTTCTGCGCATGCACCGAGCGAAAGCCCCGGAACATGGCCAGCGGCACGCGCGCCAAGGTCATGGCCGCGAGCGCGCCGATCAGCGAGGTGCTCGGCGTGATGCCCAGGCTGGCCAGCATCTGGATGCCGACGATGGCGCCGAACACGCTCAGCACCACCGTGAGGATCAGGTTGGCGGGCGCGAGCGCCTTGGGATGCAGCGCGGCCGGCGGCAACGCGGTGTGCCCGGCGCCCTTGTCTTCCAGCGGCGCGACGGCGGTCACTTCATGGTGCATGGTCATTCCTTGTTAGTTCCATATTTTGGAACCATGTCCAATAAACTTGAACTGAATGATAAAACCGTACTTTCGGCTGTCAAGCGGGCGTTCACCCGGGTCGGCCGAAAGACGCACCGACACCGAACCTATGATTCCCACCCCAACCCACCGAACACGATGAGCACCCTTGCCAACGCCATGGACGTCCTGAAGCTGATCGCGCGGCTGCGCCGCGACATCACGGTGACGGACGTCGTGACCGAGCTGGGCCTGCCCAAGAGCTCGGCCTCCCGCACGCTGAGCATGATGGCCGGCTACGGCTTCCTGGACCGCGACGCGGCCACGCGCGCCTACCGCCCGGGCGGCGTGATCATGGAAGCCTCGTACCACTTCCGCGCCTCGCGCAACACGGCCTCGCTGGTCGAGGAGGCGCTCGACGCGCTGGTGCGCGAGACGGGCTGCACGGGCTACATCAACGTGCTCGATGGGGCCGACACGCTCGTGATCCAGATGCGCACCGGTGCCGGCGCGCTGCAGATCTACACGCCGCCGGGCAGCCGCGCCCCCGCCTACTCCAGCGCCATGGGCCGCGCGCTGCTGGCCCGCCTGGACGACGACGAAGTGGGCGCCCTGATCGGCACCAAGCTCGACCAGGGCCGCGGCCACGCCCCGAAGACGCGCAAGGACCTGCTCGCGCGCCTGGCCGTGATCCGCGATACCGGCTGGGCCCTGTCGCGCGGCGAGTACGTGACGAACGTGGCGGGCATCTCGTCGGCGGTGCTCGACCCCGCCACGCGCCAGACCTATGCCTTCGGCATCGCGCTGCCCGCGGAGCAGCTGTCGGAAGCGCTGGTGGAACGCTTCGGCGCCACGGTGCGCGACGCCGCCAGCAGCGTGGGCAAGCGCGTGGGCGATCCGTACTGGCTGGGCTTCGGGGCGACGGCCGCGCTGACGTAGCCGCGCCTGCTCCGGCGCAAGCCGCACGCCCCGCCGCGTTCACCGCTGCGGGGCTTTTTTTCGCCTGCCGCATCGTGAGGCGCCTCGGTGCGCAGGGTGCGCCAAGGCGGTGCTTCCGGGCGTCCGACCGCCCCTTTCCGAAGCCTCCAACCACCATTTCGGCTGGCATGCAATCTGCTAATACCCTGAGCAGATATTTCTCATATCTTACTAATATATTTAAAAACCAAGCCTTCAAGCCCTGGTTTCGACCGCTGTCCGCAGCGCCCTTTTCTTCTTTTTTTCGAGGTACGCACCCATGAGCAATCCCCGCTGGCAAGGCATCTTCCCCGCCATCACCACCAAGTTCCACGCCGACGAAAGCATCGACGCCGAGGGCACCGCCCGCCACATCGACTTCCAGATCCGCAACGGCATCCACGGCCTCGTCACCTGCGGCTCGCTGGGCGAAGCCAGCACGCTGACGCTGGAAGAAAAGCTGCAGGTCGCGAAGATCGCCCTGGAAGCCGCCGACGGCCGCATCCCCGTGCTGGCCAACGTGTCGGAGACCAGCACCCGCGAAGCCCTGCGCTACGTGGACGGTGCCAACAAGCTGGGCGTGGCCGGCTACATGGTCATGCCCTCGGTGATCTACGTGGCCGACGCGCGTGAAGCCATGCTCAACGTGCGCACCATCGCCAACGCAGCCCAGAAACCCATCATGGTCTACAACAACCCGGTGGCCTACCGCGTGGACCTCAAGCCCCAGCACATGGTCGAGCTGGCCGATTGCGAATGGATCGCCGCCATCAAGGAAAGCACCGACGACATCCGCCGCATCACCGACCTGCGCAACACGGTGGGCGACCGCTACCAGCTGTTCCTGGGCGTGGACGACCTGGCCTACGAAGGCCTGGCGCTGGGCTGCGACGGCCTGCTGGCCGGTGTGGGCTGCGCCTTCCCGCGCGAGACGGTGGCGCTGTACGACCTGATGAAGGCCGGCAAATTCGCAGAGGCCCTGAAGCTCTACCAGTGGATGACGCCGATGCTGCACCTGGACGTGTCGACCAAGCTGGTGCAGAACCTCAAGCTCATCGACCTGCTGGTCGGCGTGGGCACCGAGCACATGCGCCGCCCGCGCCTGCCGCTCATCGGCGAGGAGCGCGCCTTCATCGAGAAGGTCGTCGCCAAGGCGCTGGCCACGCGGCCCGCGCAGTACCAGTCGGTCATGTAATCGCCGCACGCACGACGCACCGCAAGGCCCAGAACACCATGCAAGAAAACGCCTTGAAAGGAAGCGGCGGCCTGTCCCGCCGCGTGCTCGACGCGTCGGACCTCGTCCTGCGCTGCGAGCGCCACCTGCTCAGCAGCCTCATGGGGCTGCTCATCGTGCTGGTGCTGCTGAACGTGGTCACGCGCTACGGCGGCTTTCCGCTGTACTGGGTGGACGAGGCCTCGGTGTACTGCGTGGTCTGGCTCACCTTCATCGGGGCGTCGGCGATGACGCGGCTGCGGCTGGACTTTGCGGTGACCCTGCTCACCGACAAGCTCGGTACCCGGGCCGCGCGCATCGCCAAGGCCAGTGCCTCGGGCGGCGTGCTGCTGCTCGGGCTGGCCCTGCTCGCGATGTGCTGGCTGTGGATGGACCCGGCCGGCATCGTGCGCCACGGCTTCGACGCGAAGGAGTTCGCGGCCGAGAGCTTCAACTTTCTCTACACCGAGCGCACGCAGACGCTCGACTGGCCGACGTGGGTGGTGCAGCTCATCCTGCCGATCTTCGCGCTCACCCTCAGCGTGCATGCGCTGGCCAACCTCTTCGAAGACCTCGGCCTGCAGCCCAAGCGCACGCACGACGAGTTCCATGTCGCCAACGCGGACGCCGTGAACTGAAATGCTGACCTCTGCCTTCTTCCTGCTGATCATGCTGGTCGG
Organism: Variovorax boronicumulans NBRC 103145; assembly: GCF_001591345.1. GTDB lineage: Bacteria > Pseudomonadota > Gammaproteobacteria > Burkholderiales > Burkholderiaceae_C > Variovorax > Variovorax boronicumulans. The sequence continues at coordinate 49,403 of NZ_BCUS01000023.1, read as the reverse complement.
CGTGCCGATCGGTGCCTGCCTGTGCCTGTCGGGCATCGTCTACATCCTCAACTCGGGCGACACGGTGCTGTTCCAGTCGTTCCCGGTGCAGATGTTCGGCGGCGTCGACAGCTACAGCCTCATCGCGATTCCGCTGTTCATCCTCATCGGCGAGATCATGAACGGCGGCGGCATCACGCGCCGCCTCGTCGACCTCGCGCTGGCCTTCATCGGTTCGGTGAAGGGCGGGCTGGCCTACGTGAACATCCTGGCGAACATGCTGGTGTCGTCGATCATCGGCTCGGCCACCGCGCAGGTAGCGATCATGAGCCAGATCATGGTGCCCGAGATGGAGAAGCAGGGCTACGACAAGACCTTCGCGGCCGGCATCACGGTGTACGGCGGCATGCTCGGCCCGATCATTCCGCCCTCGGTGATGTTCGTGGTGTACAGCGTGCTCGCGCAGGTGGCGGTGGGCGACATGCTCATCGCGGGGATCATCCCCGGCGTGATCCTCACGGTGCTGTTCTTCATCGTCATCGCCGGCATGGGCGTGATCTACAACTACCCGCGCACCGAGAAGCGCACCGCCCGCCAGCGGCTGCACACGATCCTCACGGCCTGCCCGACGCTGCTCATTCCCATCGTGATCGTCGGCTCGATCCTCGGCGGCCTGGCCAACCCCACCGAATCGGCGGCGGTGGGCGCGGTGGCCGCGGTGCTGGTGGGGCGCTACGTGACCAAGGAATTCCGCTTCGCGATGATTCCGCAGATCCTGCTCAAGTCGGCGATCTACTCGGCGGTGGTGCTGTTCCTGGTGGCCGCCGCCGCGGTGTTCTCGTGGCTGCTGATCTACGGCAAGGTGCCGCAGGCCACGGCCGCATGGATACAGACCGTGGCGAAGGACCCGATCGCCTTCCTGCTGCTGGTGAACGTGATCCTGCTGGTGATCGGCACCGTGATCGACGGCATTCCCGGTCTCATCATGACCGTGCCGATCCTCTTGCCCATCGCGACGGAGATCTACGGCATCGACCCGCGCCACTTCGGCGTGGTGGTGGTCATCAACCTCGTGCTCGGGCTGATGACGCCGCCGGTGGGGCTGAGCTTCTTCGTGGCCTCGGCGGTGACGGGTGCCAAGCCCGGAAAGATGTTCATCGTCACGCTGCCCTTCTTCCTGATCTGCTGCGTGGCGCTGGTGCTGCTGTCGCTGTTCCCGAGTCTTTCGCTGGCGCTCATCAAGTAAGCGCTGAACCGATCTCTCTCTCACTTCCCTTCACCTCACCCCACAGGAGCTTCGCATGGCCCTCTCCCGCCGCCAGTTCGTCCAGGCCGCCGCCGGCACCGCCGCCGCGTCGACCGCCCTCTTCGGCACCCTGTCGCGTGCCGCCGCCGCCAAGGAATTCCGCCTGGGCCTCATCACGCCCGCGGGCCACTCGTGGAACCGCGCCGCGGTGAGCTTCGGCGAGGCGCTGAAGAAGGCCACCGACGGCCGCCTGAGCGCCACGGTGTTCCACTCGGGCCAGCTCGGCAACGAGTCGGCCATGATGCAGCAGCTGCAGTCGGGCGCGCTCGACATGGGCTGGATCCAGGCGGCCGAGCTCGGCTCGCGCGTGGCGAGCGTGGCCGCCATCAACGCGCCCTACCTCGTGCGCTCGACCACCAACGTCGCCTCGCTCGTGCGCACGCCCGCGGCGCTCAAGCTGCTCGACGTGCTGCCGCGCGAGACCGGCACCATCGGCCTGGGCTGGGGCATCACCGGCATGCGCGTGGTGTTCGCCACCAAGGACATCGCCTCGCCCACCGACCTGAAGGGCATGAAGCTGCGCATCAACCCCACGCCGGTGTACCGCGACTTCTACCAGCTGCTGGGCGCCGCGCCCACGCCCATTCCCACGCCGGGCGTGTTCGACGCCATGTCCAACGGCCAGGTCGACGGGCTCGAAGCCGACATCGAGTTCTCGTGGAACCAGCGCTTCGACCGCGTCTCGAAAACGCTGCTGCCGATGAACGCGCTGTTCATGCCCTTCGCCCCGCTGGTGTCGGGCCGCATCTGGCAGACGCTCGACGCCAAAGACAAGGCGCTCATCACCGACCTCGTGAAGCAGCAGCTCGATGCGCAGATCAAGGACATCGTGACCACCGAGCTGGGCCTCATCGACAAGTTCAAGGCCAGCGGCATCGCGATCAAGAGCGCCACCAACTACAACCCCGCGCCGGTCATCGCCGAATTCGACAAGGTCTGGCTGCCCAAGGCGCCGCAGATCGCCGAGCTGCGCAAGATCGGCGCCGCCCTCTGACGACGGCCCGAGACCCCGATTCCCAGGCGCGGTGCATGCCGCACACGCCCTGGGCGGGCCGCGCACCTTGGTGATTCACCGGAAGGGTTCGCACCAATCGCGTGCGGGCACCGTTTTTGCTTGAATGCCGAAGCATTCACATTCACGGAACCCGCATGAACAAGCGTCAACTGATCCAGTCCTTCCTCGCCGCCTCGGCCCTCAGCTTCGGCCTGTCTTCGGCCATGGCCCAGAGCCCGACGCCGATCAAGTTCCAGCTCGACTGGCGTTTCGAAGGACCGGCCGCGCTGTTCCTGCACCCCGCGGCCAAGGGCTACTTCAAGGCCGCCGGCCTGGACGTGACCATCGACGCCGGCAACGGCTCGGGCGGCACCGTGACGCGCGTGGCCTCGGGCGCCTACGACATGGGCTTTGCCGACCTCGCGGCGCTGATGGAGTTCCACGCCAACAACCCCGACAGCCCGAACAAGCCGGTGGCCGTGATGATGGTCTACAACAACACGCCGGCCTCGGTCATGGCGCTCAAGAAGAGCGGCATCACCAAGCCGGCCGATCTCGCCGGCAAGAAGCTCGGCGCGCCGGTGTTCGACGCCGGCCGCCGCGCGTTCCCGATCTTCGCGAAGGCCAACAACATCGGCGCCGTGAACTGGACCGCCATGGACCCGACGCTGCGCGAGACCATGCTGGTGCGCGGCGACATCGACGCCATCACGGGCTTCACCTTCACCTCGCTGCTCAACCTGGAGGCGCGCGGCGCCAAGGCGGCCGACGTGGTGATCCTGCCCTACCCCGACTACGGCGTGAAGCTGTACGGCAACGTCATCATCGCCTCGCCCAAGCTGCTCAAGGACAACCCGGCGGCGGTGAAGAAGTTCCTCTCGGCCTTCGCCAAGGGCGCCAAGGAAGTCATCGCCAACCCGGCCCTGGGCATCGAGTCGGTGAAGGCGCGCGACGGCATCATCGACAGCAAACTCGAGACGCGCCGCCTGCAGCTGGCCATCGACACCGTCATCAACAGCGCCGACGCGCGCACCGACGGCTTCGGCGCCGTCAACGCGGGCCGCATGTCGCTCATGGCCTCGCAGGTGTCGGACGCCTTCAACACCAAGACGCGCGTGAGCCCCGACGCCGTGTGGACCGCGGCCATGCTCCCGCCCGCGGCCGAGCTCAGCGGAATCCTGCGCAAGTGATGGCGGCCGGCGCAACGACACCCGACGCAGCCGCCCCCTTCGTCGATTTCCAGGACGTCTGGCTCGCCTACAACGAAGAGCTGCTGCGCGCCAACCACTTCGCGGTCGAGGCCATCGACCTGAAGGTGACGCGCGGCGAGTTCATCGCCATCGTCGGCCCCTCGGGCTGCGGCAAGTCGACCTTCATGAAGCTCACCACGGGGCTGAAGATGCCCTCGATGGGCAAGATCCGCATCGACGGCCAGCCCGTGACCGGGCCGCTGAAGATCTCGGGCATGGCCTTCCAGGCGCCCTCGCTGCTGCCGTGGCGCACCACGGTCGACAACGTGCTGCTGCCGCTGGAAATCGTCGAGCCCTACCGCTCGAACTTCAAGGCCAAGCGCAAGGCATACGAAGAGCGCGCCCGCCGCCTGCTGCAGAAGGTGGGCCTGGGCGGCTACGAGGACAAGTTCCCGTGGCAGCTCTCGGGCGGCATGCAGCAGCGCGCGAGCATCTGCCGCGCGCTCATTCACGAGCCCAAGATGCTGCTGCTGGACGAGCCCTTCGGCGCGCTCGACGCGTTCACGCGCGAAGAGCTGTGGTGCATCCTGCGCGACCTGTGGACCGAGCAGCAGTTCAACGTGATCCTGGTCACGCACGACCTGCGCGAGTCGGTGTTCCTGGCCGACACGGTGTACGTGATGAGCAAGAGCCCGGGGCGCTTCGTGGTGAAGCGCGAGATCGACCTGCCGCGCCCGCGCGAGCTGGAGCTGACCTACACCAAGGAGTTCACCGACATCGTGCTCGAACTGCGCGGCCACATCGGCGCGATCCGCGGCAACGCCACCACCTCCACTGCTGCTGCGGCGGCGGCAGCGCACTGAGGAGACGGCGATGAAAAACAGCAAACAACTCGAGCGCTGGTCGCCGTGGCTGCTGCTCGTGGCGGTGCTCCTGCTGTGGCAGGTGATCTGCGCGGGCTTCGGCGTGTCGGACTTCATCTTTCCGAGTCCGCTGCGCATCTGGGAGCAGTTCTGGGAGTTCAAGGCCATCATCGCGGGCCACGCGTGGCGCACCTACTGGGTCACGATGGCGGGCTTCGGCTTGGCGATCGTGGTGGGCGTGCTCATGGGCTTCGTGATCGGCAGCTCGCGCCTGGCGTATGCGGCGATCTACCCGCTCATGACGGCCTTCAACGCACTGCCCAAGGCGGCCTTCGTGCCGATCCTGGTCGTGTGGTTCGGCATCGGCATCGGGCCGGCGATTCTCACGGCGTTTCTGATCAGCTTCTTCCCGATCATGGTGAACATCGCGACCGGCCTGGCCACGCTCGAGCCCGAGCTGGAAGACGTGCTGCGCGTGCTGGGCGCCAAGCGCTGGGACGTGCTCGTCAAGATCGGCCTGCCGCGCTCCATGCCCTACTTCTTCGGCTCGCTGAAGGTGGCGATCACGCTGGCCTTCGTCGGCACCACGGTGAGCGAGATGACGGCCGCCAACGAGGGCATCGGCTACCTGCTGATCTCGGCCGGCTCGGCCATGCAGATGGGCCTGGCCTTCGCGGGCCTGATGGTGGTGGGCGCGATGGCGATGATCATGTACGAACTCTTCAGCCTCATCGAGAAGCACACCACTGGCTGGGCACACCGCGGCTCGCAGAACCAATAAATAATGGGGGCATGACCCCCGAACAGATCACCCGCGCGCTGCGTCGCGCCGACGCCGTGGCGCGACGCGCCATGGCCATGGGCCGCCACCCCTTCGGCGCCGTGCTCGTCGCGCCCGACGGCGAGACCGTCCTCGCCGAGCAGGGCAACATCGACACGGTGCACCACGCGGAGGCCACGCTCGCGCGCCACGCGGCGCAGAACTGGCCGCCCGAGTACCTGTGGCAGTGCACGCTGGTGACCACCTTCGAGCCCTGCGCCATGTGCGCGGGCACGAGCTACTGGGCGAACATCGGGCGCATCGTGTACGGCGCGGAAGAATCCGCGCTGCTCGCCCTCACCGGCGACCACCCCGAGAACCCAACGCTGAGCCTGCCCTGCCGCGAGGTCTTCGCGCGCGGACAGAAACCCGTCGAGGTGATCGGCCCGGTGCCCGAGGTGGCCGACGAGATGATCGCCACGCACCGGGGGTTCTGGGAATCGCGCTAGTGGTCCCGCACGGCGTGTTCGCGCCTTACCTGCAACGCTGGCAGCTCACGCCCGACGGCGAGGCCTTCGCCTCGCTGAGCGGCACGCTGCTGCCCGTGCGCCAGCAGGGCATTGCGGCCATGCTCAAGGTGTCGCACGAAGCCGAGGAACAGGCAGGCAGCCTGCTGATGGCCTGGTGGAACGGCGACGGCGCCGCGCCCGCGCTGGCCCATGACGGCGAAGCCTTGCTGATGGTGCGCGCGCAAGGCACTGCCTCGCTGCCGCAGATGGTTCACGAAGGCCACGACGACGAGGCCACGCGCATCCTGTGCGCCGCCGCCGCGCGCCTGCATGCCCCGCGCGACACGCCGCCGCCCCCGACGCTGGTGCCGCTCTCGCGCTGGTTCGAATCGCTGTGGGCCGGCGCGGCCACGCACGGCGGCGTCTTCGCGCACAGCGCACGCACCGCACGCGAGCTGCTGGCCGCGCCGCGCGAGGTGGTCGTGCTGCATGGCGACATCCACCACGGCAACGTGCTCGACTTCGGCCCAGCCGGTTGGCTCGCCATCGACCCCAAGGGCCTGCACGGCGAGCGCGGCTTCGACCACGCGAACATCCTGTGCAACCCCGATGGTGAGAGCGCGCTGGTGCCGGGGCGCTTTGCGCGCCGCGTCGAGGTCATCGCGGAGGCCACGGGCATCGAGCGGCGCCGGCTGCTGCAGTGGGTACTGGCGTGGGCGGGGCTGTCGTCGGTGTGGATGCTGGAAGATGGCGAGGCGCCCGGAAGCACGCTGGAAGTGGCGAAGCTGGCGGCCGCGGCGCTCGGGATCGCCGGCTAGATTCGGACGCATGCCTCGCCCTCACTCCTACCTCGATGTCCTTGCGCGGGTTCTGGCGCTGCCGATATCGGAAGGCCTTGCGTCTTCTGACGAGCGCTTTCATGCGGCATCGGCGGGTGCGGATGCGCTGATCGTCGATGTCGAGAAGCGTAGCTACCACCGCGTGCCCGATGCGCGTCCTCTGAGCTTTGAAGACGCGACGCAGGACGGCGTCACGCAGGCCGCGCTGCAGCTTGAACACCGCGATGGCATCCGCACGATCGCGCTGGCCGCGCAGGACGACAGCTTCTGGACACCGCTGCCCGATCCGCGCGTGATCGGCCTGCCGCGCATCGTGCAGCGGCATGACATGGCGTGGACGTCTCCGGCGCCACCGCCTTCAGATGCCCCTTCACGAACCAGCATCACCGACTGGCTGGGTTCGCTGGTCGCGCTGGCGGTGCTGGCCTTCTTTGCCGCCTTCGGTTTCAACGCACTGCGCTGGTCGTTGAATGGAGGTTGGAACCTGCTGTGGCTGTTGGTGGGGCTGCCGGTGTTTCCGATCTTCGGCGTGCTGACGCTGGTGGCCGTCTATACCCTCGTGCGGCGCGCCGTACCACCGCCGAGACGCGGGGCGCTCGAAGCAATCCACGTCAGTCGCGACGAGAGCTTTCGCCTCGGCGAGCCGATGGCGTTCAGGGTCGATGCCATGGTGCCCGCATCTGTGGACGGCCAACCCGCGCAAGCACCGCCCCAAATCTTCGCGCGCCTGGTCGTCCAGACACTGAACGACCCGGAGGATGGCGATTGGTCGCTGCAAGATCAGTTCTGGGGCTGGGGTGACGCCGATTGCACACCATCGACGCCTTCCGGTACGGACGAACGCCGCGTGCACTATGCCGGCAGCGCAACAGCAACACGCCGGACACCACGCGAGGCACAAGAACGCTGGTACCTGGAGCTATCCGCCAGCCGGGAGATGGGTGTCGAACCCTTCCACATCGCCAGCCTCGCCACGCCTCCGTTGATCGTCCCCTATCAGATAGTTCAGCCCCCGGACCGCCGCACGCAACTGGAGGCCCTGCTGCTCAACACAGCGTCGGACCTGATCCACAAGGCCTACAACGGCGAAGACGGCACGGCACTTCGCGACGACTTCACGCCCGAAGAGTGCCAAGCGGTGTTCACCATCGACGCCGACACGCTGGTGGACCACGCGATGGCCACTCGCTGGTACGAGGGCAAGATCAGGACCGAGCGCATCAGCAGCGATGGCTCCTACTACCTGCTGAAGGAAGGCCCAGGCTATCAGCTGATCTACACCGAACGCCACGAGACCGTGACGGTGTACGAGTCGCTCGACTTGCGCAGCGTGGTCGGGCGCTACCTGGTTGCAGACCATCTGTTCGTCGACCAGCTGCCAGGTGCGGAAACGATGAAGGTGCTGCAGCCGCGCTTCTACTAACCCAGCAGCAGCGACGCCTCATCCCGCCAATAGGCCACCGCCGCCAGCCACCCTTCCCACACGCACCCATTGCAGCCGCGCCCGCAGCAGGTGGTCGGCTCCGGCGGCGGCGCACGCATCGCCACGCCTTCGGCATCGAGCATCGCCTGCACACGTGCGATCAGCGCTTGCGCGCCGGCAAGGTTCGTGGGTTCGGGCAGCCGGTCGATGGCGTTCATGGCGGGCGGGTCTTCTTCAGGCCTCGAGGTTCATCAGTTCGAGCCGCATCTTCGCGCCGCCCGATTCGCTCGAGCCGATGCTCAGTTGGCCCCGATGCAGCCGCGCCACCTCGGCCACGAGGTGCAGGCCCAGCCCGGCGCCGCGCCCGCGCGGCACGAGCCGGTGGAACGGCGCCACCACGCGCTCGCGGTCGGCCTCGGGGATGCCGGGGCCCGAGTCGCGCACCTCGATGCACGAGGGCTCGCACAGCCGCACCTGGATGTCGCAGCCTGGCCCGCCGTGCTCGATGGCGTTCTGGATCAGGTTGGTGAGCGCGCGTTCCAGCGAGGGCGCATCGCCGCGCACGGTGAGCGGCTGCGGCGCATCGACCGACAGCGTGCAGCGGCTGCGGATCGCGAGCGGCGCGATGTCGGCCGCCACGCGCTCGCACAGCGACTTCAGCTCCACCTGCTGGTCCAGCGACAGGCCGTGGTCCAGGCGCTGCAGGTCGAGCAGCTGCTCGGCCAGCGTGGCCAGCCGCGCCGAGGCCTGCATGAGCTTCATCTTCAGCGGGTCGTTGGGCAGGCCTTCGAGGTGGATCTGCAGCGTGGTGATCGGCGTGCGCAGCTCGTGCGCGGCATCGGCCAGGAAGCGCTCCTGCCGGTCGTAGCCTTCGTTGAGCCGGTCGAAGGCGCGGTTGACCGCGTTGACCAGCGGACGGATCTCGCTGGCCACGTTGGCCAGCGGCAGGCGCGTGGTGCGCTCGTGCACGTCGATGCCCTCGGCATGCTCCGCCGTGGCCACCACGCCCTTCAGGCCGCGCTTCACGACGAACGGCGTCGCCAGGATCACGCCCAGGCAGGTGACGAGCGCCATCGGTGCCACCAGGAACAGGAAGGCGATGCCGGTGCCCTTGAGCGTGTTCTCCACCGTGAGCGGGCCGCCGGTCTGCGCCATCACGGCCACCGGGCCGGCGCGCGATTCGATGCGCTCGAAGCGGGCCTTGGGGCGGGTGCCGTCGCTCTCGGGGTCGATGGCCACGCGCTCGGTGTCGTCGAGTGCATCGAGCAGCCGCAGGTAGGCGGGCGGCACCTCGCCGTGGCGCAGTTGCACGCCGCGCGGGTCGCGCACGATGAACCAGAACTGCGGGTCGGCCTTCTGCAGCCGCCGCAGCGCGCTCGTGGGCTCGACCACCAGCTGGCCATCGGCGCCGCGCATCAAGGCGCGCTGGATGGCCGCCACCGTCTCGTGGCCGGTCTCGTCGACCACGCGGCCCAACGCCCACGCCAGCCCGAGGAAGCCGCCCATCACCAGCAGGCCGACCACCACCTGCAACAGGATCAGGCTCCAGATCAGCCGCCAGCGCAGCGAAAGCAAGCTGAGGCTCATGCCGACTGCGGCGCGCACATCAGGTAGCCCACCCCGCGGATCGCATGGATCTCGACCTGCGCGCCGGCCTTGTCGAGCTTGGAGCGCAGGCGCGAGACGTGCGTGTCGAGCGCGTTCGACTGGATGTCGTCCTTGTGGCCGTACACGCGGTCTTGCAGGGCCTCGCGCAGCACGGTGCGGCCGCGGTGTTCGAGCAGCGTCTCGAGCACCAGCAGCTCGCGCCGCGGCAGCGTGAGGCAGGCCTCGCCCACGTGCGCCTGGCGCGTGTGGTGGTCGAAGCGCAGCTGCCCGAGCGTCATGATGAAGTTGGCGCGCACCGCGGGGCGGCGTGCCAGTGCGCGCACGCGGGCCAGCAGCTCGTCCATCGAGAAAGGCTTGGCCAGGTAGTCGTCGGCGCCGCCGTCCAGGCTCAGCACGCGCTCGGCCACGTCGGTCATGGCGGTGAGCACGAGCACGGCGCAGGCGATGTGGTTCTGCGCGAGGAACGCGACGAGCGAGAGGCCGTCGCCGTCGGGCAGGCCGCGGTCGAGCACGACCACGTCGTAGGGCGCACCGAGCGCGGCCTCCTCGGCCGCGCGCAGCGAGCTCGCCACATCGACCACCGCCTGGTTCTGGCGCAGCGCCGACGCGAGCGCCTGCGCCAGGTCGGCTTCGTCTTCGACAAGCAGGATTCTCATGGGGGGGATGGGGAGAGACCGGACAGGCGGGTGATTCTAGAGAGCCCCACATGAGGTAACGCAATGTTCACGCAATGCATGCGCCTACGCTGTGGCGCTTCCCTCTCCTGAAAGCGCACCGGTGACGCTGCCCTCCCGCCCGAACCCCGCCGCCCTCCCCGTCACGCCCTGGCACCTGGCGCTGGGGCAGCGCTTCGCCACGTTGTGGGTCGTGAAGATGATCGGCACCACGCTCGGCATCTCGGGCTTCTTCGTCCTGTACTTCTGGGTGATGCACCACCCGCCCTCGGCGCCGACCGTGATGCCGCTCACCGCCATCGACCACTGGGTGGACGTGAGCGACGACGCGATGCTGCTGTACAGCTCGCTGTGGTTCTACATCTCGCTCGCACCGGCCTTCACGAAAAACAAGGCCGAGCTGTGGGCCTGCGCACGCGGGGCCGCACTCATGGCGGCCATCGGCCTGGCGGTGTTCTGGTGCTTTCCGACGGTGGTGCCGAGCTTCGCGATCGACTGGTCGCAGTACCCGGCGCTGCAGTTCCTCAAGAGCGCCGATGCGGGCGGCAATGCCTTCCCGTCGCTGCATGTGGCCTTCGCCGTGTTCGCGGCCGTGTGGCTCGGCCGCCAGCTGCGCAGCGTGCAGGCGCCCGCATGGACGCAATGGGTGAACGTGCTGTGGGCCGTGGGGATCGTCTACTCGACGCTGGCCACGCGCCAGCACGTGCTGCTCGACGTGCTCGGCGGTGTGCTGCTGGCGGGCCTGGTGTGCTGGCGCCGCGCGCCGCGTGCCCGTTTGATACTGGCCGAGGCCTGAGCAGAGCTGTCAGGCTGAATTCTTCAAGAACCACCGCGGAACCGGCTTTGCCGGGCCGCTGGTGGTGCCCCCGGTAGGGGGTTGGCGCAGCGACACGAAGTGCGCGTAGCCTGGGGGCGAGCCTAGTTCACCAGAAGATCCAGAGCGCCAGGCCGCCAAAGATCGTCCACTTCACGAGGTAGTACGCGCGCTTGTCCCAGGCCTTCAGGCGCTTGCCGACCACGCGGATCTGGTAGATGTACTTGAAGGCGCGGTTCAAGCCGCCCGTCTTGTCGCCCGCGTCGTTGGGCGAAGCGGCGGCGGCCAGCAGGTTCTTGGCGAACCAGCGATTCACGGCACTGGCCCAGCGGTACTTCAGCGGACGCTCGATGTCGCAGAACAGGATCACGCGGTCGTGGTCGGTGGTGTTCTCGGCGTAGTGGATGTAGGTCTCGTCGAACACCACGGCCTCGCCGTCGCGCCAGTGGTAGCGCTGGCCATCCACGTCGATGTAGCAGCCTTCGACGCCCGGCGTCCACAGGCCCAGGTGATAACGCAGCGAACCGGCGAACGGGTCGCGGTGGCGCACGAGGCGGCTGCCCGGGGGCAGCTCGGCGAACATCGCGGCCTTGATGGTGCCGATGCCTTTGAGCAGCTCGGTGGTGCGCGGGCACAGCACGGCGGCCGAGGGGTGCGCCTCGTCGTACCACTTCAGGTAGAAGCGCTTCCAGCCGCTCTTGAAGAAGGAGTTGAAGCCCACGTCGTTGAACTGGCTCGAGGCCTTGATGCTGCCGCCGTTGCGCATGGCCAGCGCTTCCTCGCGAATGACTTCCCAGTTTTCCTCGAGGATGCGCATCTCGGGGAACTGCGCGGGCGACAGGTACGGCGTACCGGGCACCTTCGAGAAAAGGTACATGAAGACGTTCAGCGGCGCCAGGAAGGTCGAGTGATCAGAGAGCTGTCTGAAGAACTTGTGCCGGACCTGGCCGCGGAAGTGAACGTAGAGTGCGCTGAGCACGAAGATGGCAAGAATGACCCACTTCATTGGTGAAAGTGTCCTGTAGACGAGCGCCGGGGGAGCCGGCTAGTGTAAATCCTTGCCCCGAAACAGGCCCGGCCGGGGCCTTTTCCCCCGGCTCAGGCGCCGACGAGCAAAGGCTGCGGCACGTCGGCCTGCGCCAGCGGCAGCCGCACCGTGGCCAGCAGGCCGCCACCCGCGGCCTCGCCCAGCACCGCGTCGCCGCCGTGCCGGTCGACCACCGACTTGACGATCGCCAGGCCCAGCCCGCTGCCGCTTTGCGTCTGGTCGGGGTTGCGGAAGAAGCGGTCGAACACGCGCTCGCGCAGCGCGGGCGGAATGCCCGGGCCCGTGTCGGCCACGGTCAGCAGCGCCCGCGCGCCCTCGCGCGCCACGTGCACCGTCACGGTGGCGCCGCAGGGGCTGTACTTGATCGCGTTGTCGATCAGGTTGTCGATCATCGAGACCAGGCTCTCGCGCTCGCCGAGCACCGGCACGGCGTCGTCGCACACCAGCTCGAGCTCCACGCCGCGCGCACGCGCCAGGCCCTCGATCATGGCCAGCCGGTCCTGCACCAACCCGTCGAGCGACAGCATCACGGGCAGCGCGTTGGTGGCCACCGCGTCGCTGCGCATGAGCTGCAGCAGCTGCCCCACCAGCCGGGCCGCGCGGTCGTTGCTGCGCAGCAGGTTGGCCATGAGTTCGCGCTGGCCCTCGTCGCTGCTCTGCTCCTTCAGCGCCTCGACGTTCACGCGCATGGCCGCCAGCGGCGTGCGCAGCTCGTGCGCCGCGTCGGCGATCAGGCTGCGCTCGCGCGTGGTGCTGTCGCGCACCCGCAGCAGCAGGCTGTTGATGCTCTGCACCATCGGCTTGAGCTCCTTGTGCGGCGGCGTGTACGACAGCGGCGTCAGGTCGTCGGGCCCGCGCTCGGCGGTCTCGCGGCTCACCTGCCGCCACGGACGCAGCGCCAGCCGCACCGACAGCCACGCGGGAAAGACCAGGAACGGCAGGCTGATCACCAGCGGCAGCAGGTAGTAGCCGCGCGACAGCACGGTGACGGCCAGCCGCCACACGCTGGGCTCAGCCAGCACCACGCGGGTGTCGGCGATGGGCGAGGCCATCGTGCGCGCGCGCCACTCGCGGCCGCCCGCGACCACGGTCTCGTTGCGGTCGGGCACCGAGTTCAGCAGCACGGGCACACCGGCGCGCGAGTTGTAGATCAGCTTGCCGCGCTGCCACACCTGCATGACCGCCAGGGCTTCGTTGGTTTCGTCGCCGTCGCTGAGCGCCTCGATGAGCGCGGCGTCGAAGGCCTCGAGCGCCTCTCGTTGCCGCTCGGGTTGGTCCTCCAGCTTCTGCGCAATGGAGATCGCCGCCTTGAAGATGCTGGTGAACCGGAGCAGCCCCGGGTCCTTGTACGAGTCGTACAGCAGCAGCCCCACGGCCGAGGTCCACAGCAGCGCGACCACGGCCATCTGCGCCACCAGCAGGCGGCGCATCAGGGACGGCTGGTTCCAGTTCTTCCAGCCGCGCGCCAGCTGGCGCATCATTTCGACGGGCTCCGCACCAGCGACTGGGTGTCAATCACATAGCCGATGCCGCGCACCGTGCGGATGTAGCCCTGCCCGATCTTCTTGCGCAGGTTGGAGATGTGCACCTCGAGCGAGTTGCTGCCGTTGGCCTGGCCGCCGGGCAGCACCTGCTCTTCCATCACGCGGCGCGTGACCACGCGGCCGGTGCGCTTGAGCAACAGTGCCAGCAGGTCGAACTCGCAGCGCGACAGCTCGACCGGCTCGCCGTCGACGATCACGCCGCGCGTGGGTTCGTGCAGCGCCAGCCCGCGCATGCGGATGGTCTCGTCGTTGAAGCCGTAGCTGCGCCGCGCCAGGGCCCGCACGCGCGACAGCAGCTCGGCCAGCGCGAAGGGCTTCACGAGGTAGTCGTCGGCGCCGTCGTCCAGGCTGCGCAGGCGGTCGTTGAGCGCGTCGCGCGCGCTCAGCACCAGCACCGGCAATATCTGGCGGGTGCGGCGCAGGCGCAGCAGCAGGTCGAGCCCGTCGCCGTCGGGCAGGCCCAGGTCGAGCAGCACCATGTCGAAGGCGCCGTTGTCGAGGGTGCGCAAGGCGTCGTCGAGCCGGCGGACCCACACCACGTCCAGGCCCTGGTTGGCGAGCGCAATGCGCACGCCGTTGCCAAGATCAAGATCGTCCTCAACAAGCAAAAGATTCATGGGAAGGATTCCAAGCGAACAAGCCCGGTTCCGGGAAGTGGCCGAAGTATCTGCCACACCCCGTCGCCCTGCTTCAGGAAGCCTTCATGAAGGCTGCAGGGCTTCTTCAGGCGGCGTGCCCACACTGCAAGGCTCTTACTTTCTTCTTCCTGCCTGGAGCATCGACGTGCCTCGCCCCTGTCTTTCCACGGTTCGCCCGCACTGGGCGAACCCGCTTCATTTCCAGCGCCGCGACCTGCTGCGCGCCGTGCTCCTGGGCAGCGCGGCCGGGCTGGCCGCTTGCGGCGGCGGCGGTGGTGGTGGCAGCAACGCCGGCCCCGCCCCCATCGGCAACGACCTTCCCGTGGCGGCCACCGACCGCCGTGTGAAAGTGTCGACCACGCCCGACGTCTCGCTGCAGGTGCGCGACTGGCAGCGCAGCGACGACGGCGGTCCCGTGCTCGTGCTGCTCGCCGGCCTGGGCGGCAACGCGCGCTGCTTCGACAGCCTGGCGCCCGCGCTGCTCGCGGCCGGCGCCGCCTCGCGCGTGCTGGCGGTGAGCCGGCGCGGCTACGGCCTGTCGGACAAGCCGCTGCCGGTGAAGAGCGCCACGCAGCACTACGAAGTCGACACGCTGGTCGACGACCTGGCCGCGCTGTGCGATGCGCTCGGCCTCACGCGCGTGGTGCTCGGCGGCCACTCGATCGCCGGCAACGAACTCACGCGCTTCGCGGGCCGCTTTCCCGAGCGGGTGCGCGGCCTGGTGTACCTCGATACCACCTTCGACTACACGAAGGACGCCGACACCGGCGGCGAAGACCCGCCGCTGAACCGCCGGCTCGACGAGCCCGCGCCCACGCCCGACGACGGCCGCTCGATGAAGGCGGCCATTGCGTACCTGCGACGCAAGTCCAAGAACTGGTGGCCCGCGCTCGAGGCCAACCTGCGCGACGCGCTCGACGAGTTGGCCGACGGCAGCGTGCGCCCCAACACGCCCGACGCCGTGGAAACCGCGATGGACACCGCGGCCCACCGCTTCTCGCCCGACTACCGGCCGGTGCGCGCGCCGGCGCTGGTGGTGAGCGCGCTGCCGTTCGACCAGCGCGACCTGTTCCCCTGGCTCGAACGGCCGCTCGATGCGCAGACCGGCCGGGACGCCGCCGACTTCCTGCGCATCTTCCGCCGCGTGCGCCGCGCCGACGCCGACCGCCTCGCGGCCGCGCTGCAGACCTCGCACCGGCTCACGCTGGACCACTGCAACCACACCGACTTCTTCATGGAGCGCGAGGCCGAGGTGGTGCGCGCCATCCAGTCGATGCGCTGGGCCTGATCCTTACTTGCGCAGCAGCTTGATCAGCGCCGCCAGTTCCTCGCCGCCGAGCCCCGCCGCATCGGCGCGCTGGAACAGGCCCGCGGCAAAGGCCGGGAACTCGGTGTTGATGCCCGCCTCCTGCGCGGTCTGCAGGATGCGCTGCGTGGCCTCGACCGAGATGCGCATCGGGCTCTGCGTGATCGCGAAGTCGCCCGACTGGATGACCGCGCCCTCGTGCTGGAGAAAGCCCGCGAAGGTCGGCATGATGCCGGCCACGATGCGGCCGTACTCGGCCACGTCGAAACCTTCGTGCTCAGCGATGCGCGCGCCGTGCAGGAAGCCGAGCATCGTGCCGTAGATGCTGGACAGCGTGGCCAGGTCCATGGCCGCGGCCGCGCTGGCCTTCTCGCCGAGGTAGACGATGCCACCGGCCAGCACCTTCAGCAAGGGCTCGGCCTCGGCGAACACGGCCTGCGCACCCGACACCAGCAGCGGCGTGTCGGGCCGGCCCATCTGGTCCGGCGCGGCCTGGATCGCGCCTTCGAGGTAGGCGGCGCCGTGGCGGTGCGCCCAGGCCTCGGCCTCGCGCGCGTCCTTCGGGCTGCCGGTGGTGAGCTGCGCGAGCAGGCGGCCGTCCATCGCGAAGATCGCGTCGGCGGCGCGGTAGTCGTACACGCACATCACGGCCATGCGGCTCGCGCGCAAGGCCTCGGCCGCGCTGCGCGCCAGCACGGCGCCGCGGGCGACCAGCGCGTCGGCCTTGTCGGCCGTTCGGTTCCACAGCGTGACCTTGTAGCCCTGGTCGAGAAAGAGCCGCGCGATGACGACGCCCATGGCGCCCAGGCCCAGAACCGAAACTTCCTTGTTGGTGTTGCTCATGGCAATCCGATGCAGTGGTGGTTGATGACGCCTGCATGGTAGAAATTACACTTCCACATGGTCAAGTACCTACGATAAAGTAAGGTACTTACCAAATGGGAAGTATTGGAATCGCAAGGAGCAAGAGATGGCAGCGAAGAAGCCCTACAACTGCGGCATCGGCCCCGCGTTCGAGGTCATCGGCGGCAAGTGGAAAGCCGTCATCCTGTGGGAGCTGCACCTGCAGCCCTACCGCTTCGGCGAGCTGAAACGGCTGCTGCCCGAGGTCAGCGAGAAGATGCTGATCCAGCAGCTGCGCGAGATGGAAACCGACGGCCTCGTGCACCGCGAGGTGTTCCACGAAGTGCCGCCGCGCGTGGAGTATTCCGAGACCTCGCTCGGCGCGACGCTCAATGCGGCGCTGGGGCCGCTGGCCGATTGGGGCGACCGCTATGCCAAGCGCGTGGCGGCGGCGCGCAAGCAGGCCGAAGCGGCGAAGTAAGACCGGCGCCTCTGAAGGCGCGAAGAAACCGTAGCGAGCGCCCCGAGGTCGCGTCGAGGACCGGAACCGTACTCCCGTACGGTGAGGACCGCAGATGCGAGATCGGGACGCGCAGTAGGTTTATTGCGCCTTCAGTCGGCCCAGCCGGTTTCGATTTCTGTTTTCACTTCGGTCATGAGCTTGTGCACGGGGCACTTGCCCGCCACGCGCAGCAGCTCGTCGCGCTGCGCCTCGGTCAGCTCGCCCGTCAGGCGCAGGCCCGACTTCAGGCGGTAGATGCCCTTGCGTTCCTCGCTGTCGTCGCGGTCGACCACGACCTCGATGTCTTCCACCGGAATGCCCTTGCGGCGCGCATAGAGCAGCACCGTGAGCGCCTTGCAGGCCGCCAGCGACGCGTCGTACAGGTCGTGCGGCTCGGCACCGCCGTCGCTGCCGCCGCCCGCGGGCGAGGCATCGACGGGGATCTCGTGGTTGCGGATCTTGAGGATGTGGCGCGTGCCGGTGGTGCCGTCGCGGCGGATCGAGAGGGTCATGCCGATGTCCTTGAAGGGGTGAAAAGAAAGCTCAGGCCAAGTCTTTCACATACAGGATGGTCGTGAATCCGCTGTGCCATTCGAGGTCGGGGTAGCGGCCGGCCTCGCGGTAGCCGAGCGCGCGATACAGGCCCTGGCTCTGCGTGTTGAAGGTGTCGGTCTCCAGCCGCGCCTGCGCCACGCCGTCGGCGCGCATGCCGGCTTCGGCAAAGGCCATGAGCGCGCGGGCGATGCCCTTGCGCTGGTGCGCGGCGGGCACGTGCAGGGCCTGAACGAAGTCGTGCTCCCAGTGCACCATGCCGACCACTTCGCCCTCGAGTTCCGCCACGAAGAAGGCCGGGCCGCTCTCGTCGATGTAGCCCACGGGCTCGCCGCTGTCGGCATAGGCCTTCGCGGCCTCGGGCGTGAGCTGCGGCAGCCAGGTGCTCGCGAAGGTGTCGTCGAGGATGGCCTTCACCGCGTCGAAGTCGGCCAGGCGCCAGGGCCGGATGACGATAGCGGCGGCGCTCACCGGTCCACCGCCAGCATCAGCGTTTCCTTGATCTCTTCCATCACCACGTAGCTGTGCGACTCGGCCGCCACCGGCAGCTTCTTCAGGATGTCGCCCAGCAGGTGCCGGTACTCGCTCATGCCGCTCAGGCGCGCCTTCACGAGGTAGTCGAAGCTGCCCGACACCAGGTGGCATTCGAGCACCTCGGGCATGTGCAGCAGCTCCTGCTTCACCTTGTCGAACACGTCGCCCGACTTGGCCGAGAGCTTGATCTCCACGAACACCAGCAGCGTCTTGCCCAGCGCCTCGGGCGACACGTGCGCGTGGTAACCGGTGATGACGCCGTCGCGCTCCATGCGCTTGACGCGCTCGGCGCAAGGCGAGGCCGACAGGCCGATGCGCTCGGCCAGCTCGGTCATGGAAATGCGACCCTGGCGCTGCAGCAGGTCGAGGATCTTGCGGTCGATTCGGTCGAGTTCGGGCATTTCACTCCGCGCGGGGCCTTGGACGGTTTTCGGCAGCGATTTTCACGGCCAAAGACCTAAAAACAATGGAATCCACTGCATTGTGCACTTTAGATTCACATCATTCCATTCAGATCAGCGGATACACCATGAAAGTCATCGTTCTCGGCGGCGGCGTGATCGGCACCACCACGGCGTACTACCTCGCGCGCTCCGGCGCCGAAGTCACCTTGCTCGACCGGCAGGCCGGCCCGGCCGAGGAAACGAGCTTCGGCAACGCCGGCCAGGTGTCGCCCGGCTACTCGACGCCGTGGGCCGCGCCCGGTATTCCGCTGAAGGCGATCAAGTGGATGTTCCAGAAGCACGCGCCGCTGTCGATCCGCCCCGACGGCACGCTGTTCCAGCTGCGCTGGATGGCCGCCATGCTGCGCAACTGCTCGCCCGAGCGCTACGCTGTCAACAAGGAACGCATGATGCGCGTGGCCGAATACAGCCGCGGCTGCCTGCAGCAACTGCGCGCCGACACCGGCCTGCAGTACGAGCACCGCACCGGCGGCACGCTGCAACTCTTCCGCACGCAGGCGCAACTCGACGCGGTGCAGCGCGACATCGCCGTGCTCGAGGAATGCGGCGTGCCCTATGAACTGCTCGACCGCGACGCCCTGGCGCGCGTCGAACCCGGCCTGGCCGGCGCGCGCGACCGCCTCACGGGCGGCCTGCGCCTGCCCAACGACGAAACCGGCGACTGCCACCTGTTCACGCGCGGCCTGGCCGAGATCGCGCACGGCCTGGGCGTGGACTTCCGCTTCGGCCAGACCATCGACGGCCTGGAGACCGACGGCGGCCGCATCACCGGCGTGCGCACGCGTGCCGGCAAGATCCTCACGGCCGACCGCTATGTGATGGCCTTCGGCAGCTACTCGCGCGCCGCCATCGCTTCGCTGGGGCTGGACATTCCGGTGTACCCGGTCAAGGGCTACTCGCTCACGGTGCCGCTGCTCGACGAATCGCTCGCGCCGCAATCGACCGTGCTCGACGAAACCTACAAGGTGGCCGTCACGCGCTTCGACAACCGCATCCGCGTGGGCGGCATGGCCGAGCTCGGCGGCTTCGACCTGCGCCTGAACCCGGCGCGTCGCGCCACGCTCGAGAAGGTCGTGAGCGACCTGTTCCCGGGCGGCGACCTGCCCAACGCCAGCTTCTGGACCGGCCTGCGCCCCATGACGCCCGACAGCACGCCCATCGTCGGTGCCACGCGCTACCCCAACCTGTTCCTGAACACGGGCCACGGCACGCTGGGCTGGACCATGGCCTGCGGCTCGGGCAAGCTGATCTCGGACCTGGTCACGGGCCAGCGGCCGGAGATCCGCACAGATGGATTGGCGATGGACCGCTACACGCAAGGGCCGTCGCGTTCGGCGCGCCCGAGCCCAACGACGGCGCCGGCCTGACCGACGCCGGGGATGCGACGGGCCGCGCAGGCCCGTCGCTGACTTACTCGTCGCTGGCGTCGTTGCCCGTCATCGCGAGCACCTCTTCGACAAAGGCCTCGAAGCGCGGCAACGCGGCGGGCAGCCCGTCGAGCGAAGCAGCCTCGCCCGCATCGAAGAAATGCGGCGCTTCGGCGGGCATGGCGACCCACTCCCCGCCTTCGACCAACAGCCCCAGATACCCGTCCGCCGTCGGCAGATAGAACAGCCCCGCGCTGTCGAGCACGCGCTGGCCTTCGGCCTCGCCGCGCCCCCAGCGCACGCCGTGGCGCGCGAGGTGGTCGCTGATCCAGCCGTCGCACACGTGCGTGTCGCGCCAATTGGCCTGGCCATCGAATACGGCGAGCACGGGCATGGGGCGTCCTTCGCTGAAGCCTGATGGATTACTGCAGGAAGCTGGGCTTGGCGTAGCCCTGGAACTTGCTGTCGACCACCGTCTTGAATTCCTTCGAGCGGTAGGCCTCGGCGATGTCCTTGGCCCAGGCGGCGTTCTTGTCGGCGCTCTTCACGGCGACCACATTCAGGTAGTAGTCGGGCGTCTTCTCGAGCACCACGGCCTCGGTGAGCTTCAGGCCCGACGAGATCGCGAAGTTGCCGTTGACGATGGCGTACTCAGTGTCACCCAGCGAACGCGGCAGCTGCGCGGCCTCGAGCGGAATGAACTTGAGCTTCTTCGGGTTCTCGGCCACGTCCTTCTCGGACGCGCGCAGCGGATCGATGCCGGCCTTGATCGTGACCAGCTTGTTCTGCTCCAGCAGCACCAGCGCGCGCGCCAGGTTGCTCGGATCGTTCGGCAGCGTCACGCGGTCGCCTTCCTTCACGTCGGCCAGCGTCTTGCGCTTGGTCGAGTACACGCCCATGGGCGCGATCGGGCCTTGCACCAGCTCGGCGAGGTCGAGCTTCTGGTCGGCCGAGAACTTCTGCAGGTAGACCCGATGCTGGAAGAAATTGGCGTCGAGCGAGCCCTGGGCCAGCGCGAGGTTGGGCTGCACGTAGTCGTTGAACTCGACCAGCTTCACCTTGTAGCCCTTCTTCTCGAGGATCGGAATGATGCCGGCCTTGAGCTGGTCGGCGTTGGAGCCGGCGGTACCGCCGATCACGAGGTTCTTCTTGGCGTCCTGCGCCTGCGCCGACAGCGAGAGGCCGCCGAGCGACAGCGCGACGAGGGAAACGGCGAGGACGGAACGGCGCAGCAGTGCGGTTTTCATGGAATGAACTGAAAGATGAGAGAAGAAAAAGAAGAAAGGGACATCAACGCTTGTCGAGCCGGCGCGCCGTGGTGTTGCCCACGAACTGCAGGATCTGCACCAGCACCACGAGCAGCGCCACGGTGAGCACCATCACGTCGGTCTGGAAGCGGTAGTAGCCGTAGCGGATCGCCAGGTCGCCGATCCCGCCGCCGCCCACCACGCCGGCAATGGCCGAGTACGACAGGAAGCTCACGGCCAGCACGGTGAGCGCGAGCACCAGGCCCGAGCGCGCCTCGACGATCAGCACGCGCCAGACGATCTGCAGCTCCGAGGCGCCCATGGCATGCGCCGCCTCGATCACGCCGCGCGGCACCTCGCGCAGGCACTGGTCGACCAGCCGCGCAAAGTACGGAATGGCCGCGAACGACAGCGGCACCGCGGCCGCCAGCGGGCCGATGGAGGTGCCCGCGATGATCCGCGTGAACGGCACCAGCGCCACCAGCAGGATGATGAACGGGAAGGAACGCACCGTGTTCACGATCCAGTTGAGGATGTGGAACGCCGGCTTGTTCTCGAGCGACTGGCCCGGGCCCAGCAGGAACAGCAGGATGCCCAGCGGCCCGCCGATGAGCACCGCCGCCGACAGGCCGATGGCCAGCATCAGGAAGGTCTGGCCCGTGGCCGTCCACAGCTCGGGAAGGATGGGGGTGATGTTCTCAAACATAGGCCAGCTCCTGCGCGTTGCGCTGTGCGGTCGCCACGCGCGGCGCCACGGGTTCGCGCGCCTCGCGTTCGCGGCGGCGCACCAGTTCGTCGATCTCGCGGCCCAGCGCGGTCTTGCGTTCCTCGCTCGGCGCATCGACGGCGAACTGCTCGATGAGGCGGCCCTTTTCGAGGATGGCCACGTTGCGGCACAGCACCTCGACCACCGAGAGCTCGTGCGTGACGATCACGATGGTCACGCCGATCTTCTGGTTGATGTCGCGCAGCGTCTCGAGCAGCGCGCGGGTGGTTTCGGTGTCGAGCGCCGAGGTGGGCTCGTCGCACAGCAGCACCTGCGGGCGCGGCGCCAGCGCGCGGGCGATGGCCACGCGCTGCTTCTGGCCGCCCGAGAGCTGGGCCGGGTAGGTGTCGATCTTTTCGGCCAGGCCGACGAGGTCGAGGCACTCGCGCACGCGCTCGTTGATCTCGGCCTTGGAATGGCGGCCGTGGATCTTCAGCGGGAAGGCCACGTTATCGAACACCGTGGCGTTCTGCAGCAGGTTGAACTGCTGGAAGATCATGCCGATGTTCTGGCGCGTGTCGCGCAGCTCGCGGCGCGACAGCGTCGTGAGGTCGCGCCCACCGACGAACACCTGGCCCGCATCGGGCCGCTCCAGCAGGTTGATGAGGCGCAGCAAGGTCGACTTGCCGGCGCCGCTCTTGCCGATGAGGCCGAACACGTCGCCCTGCTGGATCTCGAGCGAGAGCGATTGCACGGCGTCGAACACCTCGCCGCTGGGCAAGGCAAACGACTTCTGCACCGATTGAAGACGGATGACCGGCGCCGCGTTGCCGCGTGCCGCATCAGGCGAAGGGAAGGTCATGAAAGAAGGCGCGGGCCGCAAGGGCGCGATCGCGCAGGTTCGCAAAAAGGTGCCGAGTATGAAAAGAAACAAGCCGAAAGGGAACGAACAAATCGGCTCGTGCTTATATGAAAAATCAGATAAGAAAGACCACATGGAGCGAGTGGACGCCATATCGATATGAGGATTGGTTCGTTCCCGATCCGCGGCGGCAATGCCACATTCGGCGCCTTCATTTCTTCGATTTCGCGCCACCATGCATTCCACTTTCCGCCGCCGCGGCCTCACGCTCGCCACCCTCGCCACCCTCGTCACCGCCCTTTTCGCTGGCAGCACTGCCTTGGCGCAGGACAACAAGAACACCGTCAAGGTCGGCATTTCCGTCGGCAGCGCCGAGCAGGTGTTCGAGGTGGTCAAGAAGGTCGCCGCCAAGGACGGCCTGACCGTCCAGGTCGTGGTGTTCAACGACTATCAGCTGCCCAACGCGGCGCTGGCCGCCGGCGACCTCGACGCCAACGCCTTCCAGCACCAGCCCTTCCTGGACAACCAGATCAAGGCGCGCGGCTTCGACCTCGTGCCCGTGGGCCTGACCATCACCGCGCCGCTGGGCTTCTACTCGCGCAAGATCAAGTCGATCGACCAGCTGGCCGACGGCGCCTCGGTCGGCATCCAGAACGACCCGTCGAACGGCAACCGCGCCCTGCTGCTGCTGCAACAGGCCAAGCTCATCACCCTCAAGCCCGAGGCCGTGAAGAACAACAACGCCACGCCGCTGGACGTGGTGACCAACCCCAAGAAGCTCAAGCTCGTGTCGCTGGACGCCGCCCAGCTGCCGCGCTCGCTCGACGACTTGGCCATTTCGGCCATCAACAACGACTACGCCGAGAAGGCCGGCCTGTCCTTCGGCAAGGACGCCGTCATCAAGGAATCGGCCCAGAGC
Source organism: Variovorax boronicumulans NBRC 103145 (assembly GCF_001591345.1). GTDB lineage: Bacteria > Pseudomonadota > Gammaproteobacteria > Burkholderiales > Burkholderiaceae_C > Variovorax > Variovorax boronicumulans. Next base: position 25,912 of record NZ_BCUS01000023.1, on the reverse strand, counting down.
CCCTACGCCAACCTGATCGCCGTGCGCCGCGCCGACAAGGACAAGCCCTGGGCCAAGCGCCTCGTGGCGGCCTACCAGTCGCCGGAGGTGCGCAGCTTCATCGAGACGCAGTTCAAGGGGTCGCTGATTCCGGCGTTCTGATTCCGGTGCCCGCGCCTTCCCCCCGAGAGGGAAGGCGCAATACAGGGGCGCTGCCTGGCGGGTTGGCGGACCGTGAGAAAATGACGGGTTCCCCCGAACACCAACCTCACACAGTCAGGACACCCCATGGACGCAGAACAGATCAACCAAATCGGCGCAATGCTCGCGGACCTGAGCGTCCGTACGGTCGATTTACGGAGGTATCTTTGACTACGATGCCAAAGCTGAACGACTGAGGACAGTCAACGCATCGCTCGAAGACCCGAACGTCTGGAACGACCCGAAGAAGGCCCAGGAACTGGGCAAGGAAAAGAAGTCGCTCGACGACGTGGTCGTCACGCTCGACCGGCTCACCAACGGGCTGTCGGACAACACCGAGCTCTTCGAGATGTCGAAGGAAGACGGCGACCTCGACGGCCTGCAGGCCATTGCCGACGACGCCGCCACGCTCGAAGCCGACATCAAGCAGCTCGAGTTCCGCCGGATGTTCAACAACCCGGCCGATCCGCTGAACGCCTTCGTCGACATCCAGGCCGGCGCCGGTGGCACCGAGGCCTGCGACTGGGCCAGCATGCTGCTGCGCCAGTACCTGAAGTACGCCGAGCGCAAGGGCTTCAAGACGCAGATCGAAGACGAAACGCCCGGCGACACCGCCGGCATCAAGGGCGCGACCATCAAGGTCGAGGGCGACTACGCCTTCGGCCTGCTGCGCACCGAGACCGGCGTGCACCGCCTGGTGCGCAAGTCGCCGTTCGACTCGTCGGGCGGGCGCCACACCAGCTTCGCATCGATCTTCGTGTACCCCGAAATCGACGACTCGATCGAGATCGAGATCAACCCTTCGGACGTGCGCACCGACACCTTCCGCGCCAGCGGCGCCGGCGGCCAGCACATCAACAAGACCGACTCGGCCGTGCGCCTGACGCACATCCCGACCGGCATCGTCGTGCAGTGCCAGGACGGCCGCAGCCAGCACAGCAACCGCGACGTGGCGTGGAAGCGCCTGCGCTCGCGCCTGTACGACCACGAGATGCGCAAGCGCCAGGAAGAGCAGCAAAAGCTCGAGGACAGCAAGACCGACGTGGGCTGGGGCCACCAGATCCGCAGCTACGTGCTGGACAACAGCCGCATCAAGGACCTGCGCACCAACGTCGAAGTCTCGGCCACGCAGAAGGTGCTCGACGGCGACCTCGACGTGTTCATCGAAGCCTCGCTCAAGCAAGGCGTCTGACCGATGAGCCTGAACACCGGCAGGGTCGAAGCCCTGATCTTCGACATGGACGGCACCATGATCGACTCCATGCCCTGGCATGCGCGCTCGTGGGTGACCTTCGCGCAGCGCCACGGCGTGCAGCTCGACGTGAGCGAGATCCTCGCGCGCACCACGGGCCGCACCGGCACCGAGAGCATGCGCGAGCTGTTCGAGCGCGAGCTCTCCGATGCCGAGTGCCAGGCGATGGTGCACGAGAAGGAAGAGATCTACCGCGAGCTCTTTCACGACAACTTCACCGAAGTGGCGGGCTTCACCGCCTTCGCCCAGGCCGCGGTGGCACGCGGCCTGAAGGTGGCGGTGGGCACGGCCGGCGACAGGCACAACATCGCGTTCGCCATGTCGCGCCTGAAGATGGACCCGCTGCCGCTGGCCATCGTCGGCGGCGACGAAGGCTTTTCGGGCAAGCCCACGCCCGCGATCTTCCTGGAAGCCGCGCGCCGCATCGGCGTGGCGCCCGAGCGCTGCATCGTCTTCGAAGACGCGCCCTTCGGCATCGAAGCCGCCCGCCGCGGCGGCATGCGCGCCGTGGCCGTGTGCAGCACCCATACGGCCGCCGAGCTGGCCGGCCCCCACGTGATCGCCGCCGTTCGCGACTACAACGAACTGGCCCATTCGAATTTTCTGGAGACCCTCGATGCTGCTTCAGCGTGACGCCCAAGGGCAACCCATTGCCATCCGCCGCGAAGACTATGCCGCGCCGGCGTTCTGGATCGACACCGTCGACCTGACCTTCGACCTCGACCCCGCCAAGACCCGCGTGCTCAACCGCATGCAGCTGCGCCGCAACCCTGAGGTGCCGGCCCAGCCGCTGCGCCTGGACGGCGACGAGCTCAACCTGGCGCGCGTGCTCGTGAACGGCCAGGGCGCCTCGTTCCGCATGGAAGGCGACCAGCTCGTCATCGACGGTTTGCCCGATGCGTTCGAGCTCGAACTCTTCACCACCTGCTGCCCCATCAAGAACACCAAGCTGATGGGCCTGTTCGTGAGCGAAGATACCTTCTTCACGCAGTGCGAGGCCGAGGGCTTTCGCCGCATCACCTACTTCCTCGACCGTCCCGATGTGATGGCGATGTACACCGTCACGCTGCGCGCCAGCAAGGCCGCCTACCCGGTGCTGCTGTCGAACGGCAACCTTGTCGACCAGGGCGAGCTGCCCGAGGGCCGCCACTTCGCCAAGTGGGTCGACCCCTTCAAGAAACCCAGCTACCTGTTCGCCCTGGTGGCGGGCAAGCTCGTGGCGCGCGAGCAGCGCATCAAAGCGCGCAGCGGCAAGGAACATCTGCTGCAGGTGTACGTGCGCGCCGGCGACCTCGACAAGACCGAGCACGCCATGAACTCGCTGGTCAACTCCGTGCTGTGGGACGAAGCCCGCTTCGGCCTGCCCCTGGACCTGGACCGCTTCATGATCGTGGCCACCAGCGACTTCAACATGGGCGCCATGGAGAACAAGGGCCTGAACATCTTCAACACGAAGTACGTTCTGGCCAACCAGGCCACCGCCACCGACGCCGACTACAGCAACATCGAAAGCGTGGTCGGCCACGAGTACTTCCACAACTGGAGCGGCGACCGCGTGACCTGCCGCGACTGGTTCCAGCTCTCGCTGAAAGAAGGCCTCACCGTCTTCCGCGACCAGGAGTTCAGCCAGGACCTGTGCGCCGACGCCTCGGCCCGCGCCGTGAAGCGCATCGAAGACGTGCGCGTTCTGCGCACCGCCCAATTTCCCGAAGACGCCGGCCCCATGGCCCACCCGGTGCGGCCCGACAGCTACATCGAGATCAGCAATTTCTACACCGTCACCATCTACGAAAAGGGTGCCGAGGTCGTTCGCATGATGCAGACGCTGGTCGGCCGCAAGGGCTTCGAAAAAGGCATCACCCTGTACTTCGAGCGCCACGACGGCCAGGCCGTGACCTGCGACGACTTCGCCCAGGCCATTGCCGACGCCAACCCCGACTCCGAACTGGCCCGCCTGCTGCCCCAGTTCAAGCGCTGGTACAGCCAGGCCGGCACGCCCCGCCTGGCCGCGCACGGCGTGTACGACGCGCAGAACCGCAGCTACACCCTGAGCGTGGTGCAAAGCTGCCCGCCCACGCCGGGCCAGCAGACCAAAGAACCCTTCGTCATCCCGCTGAACATCGGCCTGCTCGACGCCGCCACCGGCCGCGAACTGCCCATGCAGCTCGAGGGCGAAAGCGACGTGGCACGCGGCACCCGCACCATCGTGCTGTCGCGCGCCGGCGAGCAGATCACCTTCGTGGGCCTGGACGCCGAGCCCGTGCCGTCGATCTTGCGCGGCTTCAGCGCGCCGGTGATCCTCGACTTTGCGTACACCGACGCCCAACTGCTCACCCTGCTGGCCAACGACCCCGATCCGTTCAACCGCTGGGAAGCCGGCCAGCGCCTGGGCCTGCGCGCCGCGCTGCAAGCCATTGCCGCGCACGCCACCGACACCACGCCGGTGCTCAACGACGCCTACCTCGACGCCATGCGCGGCGTGCTGCGCCACCCGCAGCTCGACGCCGCCTTCAAGGAACTGGTGCTCACGCTGCCGTCGGAAACCTACATTGCCGAACAGCTCGACGTGGTCGATCCGCAGCGCGTGCACCTCGTGCGCGAAGCCATGCGCGCCCAGCTCGCCACCGCCCTCTTCGCCGACTGGGAACAGGCCTACGAAGACAACAAGGACACCGGCGCCTACACGCCCGACCCGACCTCGTCGGGCCGCCGTGCGCTGGCCGGCATGGCGCTCAACTTTTTGTGCCTGGCGGCGCGCGCCTCGGGCGACACCGTGTGGCCCGGCAAGACGCTGCAGCGCTTCAAGGACGCGGGCAACATGACCGACCGCTTCAACGCGCTCAACGCCCTCGTGTCGTCGGGCCACACCCTGGCGGCGCAGGCGCTCGCGCGCTTCCACGCCATGTTCAAGGACGAGGCGCTGGTCATCGACAAGTGGTTCTCGCTGCAGGCCGGCGCCAGTGACCGCGGCGGCGACATCCTGCCGCTGGTCAAGCAGCTCATGAAGCACCCCGACTTCTCGCTGAAGAACCCCAACCGCGCGCGCAGCGTGATCTTCAGCTACTGCAGCGGCAACCCCGGCGCCTTCCACCGCGCCGACGCGGCCGGCTACGTGTTCTGGAGCGAGCGCGTAATCGAGCTCGACGCCATCAACCCCCAGGTGGCCGCCCGCCTGGCGCGCGCGCTCGACCGCTGGAGCAAGCTGGCCGAGCCCTACCGCAGCGCCGCGCGCGAAGCGATCGCCCGCGTGGCCGCCAAGCCCGACCTGAGCAAGGACACCCACGAAGTCGTCACCCGCGCCCTTGCCGGAAACTGAACCCACCGAACCCCACAAGATCCATGGCTCAACAAAAAATCTCCTTCACCCGCTACCTCGTCGAGCAGCAACGCGCCGACGGCCTCATTCCCGGCCAGCTGCGCCTGTTGCTCGAAGTGGTCGCCCGCGCCTGCAAGAGCATCAGCCAGGCCGTCAACAAGGGCGCGCTGGGTGGCGTGCTCGGCACGGCCGAGAGCGAGAACGTGCAGGGCGAAATCCAGAAGAAGCTGGACATCATCGCCAACGAAGTGCTCATTGAAGCCAACGAATGGGGCGGCCACCTCGCGGCCATGGCCAGCGAAGAGATGGAAACCATCCACGTGGTGCCCAACCGCTACCCGCAGGGCGAATACCTCTTGATGTTCGATCCGCTCGACGGCAGCAGCAACATCGACGTCAACGTGAGCATCGGCACCATCTTCAGCGTGCTGAAGAAGCCCGACGACACCCCCGGCGTGCAGGAAGCCGACTTTCTGCAGCCCGGCACCCAGCAAGTGGCTGCCGGCTACTGCATCTACGGCCCGCAGACCACCCTCGTGCTCACCGTGGGCAACGGCGTGGCCATGTTCACGCTCGACCGCGAGCAAGGCAGCTTCGTGCTCACGCAGGAAGACATCCAGATTCCAGCCGACACCAAGGAATTTGCCATCAACATGAGCAACATGCGCCACTGGGACGAGCCCGTGAAGCGCTACATCGATGAATGCCTGGCCGGCAAGGAAGGCCCGCGCGGCAAGGACTTCAACATGCGCTGGATTGCCAGCATGGTGGCCGACGTGCACCGCATCCTGATGCGCGGCGGCGTGTTCATGTACCCGTGGGACAAGCGCGAGCCCGAAAAGGCCGGCAAGCTGCGCCTGATGTACGAGGCCAACCCCATGAGCTGGCTCGTCGAGCAGGCCGGCGGCGCCGCCACCAACGGCAAGCAGCGCATCCTCGACCTGAAGCCCACCAAACTGCACGAGCGCGTGAGCGTGATGTTGGGTTCGCGTCACGAAGTCGAGCGTTTGACGCAGTACCACGCCGAGAAGCCTTGATTTCTTGGCTATAATCTGAGGCTTCGCCGGTGTAGCTCAGTCGGTAGAGCAGCTCATTCGTAATGAGAAGGTCGGGTGTTCGATTCATCTCTCCGGCACCAATTAAAAGCCCCTGATTCGTAAGAGTCAGGGGCTTTTCTCATTGGTCTAGCTGTGAGTCCTTCTTGAAACCACCAATTGGCGCGGCCTCACCTAGGCTCAGGTTGATACGGTCTTGTTGACCATTGTTGCCGCATCAGAGCGCACTGCAGACATGCAATTGAGCGCAATGCAAGGCGAGACCCTGGAAAACGAGCAGATTTGCCGCACGCCATCACTGTAGAATTTGTAACAATTCAAATTCTACAGAGCCGAAATGGCCGCAGAAATTACTACATTGCGCGGCCATAGTCGTCGCTTTGAACCGGGGGATAGAGGAAATCTTCAGCTAAGCACGGAGATCGCCTCTCAGGCACTCCGGGAAGAAGCATGGGCATGACAGCGGCTGCCCAAGATGCGCCTCTCCTGAGCAGATTTCTGAGGATAGCCGTTGTGGCAGGCGTCGAGGCCGCAGTCCAAGTCCACATCGACCGCGGCGACGACCTAAACGCGCGCGACGACAAGGGCCAAACCCCCCTCATGCTGTCGGCAGCCCGCAATAAATCGGCCATCTGCAAACTCCTGCTTGCTGCCGGCGCCAACGCCGAGCTGCTTGATCCTTCGGGACGGAACGCTCTCGGCATCGCGCGGGCTGCAGGTGCCCTCGGCGCAGCTTCGGCCATTGAGGCCGCATGCACACCGCGGATGACTTCGCATAGCGAGGACGTCTCTTGTGAGCCCGCGCATGTCGCGGTCGACAGGCAAGAAATGCTGGCCACCAACAATCCGCCAGCCCGCCACCTTGCCGATGCTGCCCACCCCACAGAACGATCCTCTGGCAAAGGACTTGAGGCTAATACCTCCCGCATGATCGAGTGGACCTTCGGCGAGGATGGCAATGCGTTCGACTTGACTGGATGGGAAGCCGAAGAGGACCAGCCGCCACCCGAGGGAGATCATGCGCTCTCGGTTGCGGCCTTCGAAGTCCAAAGCGCCATCTCCGAACACCAGCCCATCGACACGTCCGCCGACTGGGAAGACTTTGAGACTTTCCTGCCCAATCGGGCTACGCCGCTCCCGCGTGCCGACAACACCGAGGCTCGTGAGCGGCTGCGCCTAGTTTTGCTTCGCGCCGTTCGCGAGGGCAGCGTCCCTTACTCAGCGATTGAGGACTTGACACTTGGCGACGATGGCGAGCCCAACGTGGAAGCTGGCGCGCTCCTGTGCATGGTTATCAACGACTTGGGCGCCGAGACTGACGAGCGGTTCGAGTATTCGGCCTCCCACGAGAGCTTTGAGGTGTTTGTCACGCCTGAGACGGAGCCTGATGAGGAAGACGTAGTCAACGAAGCAATAGCGTTCGTTGATGACTTGGCCGGGCGTCGCAATGAGCCCCTGCGCATCTACCAGCGGGAACTCCAGCGCGAGGCACTTCTAACTGCAGAGGCCGAGGTCGCCCTGGGCCAAGCCATGGAGCACGGCGTGGCGAAAGCGCTCGACGCGCTAGCTTTGTGGCCTTCTGGCATCAACAGAGTGCTGGACGCGGCCAAGAAGGTTACGTCGAACACGAAGCCGCTGCGCTGGCTGTCCTCCGGCCCGCAGCTCGAGCTTCAAGACGCTGAACCAAGTCCAAGCCCCGAGCCCGCCGCCGACTCCCATCTGTCGACCGAGGCCGTTGGCGACGAAGGCGACTCCCAACTTGACCTTGACGCCAAGGAATCCGTCAACGAGCTGTCGGAGTTCTGCACCAACGCTGAACTCTTGTCAGGCCTCGCCATCGGCGCTAGGCAAGACACCCCCGAATGGAGTGCTTGCCGAGACACGCTCGCCTCGCTGGGCTTGACCCGCGGCTTCCTTCTGGAACTAGCCGACTCCGACTTGGCCGGGGAGCACGAGCCTGCTTTTGCGTTCGCGCAAGCGATGAAGGACTACCGCGGCGCGCGCGACCAGATGGCCGTCGCGAACTTGAAGCTCGTCCATTCCATCGCGAAAAAGTATCTCTTCAGCGGTCAACCCTTGGACGATCTGCTGCAGGAGGGGAACATTGGTCTCATCAAGGCGGTGGATCGCTACGATTGGCGCAGGGGCTTCAAGTTTTCGACGTATGCCACTTGGTGGATACGCCAGCAAGTCGGGCGCTATGTCGCCGACAAGAGCAAAACCATCCGCCTTCCGGTCCACGTCTACGAGAAGACCCAGCGCATCGCGCAAGCCACTCATGCCTTCGAGCTCAGGCACGGACACGCCCCTACTATCGATGAGATCGCCGCGCGGGTACAGCTGCCGATCAAGAAGGTTCTGGCGCTCGACCGTGCAGCACTGGAGCCGCTGCCGCTTCAGGAGATCGAGGCATTGGACGATCTCATTGCCGCCGATGCCAAGGACCAATTCACGGCCCGTGACCCAATGGACATCGTCGACGACATGCAATTGATCGGCTCAGTGGCCAAATTTCTAGGCACCCTCAAACCCAAGGAAGAGAGCATCGTGCGTATGCGCTTTGGCATCGGCATCCAAGAGCCGATGACGCTTGAAGAGATTGGCGCGCGGCTCGACGTGACACGTGAGCGCATTCGCCAAATTGAATCGGCGGCCCTGCGCAGGTTGAAGCATCCCGCACGGCTGATTGGGCTCTTACGCGAACTCAACGGCGCCTCGGCGCCGGAAGACAACAAGCGCGATGTGCGCTCAGACGATGAAACGAGCACCAGCACGGAACAGTCCTTGCCAGAAGTGCAGACGACGCTGAGATCCAAGCCGCCGAAGGGGTCCGAACGATGAAACCCAAAACAAGAAGCGCACCGCCACGCGCCATGGCGATGCTCGAGTCCCTGCGGGGCCTCGGCTACTCGACCGGCGCGGCTCTTGCAGACATCATCGACAACAGCATCTCAGCCGGTGCGAAAGAAGTCCTCGTCAACTTCGCCTGGCATGGGCAAACAAGCCGCATCACTGTCCTGGACGACGGACGCGGCATGGACGACGCCGAGCTTGAGAGCGCCATGCGCCTAGGCGACAAGAACCCACTGGATGCTCGGGCCGCCCACGACCTCGGGCGCTTCGGCATGGGCCTGAAAACTGCATCTTTCTCCCAATGCCGCAGGCTCACCGTCGCCACCGTCAAGAAAGGGACCACAAGCTGCCTGCGTTGGGACCTCGACGAGCTTGCCGCCAATCCCGACGGCGGGTGGCTCTTGTTCGAAGGCCCTGCACAAGGATCAAAGCCATTCATCGCGGGCTTGAAGGGCAAGAAGGCGGGCACTGTCGTGCTCTGGGAGACGATGGACCGCGTGGTGACCGCCGGCTACACCTCCGACGACTTCCACGACCTCATCGACACCGTCGAGTCTCATTTGGCGATGGTCTTCCATCGCCTTCTTCAAGGGCCGCGCGCCAAGCTCAAATTGCTCCTGAACGGTCGGGCAGTCGCGCCATGGGACCCGTTCATGATGGGCCACCCCGCAAAGCCGTGGACATCGCCACCAACCAACCATCCGACTGATTACGGAACCGTCACGGTGCAGGCCCATGTCCTGCCCCATCGCGACAAATTGGCCGCTGCTGAGTTCGACGACAACGCAGGCCCGGCCGGATGGACCGCGCAGCAAGGGTTTTACGTCTATCGCAACGAGCGCCTCTTGGTCGCAGGTGGCTGGCTCGGCCTTGGCAACTCTCGCGCGTGGAACCGCGAAGAGGCGCACCGCCTCGCTCGCATTCGCCTAGACATCCCGAACACTGCCGATGCCGACTGGAAGATCGACGTTCGCAAATCCACAGCCCGCCCGCCCGTCTCGCTCCGGCCTTGGCTCACCCTCTTGGCCGAGAACACTCGCGAGCGCGCTCGACGTGTGTTTGCCTATCGGGGCACGCCAGTGCCCGCGAAAGGGAACATCCCCATTGAACAGGCGTGGCGTGTCGAGCGCGTCAAGGCGGGCATGCGATATCGGATTGAAGAAACGCACCCATCCGTCACTGCCGTCCTAGAAAGCGCGGGGACGCTTGCGCCATTGATCAAGTCGATGCTTCGGGTGATCGAAGAGACCGTGCCAGTGCAGCGCATTTGGCTGGACACGGCCGAAAACAAGGAAACACCACGGACGGGCTTCGAGGGCGAACCCAATGCGGCAGTGATCGAGGTCGCGCGCGTGCTCTTCGATGACCTTATCGAACGTAAAGGCCTCAGCCTCGAGGAGGCACGCAAGTCGATTTCGCGCACAGAACCGTTTCAAAAATACCCAGCGCTCGTCGCAAAACTAGGGAGTAAGAAATGACCGCAGCAGAAGAGGCCGCAGCGCAGGTGCAGCTGCTTGAAGATGTCATCGCCACCGCGCAGCGTCTGGTGAAGGCGGAGAAAGACTCGTCAAAGATCACACCGGCGTACATCGCTGAGAAAGTGAAGTTGGCCGCCGCGATGTTCGCCAGCGATCCACCGGCTCCTTTGGACGAGGCCAAGGTGGTCGCCACGCTGATCCAGCGGTTCAGCCACCGGATGGGCAAGGCCACCACCCTCAAGGACAACACCGGGCATTTCGATTGGCTCAACGCCGCCCGCAAGAAGGACTGGCATTACTGGCGCCGCTACCGCGACTACCAGGAATCGAAATTGTCGGACGTGGTCGTCGATGGCCTCGACGAGGCTACGGACGACATCCTCGGGCTTCTCGAAGACCCCTTGCGGACGGACTCCTGGGATCGTCGTGGGCTCGTCGTCGGCCATGTGCAGTCGGGTAAGACCAGCAACTACACGGGCTTGATCAACAAGGCCGCCGATGCAGGCTACAAGATCATCATCGTGCTGGCAGGCATGCACAACAACCTGCGCTCGCAGACCCAGATGCGCCTTGAGGAGGGGTTCCTGGGCTACGAGACCACGGCGGACCGCGATCCTGGCGCGCCCATCGGCGTGGCCGCATTCGGAGAAGACCTCAAAACCAACTCGGCGACGACGCGGGCGGAAAACGGCGATTTCAGCAAGGCCATCGCAAAGCACTTTCACGGCATCTCGCCCGAGGAGCGGCCCTGGGTTTTCGTGGTGAAGAAGCAAAAGACTGTACTCACCGAGCTACTGAAATGGATCCAGACGCGGGTCGCTGACACACCCAGCCCGTTGCTGCCAAAAACGCCGGATTGGAAGCTTGTGACAAAGCTGCCACTCCTGATGATCGATGACGAAGCGGACAATGCCTCTGTGGATACCGGGGAGCAACCCTTCAATGAAGACGGAACGCCGGACGAGGAGCATTCGCCCAAGACCATCAACAGCCTGATTCGTCGATTGCTGCACTCCTTCTCCCGGAAGGCCTATGTCGGCTACACGGCGACGCCTTTCGCCAACATTTACATCCATCACAAGGGCGCCACGACCCTGGAAGGCCCTGACCTCTTTCCGAAGGCCTTCATCATCAACCTGGCCGCTCCGTCGAACTACGTCGGCCCCGCCCGCATGTTCGGCAAGTTGACAAAGGACGGCCGTGTGGGAGCTCTCCCGCTGTCTCGCAGCATCTTGGACCACTACGACCCCGAGACCGATCTTGGATGGATGCCGCCCAAGCACAAGAAGTCGCACATCCCCGTCCACAACGGGCAAGAGACTATTCCGCTGTCGCTTCGCAATGCCATCCATTCATTCGTGCTTGTCTGCGCGGCACGCGAACTGCGCGGCCAAGGTCTCGAACACAGCTCCATGCTGATTCACGTCACCCGCTATGTGGCGGTGCAGGACCACGTGCGCGAGCAAGTCGAGGAGACGGTGCGCCGCATGCGCCAGAAGATCACCCGAGGCAGTGACGCGGACGAGTTGCTCGTGCAAATGCGCAAGCTCTGGGACGACGACTTCATCCCGACGCGCGACAAAGTTACCGAGCTCTCGCCCGGAGAAGAGCAGCCTCCTGAGCTGCCTTCCTGGGCTGAGGTGGTTGCGAAGCTGCCGGACGTTCTCGAAGACATCGTCGTCCGCTCGATCAATGGCACGGCCAAGGACGCTCTGGATTACGCCACGCCTGGCGCCGCGTTGAAGGTCATCGCCGTCGGCGGCGACAAGCTCGCGCGGGGCCTCACCCTTGAAGGCCTGTGCGTGAGCTACTTCGTCCGCACCACGAAGATGTACGACACGCTGATGCAGATGGGCCGCTGGTTTGGTTACCGGCCCGGATATTTGGACCTCTGCCGCCTCTATACGTCGCCGGATTTGGTGAAGTGGTTCGGCCACATCGCCGACGCCTCCGAGGAGCTGCGCGAAGAGTTCGACTTCATGGCAAAGGCCAAGCTCACACCAGAGCTGTATGGACTCAAGGTCATGTCGCACGAGGTCCTCACGGTCACCTCACCATTGAAGATGCGCAACGCCCAGACGCTGTCGCTGACCTACAGTGGCACTCGGCCCCAAACCATCCTCTTCCACAGGGACGCCAAGATTCAGCAGGCAAACCTCGACGCGACCGACGCGCTGGTCGGTTCCCTCGGGAAGAAGTTCGTGGAGGGGCCAAAATATCCGCGCGACGGTGACGCCGACTCTTGGCCTGGCGCTCGCCTGTGGCAGGACGTGGAAGCTCCGAAGGTGCTCGCATTCCTGAGCTCCTATGTGACCCATCCAAATGCCACCAGCGCCAAGGCGGCAGTCCTCGCGGACTTCATCACGAAAATGCTCGACATCGGCAAGTTGGAGCAATGGAACGTGGCGCTTTTAACCGGAGGTGAAGGCATCGGCGAAACGCATGTTTTCCCCGGCGACTTCAAAGTCACCTCTTTCCAAACGCGCAAGACCGACGACCCGGACCCACCAGCGGCCAGGGATGCGTCCATGTTCGCCATTGGAGTGCTTACTGACCCCAAGGACGAAGGCATCGACCTCGACGACAACGTTTGGCGCGACGCTCTCGCTCGCACCCGCGCGGCGTGGAAGCCCGAACCGGCCCGAGGCCGGAACAACATGCCTGACAGCCCCAGCGGCAAGGGCATCCGCGAGGCGCGCGACAGGCTTGGAGGCGAGGCGGATCGCGGCCTGCTGCTGCTTTACTCTCTTGCCCCCTACTACAAGGGCAAGGAGAGGCTCTCTGAAAACCTCATCGTGCCCGGCTGGGACAAGCCCATCATGGCCTTCGCCATCGCCTTCCCGTCGGCCGAGAACGGCATCCGTGTTGAATACGAAGTGAACCTCCTCTATTGGATGCAGGAATATGGCCCGTCCGAGTAACGAATTTCTCTTGGCTTGGTCGTCACTCACCAGCGCCGACACCGAGCCAGGATGGCAAGCCATCTCGCTACCCTCCGCTGGCCCACTTCAATTGATGGCCGGACGGCGCTCGCCTGACAACGCCGAAGCGGTCCTGGTCGGCTTTCCCACCGCGCAACTGGCTGCAGCCGACAAACTCCCCGAGGGCCAAGGCTTCGCAGTCGAGCGCGCCGACCCCGAAGGCAATGGCAAGCTGTGGCTCGCCCTGACCCGAAAGTCGGCTGGCAGCGCGGAACTCTTCGCCGCCATGGCGTGCGACGTCGTCGGAGCTCTCGATGACGCTGTGGCCATCGGCGCCGATGAAGCAAAGCTCATGCGGGTGTTTATCGGACGAGTGGGGGCCTGGCAGGAGTTCATGCGCAAGGGAACGCAGGTCCTCAGCCCCGAAGCCGAGATCGGCTTGATTGGTGAGCTCACGCTGCTGCGGGCCATCATTGATGCGGGCGTCCCTTCGGCGCTCGCCATCGAATCATGGGTGGGGCCGCTCGACGGCATTCAAGACTTTGAGCTCGGCACAGGAGCCCTGGAGGTCAAGACCACGCTGTCGGCTGCTGGATTTCCCGCCAAGATCGGCTCGCTTGAGCAACTCGACGACTCGACGCGCCAGCCGCTGTTTGTGGCCGGCGCCCGACTGCGGCAAATCGAAAGCGGACAGAACCTGCCAGAGATCCTCGAGGCAATGCGTGTGGCGATCAAGGGCGACGGCGAGGCTGAGAGGTTGTTGGCCGAGCGTCTGCTGGCTGCGGGCTATATCGATTCGCACTCCGACCGCTACCCTAGGAAGTTTGAGCAGGCGGGAACGCGCGTCGTCGAGGTCACTGGCAACTTCCCTCGAATGACTTCGGGCACAGTGCCCGCGGGCATCATGAGAGCTATCTATGAAATCGACCTCGACAAGGTGCCCGGCGACAACGTCGGCACCGAGGGCGCACTTAAGAAAATGGGAGCCATCTAAGAATGAATCTGCCTGAATTCCTGCGCGAGACGCAGGCCGCCGTCCGCTCGCAGATGCGAGACGGCGCGCTCTATGAAGAGCTGGTTTTCTCCGGCATTGTGATGGACCACATGTCGGACATCGGCATGACCTTCGAGCCCGTCGAGTGCCACTTCGAGGGCAAGGTCGGCAACGCGAACCTGCGCCTGAGCGGCTATTCGCTCTCGGAGGAAAACGATCAACTCGACTTGTTCGTTAGCCTCTATGCGAATGTCGATGTTCCCACGCCGGTCCCGGACTCCGAGACCAAGACCGCCGTCGAGCAGTGCCTGCGCTTTCTGTCGCTGTGCGCCGAGGGCAAGATGGCGCCCAAGCTGGACCCGTCAAGCGACGTGCGCTCGCTGGCCGAGACGCTGCAGGCGATCTACGACGACCTGGAGCAGGTTCGCGTCTACGTCATCACCGACCGCGTCGCCAAATCCAAGAGCTTCAAGACCCGCGATATAGGCGGGAAGGCCGTGCGCCTAGAGGTCATGGACATCGAGCGGCTTCACCGGCATTGGTCCGAGGGCAAGCCACGCGACGAGCTTGTGGTCGACTTCGCCGAGGTGTCCGGCGCGCCCCTGCCCTGCGTCTTCGTGCCAGGCGAGAACGACGACTACGACTATGCTCTGACGGCAATCCCGGCCGAGGCGCTTCGGCTGCTCTACGAGAAGTTCGGCGCGCGCCTGCTGGAGGCCAACGTCCGCTCTTTCCTGAGCGTCAAAGGCAAGGGCGTCAACGCCGGCATCCAAAACACGCTGCGCTCAGCCCCCGAGCGCTTCATGGCCTACAACAACGGCATCGTGATCGTTGCGGACGAGATGCGCCTGGGCAAGCCTGGCGACGGCTCGGCCGGCATTGCCTGGCTCAAAGGCCTGCAAATCGTCAACGGTGGGCAGACCACCGCCTCGATCTACTTCGCCAAGAAGAAGTATCCCGACACGGACCTGAGCCGCGTGCGCGTCCCCGCCAAGATCATCGTGATGCGCGCCCAGGATTCGGCCAAGGAGGAAGCTCTCGTCTCGGATATTTCCCGCTTCGCCAACAGCCAGAACGCCGTGCGGCAATCGGACCTGTCGGCCAACAAGCCCTTCCACGTCGAGATCGAGAAGCTCTCGCGTTCAGTCTACTGCCCTGATGGCGTGGGCCAGTGGTTTTACGAGCGCGCTTCGGGCAGCTACAACACGCTGCTTGCCCGCGAGGGGACCACACCAGCCAAGCTCAAGGCCCTGAAGGAGGCCATCCCGACGGCGCGCCGCGTCACGAAGACCGACTTGGCCAAATACATCACCGCCTGGGACAAGAGGCCCGACATCGTCAGCCTCGGCTCGCAAAAGAACTTCGACAAGTTCATGGCGGGCCTGACGCCCGTCGATGGGCAAGAGGCGCCGCTGCCGACCGTCGTCGACTTCAAGGCCATGATCGCCAAGGCCAAGATTTACCGCGACGCCCAAAAGCTCTTGCGGCCGATGTTCCAAGCCTTCCAAGCCAACGTCACCGCCTACACGGTGTCGCTGGTAGCCGAGAAGCTCGGCGACCGCATCGACCTCGACCGCATATGGGTCAAGCAGGCGGCCTCTCCCGAACTGCTCGCGCAAATCGCCGTGTGGGCCAAGGAGGTCAACGATGTGCTGCACTCCTCGGCCGGCGGCAAGATGGTTTCCGAATGGGCCAAGCGGCCGGAATGCAAGGAGGCCGTAATGGGTGCGAGCTATTCCGCCCCAGCGACCAACATCCCGGAAGTGAAGTAGCCCTACGAGGCCACTGATCCATCATGCGGCGTGTTCCCTCCTCAGAACAAGCCCATGGTTGATGTCGTCTCCCCCGCCGACCGCAGCCGGATGATGGCCGGCATCAAGGGCAAGAACTCGCAGCCTGAGCTCCTTGTCCGCCGGCTGCTGTTCGCCTCGGGCTATCGATTCCGGCTGCATCGACGCGACCTGCCTGGCACTCCCGACATTGTCATGCCCGGCCGCAAGGTCGCCATCTTCGTCCATGGCTGCTTCTGGCACCAGCATCAGGGATGCCGATACGCCAAGATGCCCTCAACGCGACCCGACTTCTGGAAAGCCAAGCTCGAGACCAACGTCGAACGCGACCGCCGCTCAGTCGAAAAGCTCCACGCGCTGGGCTGGCGAGTGCTATGCGTCTGGGAATGCTCAACGCGCGACGCCAAGATTGCCGCAGGCCTGCAAGCCGCCATGAGCTCGTGGATCGAGGGCTGCGACCAGCTCGGAGAGATCGGCGCCCCATCGCGAAGCTAAGCCATGGCCGATTCGAATGCCTAAGCCCTAGGAGACGTGGCCGAAGCCCATTTGGCGACCATCCTCAGGCGACTGCTTGGCGACCACATGGGTGGGCTCGTTCCGTTCATCGAAATGATCCGCGCGATGGACTATCGGGGACTCATGCTCCAGCCGCCATCGGCGGCAAGAATGAGGTCGTGCAATCGTTCGTCAGTACGTGGCGTGGCAAGACAGTGATCCAGAACTCACTGTTGAGTGGCTGGTCGGTCCAATCAAGCGATCGCAGGAGCAGGCTTCCTGCTTGGCTCATCCTCGCCAGATCGCGTTGAGGAGTTCTTCTCCAAGGCCGCGCGCTTCCTTCGTTGCTCGCGATTCAGTTCAGCCAACAGACCACGCACCACCTTCGCCAGCTTGTTGGCCAGCAAAGGAGGCACGGCATTGCCGACCTGCGTGTACTGCTCGGTTCGATTGCCAGCAAAGAAATAGTTGTCGGGGAAGGTCTGAAGCCGAGCCGCTTCTCTCACCGTGAGACTTCGACACTGAGTGGGGTCGTAGTGGATGTAGTAGTGCCCATCCTTTGCGATGTGCGCAACCACTGTCGTTGATGGCTCTCCCGCGCACTGCACGCGGAATCGATCCTTGAAAGGAATGACCCCTGTTGTGCTATTGCTCGCCGCGTTCTTGTGGTTGGGCAGAAGCTTGGGCGGAAAGCAATCCAATCGCGGGGAATAGCCTTGCGACTGAGCGAAGCTGGCGGCAAAGAGGTACCTGGCCAGATCGGACGCCATGTGTGATCGCGCTTCGTGCTGGCAAACCCCACCCAATTCTTCATCGTGCAGCCAGAGCTGGAGCTCAGTCGGTTTCTTCGGCTTTTTGTAGCTCCGCTGAACAAAGGCTTCACCGACGCTCAGACTCCGAGCCGCGGCAGCGGATACACGCATCAGCTCGGTCAAGCCCGACTGGTACTCCACGTTCCATCCCTCCATGAAAGAGGGCGCCATCTGGACTGCACTTCTCCAGGCCTCCAACGAGTCGGCTTTCGACAAACGGCTTCGCAGTCGTGGCAAGTCATCGATTGCATGCTTCACGCTCACGGATTTCTCGACCTTTGAAAGGAGTTCATGCCGCGAGGCCCCTACATCCTTCCTTACACCTAACAGGATCACTCGATGTCTGCTCTGCGGAATTCCGTAGTGCTCGGCCTGAATGATGAAGTCCGTTGGTTCCAGCGATTTGCTGTCACCCTTCTTGATGAAGGACCGAATCTCGTATTCCACACCTTCAGCGGGCTTCGACAAGTCCTCGATGATTCTCTCGAACATCGAGCTGCCAGAGTGCTGCGAAGAGAGCAGGCCCTTCACGTTTTCCATCACGAAGATGGTCGGCCGATGAACCTGAATGATTCGAAGATATTCCCTGTACAGAAAATGCTTCTCGTCTTTCTGGAAGCTCTTGTCATGCGCCCGGCGCGACCTCCCCGCGAGTGAGTACGCCTGGCAGGGCGGCCCCCCAATCAATATCCACGTATCACGACCATTGAGGGCCGTTCGTATTTCGTCGTCGATGCCAGTCTCATCGGACTTCCCCAACTCCAGGCAGCGAGCTTCGCGACTAGCGTGAACGAAAGCCTCAGCAACAGCGGGCTGCCGTCGAAATGTCGCTTCGTCAATCTCGCCTCGGATGTAGCTGTAGTAGTGCCTTAGATCCCTCGTCCCCCGAAGCTTCCGAAACACTGCGCGCAGCGTGAGCGTCTGGTGCGCAATGGCGTCCTTCTCAATGGAGAGGCCAATTTCGAAGACGGGCTGCTGCTTGTGGTCCTGGAGAGCAGAAAAACCCTCTCCCAAGCCTCCTGGGCCCGCAAAAAGATCAATGATGGGAATCGGCATTCGAATTTCTGAAAAAGGTCGGCACTGATCTGCATGCGGCGGGCCGGAGGCTGCATTCTAGAGAGCAGGACCGCCGGCACCGCGGTCGACAACTGGGCTCCGTGGCCAGCGATTCTTCTCCTATCCGATCTCAGGCCTCGAGGGCCCGTCAAGCGCAGCGATTCCTTTCAGCAGTACCTGTGAAAGCTCTTCCGCCTCGGTCGCCAGATCCACAGCGATCCACATGATGTTGCCTCGGTGCTTTGCCCCGATCGCCTCGAACAACTCCTGCTCCTCCCCATAGCAACAGCTCAGCAACGACCGCAGTTGGGTCAGCTTCTTCTCTAGAAGGTCGGCCGCGTCGGGGCAGGTTGCCCTGAGGGAATCGGGCATGGTTTGCCCGGCGATAATTTGATCAGCCATCTGGTGTGCTCCTTACCAAAGTCATGCACGTCACTTGGTCAGACGGTCAGGGTGTTAGCGCACCCTGGCCGTCGCCTTTTGTGCCTCACATCGACATCGCTGCGGTGTGCATCGATGTCCCGCCGTGGGGCGCGGCGGTCGTTCAAATGTAGGGAGAGAAGCGCGTCAGCGGAAGCCTCTCACGGTGAACAAATGAGGACTCGCGTCGACTTGTAGTCACGCACGCGAAGACGATCGCCGTGCGAATCGCGCACCGGCCTCAACCAGCCCCCGCAGCCCACGCCTCCACCCGCCGCACCAACGCATCCCGCCGCGCCGCCACCTCGGCCAGCAGGTACTGCCGCGCCTGCTCCTGCGCCACGTCGCTCGACAGAAACCACTGCTCGCGCTCGGCGCTGCCTTGCGGTGGCGGGGTGCCCCACCCTGCTTCGCCGTTGGCACCTCTGAACGCTTCGGTCATGGGCAGGCGGCCATCGGTCTTGCCAATGCTCGACAACGCATCGGGCGGGCCGTCGAGGGCGATGCGTACGTGCACGACGCTCTCGCCTTCGGTGCGGATCGATGCGCCCAGGCCGCCCTCGCGGTGCACGTGCCACAGCTCGGCCGCGGAGGCGTTGCGGACCCAGCTCTCCAGGGCGCGGACCAGGCTCTCGAGAATGATTTGTTGGTTCATGAGGAATATTTCACACGTTTCTGTCTGGTGTCGGCAAGCGGCCACGGTGCGAATGGGCCAAAAAGCCGTTGTAACTTCTTGCCTTGGCGCCTGCGCTATATTTCTTGGCATGGAAAAGGCATCCGACATAGGCAAACCCACGGTTCCGATCGATCTGATCGGGCCGGAACATTGGGTCCGTTCACGGCGCGGCCCTCGCCGTACGACGAAGGTGCTCTTCATCTTGCTCGGCGGGCTCGCAGCAGCCACAGCAGTGGCTTACAGCTTCTTCGGCGCGGGGCGCTGAACACAAGCAAACAAGCAAGCAGCCCACGCCTCCACTGATTCACTCACTCGCTCACCGCGAGCCGCACAAGGCAAAGCCCGCTGTCCGTTGATCCAACGGGCAGCGGGCTTTTCTCTTTGTGCGCGCGGCGCTACTGCAGCCGCGAGCCGCGCGGCAGTCGCTTGGCCAGCCACTCGTGCACGTCCGCGCGGATGTTGCGGCCTTCGAGCAGGAAGTTCTCGAAGCGGCTCGGCACGTACGGCAGGTAGACCAGCGGCATGCCCGCTTCTTCGGGCGTGCGCGCGGCCTTGCGGTTGTTGCAGACGGCGCAGGCGCTGACGAGGTTGGTCCAGCTCCACGGGCCGCCGCGCGACTCGGGCATGACGTGTTCGCACTGCAGGTCGCGGTCGGCGAACACCTGCGCGCAGTAGGCGCAGGTGTGGCGGTCGCGGCGCAGCAGCTTGGCCTTGGTTACGCCGGGCACGACGTCGAAGAGGTTGATCTTCGACGCGCCGCGCAGCGCGATGATGGGTGCGACGTCGATGCGCGACTGCACACCGCGCGCCACGTTGAAGCCGCCGCGCAGCGTGGCCAGCGGCAGCGCGCCGTCTTCCCAGGCCACGTTGCCGGTGGCGTAGTGCAACACCGCCTGCTCCAGCGAGATCCAGGCTTGCGGCGTGCCCTGAATATCGAGTTGCAGGACGTGTGAATGCATGACGAATCGCCTCCCTTCGCGGCGATGGCTTGTGGTGAACGGATGGGGTGCACGAACGGAATCGAACCGTTGTCAGCGGGACCACAACCCGCGGCTCTGCCATTGAGCTACACGCACCATTGAAGAAACAGAAGACGAGCAGTGCTGAGCTGCTACCACTCGCCCGACGCGCGCACGCGCTGGTCGAGGTCGAGGCTGTCGAGCGACGCCTCGCTGCCGCCCTGCAATGCCGACGCGCGATCGGCCACATAACGCGGCCCGAGCCCCACGCCGAAGCGCTGGGCCAGCGACCACACCATGTGCCTGCGCGGCAGCGGTGCCGGGTGCACGGCGATCATCCGGATCGGTGAGTTGCGCTTGCGCATGAGGGCCTCCTTGGTGGGTAACGGAAAAAAGAAAGCAATGACTTGAAAAATGTCCGGTGACGGGTTCCGGCGCCGCCCTATCTTTGCGGCCGGTTTCCGCGGGCGGGCCACGCGTTGGCATGGCCCGGTCCCGCTCGGGTGTGGTCCGTGTGGCAGGAGTTGAACCTGCGACCCTCTGGTCCCAAACCAGATGCGCTACCAGGCTGCGCCACACACGGAAGAAAAACTAAACAGCCTGCCCGCGCTTTCCATTTCGGTTGTGTCCTCACGCGACGGGCCGCGCGCTGGGCGCGGCCCCATCGAACGTCGCTGCACAGGAGTGATCAACTCATGCACATCCCGCCAGACCGTCGACGCGGCAATTTCTGGCGGTGGGGTGAAGGCACACCCGAAATGGAAAGCGGCAAAAACAAAAAGGCCCGGAACCTTGCGGTGTCCGGGCCTCTTTGCGAGAGAGCTTGAGAGATGCGCGCCTACGCGCGACCTCCACCCGGGGGCACCTGATGAGCCTCGAACTGACCGCCGACGCGCAGACGGGCTGCGGCTTTGGCGGCGTACGCGGTGTTCAGGTGCGAAGACAACGACAGGGGCGACGGCATGTCGAAACCATGGCAGAACCCGACGCGCACGAGCGGTCGGCCCGAGGCGGGTCGATGGCTGGTGAGGGTCAGTGCGGTGTTCACGATGGTTCCTGGTCAAAAATTGCCGCTGTCGGCTGTAAGGGGTTGGAAAAAAGGGACGGCTTGTGCCGTGAATTGGAGGCAACTGTAAAGAGTGTTTACGGCGACGTCAACAACCGGGACAATCTTTTCTTGTCTTGTTGTTGTTGTTTTTGAACAGTGCCCCATACCACCGTCGCGCGCCGCCGCAATGCGCTTGTGCTGCATCGCCGCTTTCTCGAGGACGCCGTCGCGGCGGGCCTGCCCGCCAAGGGGCTCGACCAGGCCTTTGCACGCAAGCTCGAAATCTCTCCGAGCATGTGGAGCCAGATCAAGAGTGCGCGGCCCATCGGCGACAAGCTCGCACGGCAGATCGAGCGGCATTGCGACGTGGCCGCTGGCTGGCTCGACGAAGACAACACTGCGCCTTCGGAAGCACCGCCCGATGCGGCGGAAGAACGCTTCGTGGCCGCCGCGCGTGAGGTGTGGCGCCAGGCCAATGCGAAGGGAAAGCGGGAACTCAGCGGCTGGCTGAAGAAGCACGCGCAGGAGAAGAAGGCGCTTGAGCCTGCGGACGGCCCTGCGCCGGCGCCCTAGCCTTGCTCAGGCCTTCAGGCCTTGCCGGCGGCCTCGGCAGCAGCCAACGCCGGCGCATCGCGCAGGATGGCCGCGCGCATGTCGTCGGGCACGGCGATGGCGCGGTGGGTGTCGAGCGAGGTCGTCACCAGCACCTGCCGCACCTGCATGCGCACCTCGCCCGAGGTGGGCTCGAAGCAGCGCAACAACAGCGTGATCGAGCGCGAGCCCAACTGCGCCACCGACAGGCCGAGCATCACGCGGTCGCCCATGCGGCTCACGGCGCGAAAGTCGGCGTCGAGCTTCACGGTCGGCAGGCCGACGCGGCGCTCGCCGATCAGTGCGTGGTAGCCCACGCCGAGCCCCTCGCTCACCCAGTCTTCGACCAGGCCGTTGAGCATCACGAAGTACTGCGGATAGAAGACGATGCCCGCCGGGTCGCAGTCGGAAAAACGGATCAGGCGCGGGCGCTGGAACTCCACACCACCGCCCTCGCCGCTCATGCGCGGTCCTCGACCGCGCCGTCGCCGCGCATCACGTGCACGCGCAGCAGTCCGAGCTGGTTGTGCATCTGCTTGACGGTCTTCATGTCCAGGCCCGAGAACATCTCGAGGATCCACTGCTCGTGCTCGGTGGCCATGGCCTCGAAGGCGTTGCGGCCTTCGGGCGTGAGGCTCACGATCCAGGCGCGGCGGTCGTCGGGGCTGGGCGCGCGCGCCACCATGCCTTCGCGCTCGAGCTCGTCGGTCAGGCCGGTGACGTTGCCGCCGGTGACCATCAGGTAGCGCGAGAGCACGCGCATCTTCAGGCCGTCTTCGTAGCGGTACAGCTGCGCCATGTAGTCGAAACGCGCCAGCGAGATGCCGAAGCGCTCGCGCAGACGACGCCGTATTTCGGCCTCGATCTGCGTGGTGCTCGCGAGCATGCGCAGCCACAGCTTGAGCATGGCGTGGTCTTCATGGCCGGCGCGGGCTTCATGGCCGAGTTCTTCGGCGTCGCTCAGCACGGCGTGGGAGGCATCGTTGCGACTCATGTGACTTCTCCTCCAGAAACGGAGATCGACTGGCCCGTGACCGACGCGGCGCCCTCGCCGCACAGCCAGCGCACGGCGTCGGCCACTTCGGCCGGCTGCACGATGCGCTTTTGCGGGTTCACGCTGGAGAACTCGGCCAGCGCATCGGCTTCGCTGCGGCCGGTCTTGCCGACCACGTTGGCGACGCTGTTGCGCAGGATGTCGGTGTCGGTGTAGCCCGGGCACACGGCGTTCACGGTGATGCCCTTGCGCGCCACCTCGAGTGCCAGCGCGCGCGTGAGGCCGATCACCCCGTGCTTGGCGGCCGTGTAGGCCGACACGTAGGCGTAGCCCTTCTGCCCCGCCGTGCTGGCGATGTTGACGATGCGGCCCCAGCCGGCGTCGAACATGTCGGGCAGCGCGGCCTGCGCGCACAGGAAGCTGCCGGTGAGGTTGACCGACAGCATGCGCTGCCACAGCTCGACCGAGGTCTTCAGGAACGGCGCGCTCTCGGCGGCGCCCGCGTTGTTGACCAGCACGGTCACCGCCCCGCGCTCGGCCCGCGCCTGTGCAAAGGCCGACTGCACGGCCTGCGGGTCGGCCACGTCGGCCGCCACCACGCCGTGGCCGCTGCCCGCCAGGGTCTCGGCCACGCGCTGCAGGGCCTGCGCGTCGCGGCCCAGCAGGGTCAGCACAGCCCCCTGAGCGGCAAGGGTGCGGGCGATCTCTGCGCCGATGCCGCGAGCGGCGCCGGTGACGAGGGCATGACGGCCAGTGAGCGAATTTGTGTGCATACCTGAATGGTTTAGTTCTGAATCATTTTAGCCGCTTGCGCCCCGGCGTGGTGCTACCGCATGAAACGGCCGCCGTTGAGGTCCAGCGTCGCCCCGGTCATGAAGGCGGCGGCCGGCGAGGCCAGGTAGACGACGGCGGCGGCCACCTCGTCGGCCAGGCCGAAGCGGCCGAGCGGGATGCCGGCCTTCAGCGCCTGCTGCCGCTCGGGTGGCAGCGCCGCGAGCGCGGGGCTGTCGATGGCAGCGGGCGCCAGCGCGTTCACGGTCACGCCGTGCGGCGCCAGTTCCTGCGCAAAGGCACGCGTCAGCGCCAGCAGACCGGCCTTGCTGGCCGCGTAGTGCACGCCAGTGGCACTACTGACCTGCTGCCCCGCCAGCGAGGCCAGGTTGACGATGCGGCCCACGCCGCGCTCGCGCATGTGGCGCCCGGCGATGCGGCAGCCGAAGAAACTGCCGCGCAGGTTGATGGCGAGCACGTCGTCCCACTCGGCGGGCGTGATGTCCCACAGCGAGGTGGTCGGCGTGCGCGCCGCGTTGTTGACCAGGATGTCGACCGCGCCGAAATGCGCCACGGCCTGCGCGAAGCGGTCGCCGAAGGCCTGCTCGTCGCGCACGTCGAGCGGCAGCGCGAGGCCATTCACCTCGGCGGCCACGGCCTGTGCGTTGGCTTCGTCGATGTCGGCCACCGCCACGCGCGCACCGGCCTGTGCCAGCCCGCGCGCGATGGCCGCGCCCAGCCCCTGCCCCGCGCCGGTCACGAAGGCCACACGACCTGCCAGCGGAAGCGCGGTGGCGTGCGTCATCCGGCTTTGGCGGGCCGACCGTCCCAGGTCTGCGGCCCCACGCCGCGCTCGCGCAGCTTGAACTTCTGCACCTTGCCGTTCTCGGTGCGCGGCAGGTCGGGCAGGAGGTCGATGTAGCGCGGCACCGCGAAGTACGGCAGGCGGCCTTCGCAGAAACGCGCCAGCTCGGCCGGGTCGATGGCCACGCCCTCGCGCGCCACCAGCGCGGCCATCACCTCGTCTTCGGCCAGCTCGGAGCGCACGGGGTACACGGCGCACGAGGCCACGCCGGGATGGCTCAGCAGCACCTGCTCGACCTCGAAGGACGAGATGTTCTCGCCGCGCCGGCGGATCGCGTCCTTGATGCGGTCGACAAAGCGGAACGCGCCGTCGGCATCGCGCACCACGCGGTCGCCCGTGTGGAACCACAGGTTGCGCCAGGCCTCGACGGTCTTCTCGGGCATGTGGAAGTAGCCGCTGGCAAAGGCATAGGGCTCGTCGGCGCGCAGCAGCAGTTCGCCGGCCTCGCCGGGCGGCAGCGGCACGTCGTCTTCGTCGGCCACGCAGGCCTGGAAGCCGGGGCGCAGCCAGCCCATGACGCCGCCGCGCGGCGAATCGGGCGCGGTGGCGATGGCGAAGTTGGTTTCGGTCGAGCCATAGCCTTCGAGCAGCGCCACGCCCGTGCGCGCCTTGAAGGCCTGCCCCGCCGCCGCGGGCACGCCAGGCCCGAGGCCGGTGCGCACGCGGTGATTTCGCTCGCCCTCGCCTTCGGGCTGGGCCAGCAGGATGGGCACCATCGCGCCGAGCAGGTAGACCACGGTCGCACCGTTGGCGCGCATCGCCGGCCAGAAGCCCGAGGCGGAGAAGCGCGACTCGAACACCACCTCGGCCCCGGTGAGCGCGGCCTGCGCGAAGGTGTTGAGCGCGTTGATGTGAAACAGCGGCAGCGTGGTGCACAGCACGTCGTCGCGGCCCACACCGAGCACCTCGGCGCTGTTCACGCCCCACCAGAAGTACTGCGCCTGCGGGCAGATGACGCCCTTGGCCGGGCCCGTGGTGCCCGAGGTGTAGAGGATGGCGAGCGGGTCGCCCGGCTGCACCGCAGCGGGCGGCAGCGCCTGCGCGCCTGGCGGGTAGGCCGACACGCGCACGCCGGCGGGCGGCGTCCACGGCGCTTCGGCCTCGCCCACCACCCACACCTCGCGCAGCGCCGTGCGGGCCAGGTCGGCCGTGGCCAGCCGATCGAGAAAGCCCGCCTCGATCACCAGCAGCTTCGCCTCGCTGTTCGCAAGGAAGTATTCGATCTGCGGCCCCATCGACGCGGTGTTGACCGGCACGACCGAGGCGCCGAGCCAGCCCGCGCCGAGGAAGGTGTCGAGGAACTCGATGCGGTTGCCGCACATCACGGCGATGCGGTCGCCGCGCGCCACGCCGTGTTGCGCGAGCGCACCGGCGCGCGTGGCCGCC
>NZ_BCUS01000022.1 GCF_001591345.1 Variovorax boronicumulans NBRC 103145 | reverse complement strand
CGCCCGGCGGTTCGCGACGGCGCGCGCAGCTGCAGCTACGGCGAACTCGATGCGCTGTCCAACCGCCTGGCGCGTGCGCTGCGCGCGCGCGGCGTGGGCCGCGGCCAGCGCGTGGGGCTGTGCCTGGAACGCAGCCTGGAGATGGTCGTCGCGATGCTGGGCATCCTCAAGGCGGGGGCGTCCTACGTGCCGATGGACACCTCATTTCCGCAGGCGCGGCTGGACCACTACGCCAGCGACGCCACCCTCAGCCTGATGCTGACCTCGTCCGACATCGCGGTGGCGCCGCGCGACTGGCGCGCCGACGCCGACCAGCGCGTCTTCGAGATCGATCGCGACACCGCCTGGCGCCAGCTCTCGGGCGAAGCGCTGCCGCCGAGCAGCGACGACCCGGGCTCCGAAGACGCGGCCTACGTGATCTACACCTCCGGCTCGACCGGCCTGCCCAAGGGCGTCATTGCGCACCACCGGGGCGTGGCGCACCTGCTGCAGTGGATGCAGCGCGAATCGGGCATCGGCCCGTCCGACCGCATCGCCGCCGTCACCACGCTGTCGTTCGACATGGCCGTGCCCGACCTGCTGCTGCCGCTGGCGGCGGGCGCCGAACTGGTGATGGTGCAGCGCGAGGTCGCGATGGACGGCAACCGCCTGTCGCGGGCGCTCGACGACGAACAGATCACGCTGCTGCAGGCCACGCCCGGCATGTGGCAGCTGCTGCTCGATGCCCAGTGGGCCGGCGGCACGCCCGGTTTCCGCGGCTGGACCGGCGGCGAGGCGCTGCGCCCGAGCATGGCGCTGGCGCTGTGCGAGCGCATGGAAGGCCTGTGGAACGGCTACGGCCCGACCGAGACGACGGTGTACTCCACCGCCTGGCATGTGCGTCCCGAAGAGATCGCCTCGCGCGGCATCTCGATCGGCAGGCCCGTCGACAACACCGAGATCTGGATCCTCGACGCCGACCTGCAGCCCTGCCCGATCGGCGTGCCCGGCGAAATCTGCATCGCGGGCGAAGGCGTCTCGCTGGGCTACCTCGACCGCCCCGCACTGACCGCCGAGCGCTTTGTCACGGTGCGCATCTTCGGTGCCACGAAGAAGGTCTACCGCTCCGGCGACCGCGGCCGCTGGCGCAACGACGGGCTGCTCGACCACCTCGGCCGGCTCGACTTCCAGGTCAAGGTGCGCGGCTACCGCATCGAGCCCGGCGAGATCGAGGTGCGCTGCTGCGAAGTGGCCGGCGTCTCGCGCAGCGTGGTCGTGGCCCGCGAGGACAACCCCGGCGACGTGCGCCTGGTGGCCTACCTGGCGCTGCTGCCCGGCGGCGGCTTCGACCTCGATGCACTGATGGTGCACCTGCGCAAGCACCTGCCGGCCTTCATGCTGCCGCAGCACGTGGTGACGCTCGACGCCCTGCCCACGCTGGCCAACGGCAAGGTCGACCGCGTCTCGCTGCCGCCGCCGCAGGCGGTGGCGCGCGACGAGGTGCGGCGCGGCGCCGGCCCGCGCAATGCGCACGAGCGCAAGGTGCTCGCGATCATGGAGAAGGTGCTGAGCCTGCCGGGCCTGGACATGCACGACAACTTCTTCACCATGGGCGGCCACTCGCTGCTGGCCGCGCGGCTCACCACGCTGCTGAGCCGCGAGTTCCAGGTCACGCTGCCGCTGCGCGCGCTGTTCGAGGCGCCCACGGCCGAGAAGCTGACCGCGGTCATCGAGGCGCTGCAGGGCGCGGGCGTCGGCCTGCAGGCGCCCATTGCCTGCCACCCGGATCGCCGCAGCGCGCCGCTCACGCCCTCGCAGGAACGCATCCGCTTCATGGAGCAGCTGTACACGGGCCGATCGGTCTACAACGCACCCTCGGCCCAGCGGCTCACCGGCAAGCTCGACGCGGCGCGCTTCGAAGGCGCGCTGCGCGAGATGATCCGCCGCCAGCCGTCGCTGCGCACGCGCATCGGCTTCGACGAGGACACCGGGCGGCCCATTCAATCGATCGCAGAGTCGGTGGAGTTCGCCTTGCCGCTGGTCGACCTGCGCGGCCTGCCCGCTGACCAGCGCGAGGCCGAGCTGGTCGAGCAGATGCAGGAGCTGGCCGACCGGCCGCTCGACATCCACAGCGCACCGATGATGCGCGCGACCCTGTTCCAGCTCGACGACAACGAGCACGTCTTCCTGTTCGTGCCGCATCACCTGATCTGGGACGGCTGGTCCTTCGACCTGATGCAGCGCGAGCTGGGTGCGTTCTACGACGCCGCCGAACGCGGCCGGCCCCACAACCTGCCCGCGCTCGCCACCACCCACGGCGACTACGCAGAGTGGCTGGAGACCTGGCTCACCGAGCCCGCCTGCGAGGAGCAGCTCGCGTTCTGGCGCGGCCGGCTCGCAAGCGCCAGGGCCGTGCGGCCGCCAAAGACCGACATGCCGCGCCGCGCGGGCAAGAGCGGCCAGGGCGGCGCGCACTGGATCCACGTCGACCTGCAGAGCACGCAGCGGCTGCGCGAGGTGGCGCGCGACATGGACGTGACGCTCAGCATGCTGACCTTCGGCATCTACGCGCTGACCATGGCCCAGGCGACCGGCAACGACGCCATCGTCATCGCGAACCCGGTGCGCGGGCGCCAGCAGGCCGAGACGGAAGACGTCATGGGCTTCTTCAACAACGTGCTGCCGGTCTCGCTCGCGGTCGACATGGCGCTGCCGCTGCCCGACTTCATGCGCTACGTGAAGCAGGAGCTGCTGTCGATGATGAACCACCAGCAGGTGCCCTTCGAGCGCCTGATGGCCGAGCCCGGCTATGCGGGGCAGATCAAGGCCTCGGGGCCCTACCAGGCGATGTTCTCGTTCCAGGACGCCCGCGAGCGCGCGCGCACCGTCGGCAGCCTGCAGACCCGCCAGGTGCACGTGATGCAGCACGGCGCCACCGACGACGTCGGCGTGTGGCTGATGGACAAGCCGCACGGCCTGGAAGGCGCGCTGCTCTACAACGCCGACGTGTACCTGCGCGAGACCGGTGCCCAGCTGCGCGAGCGTTATCTCGAGGTGCTGGGCCGCGTCGCCGACCACCCGAACGCCACGCTCGCGGAGATCGCCAGCACCGAAGGCTCGGCCAGCGCGCGCTATCTACGCAAGCTGGCGGCCGGCGAGGCGGACAAGAGTGCGCCGGCCGAGCCCCTCAACGGCGACGCGCGCGAGGCGAACCGCGGACTGCTCAGCCCCGAGCACGCCCAGCTGGCCCAGATCTGGGCCGACGTGATCGGCATCGACGTCGACGAGATCCGCGCCAGCGACAACTTCTTCGACCTCGGCGGCGACTCGCTGCTGGTGCTGCGCGCCGTGCAGCAGGCGGCGCAGACGCTGGGGCACCGCGTGGAGCCACGCCGCTACCTGTTCGAGAACCTCGGGCAGATCGCGTCCTCGGCGCATGGCGCACCGCACGGCGTGCCCTCGGACCTCGCCGACCTGGCCGCCGGCACGGCCGCGCATGCACAGCGCGGCGGGCTGCTCGGCGCACTCGGCAGCTGGCTGCGCAAGGGGTGATCATGACCGGCGCCGCCAACGCACTGTCCATCGACGCACCGGTCTGCCGGTACGTCGAGCTGGACAGCTTCACCGACACCCTGCCCGCCCAGGTCCTGTCGGAGGAAGAGCGCGCGCGTGCCGAGAATCTGCGCTTTCCCGTCGACCGACAGCGCTTCGTGGCGGCCCATGTCGCGCTGCGCCAGGCGCTGTGCGCGTACACGGGCCTGGCCCCCGACGCACTGACGCTGGCCATCGGCGCCTTCGGCAAGCCGTCGCTGGCGGGGCATCCGCGCACCCAGTTCTCGCTGAGCCACAGCCAGGGCCTGGCGCTGATCGCCATCGGCGGGCGCGGCCCGCTGGGCGCCGACGTCGAGCTGCTGCGCCCGATGCCGGACGCGGCCGACCTGGCGGCGGCGCATTTCACGCGGCGCGAACAGGAGGCGCTGGCCGCCTTGCCCGCCGACGAACGCGACCGCGCCTTCCTGACCTGCTGGACCCGCAAGGAAGCCTGCCTGAAGGCCATCGGCGTGGGCCTGCTGGTGTCGCCGCAGAGTTTCGACGTGGGCCTGGCACCGGACAGCCGCAGCGTCGAGCTGCCGGTGGCCGGCCGCATCCTGGTGCTGGCGCTGGGACCGGCGCCCGCGCGGGCGGACAGCGTGGGCTCGCTGGCCGAATGGCGCCATACCGAAGCCCGCGCCCGGCCCTCGCAGGCCGACCCCGAAGGCCGCCGCATGCGCCCCCTGAATCCGCGCAAGGGGATGAGCGAGGCGCGATGCGCAGGGGGTGTCGCATGACCCTCTTCACGCCGCTCATGTTCGGGCCGGCCTCGCGCCAGGTCTTCGGCGCGTTCCACGCCGCCGACGACCACCGGGGCGAGCCCACCGCGGTGCTGCTGTGCCCGCCTTTCGGGCAGGAGGGCCTGCGCACCCACCGCTTCTTCAAGGTGCTGGCCGAACGCCTCGCGCGCGCCGGCATCGCCACGCTGCGCTTCGACTTCTACGGCTCCGGCGACTCGCCGGGCGACGAGAGCGAAGGCGAGCTCGACGGCTGGCGCCGCGACCTGTGCGCGGCGCACGAGGAGCTGCGGCGGCACGCACCCCATGCCGCCATCGTGTGGATCGGCGCGCGGCTGGGTGCCACCCTGGCCGTGCTGGCCGCGCGCAACGGGCGCTGCGACCCGGCGCGGCTGGTGCTCTGGGAGCCGGTGATCGACGGGCCGGGCTACGCGCGCCTGCTGCGCGAGCGGCACGTCGAGGCGATCGACACGACCTTCTGCATTCCCGACCTGTCCTGGCGCCGCAACCTCGCGCGGGAACCGGATGCGCTGCCCGAGGAGGCGCTGGGCGTGCGTCTCTCGCCGGCGCTGCAGGCGCAGCTGCGCGCCCTCACGCCGCAGTCGCTGCCACTCACGGCCCTGCACGACACCCTGGTGCTGGCCCCGCCCGACGACACGTCCACCGCGCAATGGGCGGCCGAGCAGCAGTCGCGCCACATGCCGGTGCGCCTGGCCTACCTGAGCCACCCGCTGGACTGGACGTCCGATCCCTTTCCCCACAGCGCGATGGTGCCGGCCGATGCGCTCAACCGCCTGCAGGGAGCCATCCATGAATGACATGACGCAGACCCCGGTGTGCTTCGGCCCCGGCAACGCACTGATGGGCATGCTCACCCTCCCCGCGCAGCGCGTGCCGGCCCCCGTCGCCTGCCTGATGTTCAACATGGGCGCGAACCACCGCGTCGGGCCGCGCCGCATCAACGTGAAGCTGGCGCACCTGCTGGCCGCGCGCGGCGTGGGCAGCCTGCGCTTCGACCTGGGCGGCATCGGCGACAGCGAGGCGCTGGACACCGGGCCCGACCTGCAGACGCGCGCGGTACACAGCCTGCAGGCCGCCATGGACCTCGTGCAACGCATGCAGGGCATCGGCCAGTTCGCGACCGTGGCCATGTGCTCGGGCGTGGAGCACGCCATGTCGGCCGCCGCGGTGGACGCGCGCATGGTGGCGCTCTCGCTGTTCGACGGCTTTGCCTTCCCCCAGCGGCGCACGCGCTGGGAGCTCACGGTGCGCCGCGCGCTCGCGGCGCCGCTGCACCCGTCGTTCCCCGGCAAGGCGCGGCGCTGGGTGCTGCGCCATCTGCCGGGCAGCACGGTGGGCAAGCCGCTGCCGGGCTACTTCGTGGACCGGCGGCCGCCCAACGTCAACGCGATCTGGTTCGAAGCCACGATGAAGCGGCTGGTCGAACGCGAGGTGGCGGTGCAGCTGCTGTATTCGGGATCGCTGCATGTCTGCGACCGCGACCGCGACCAGCTCGGCGCCCTGCGCCGCGAACCGTTCATGCAGGGCCTGCAGTACGAGTTCATGCGGGACGTGGACCACACCGTCTGCACGGTGAAGGGCCAGCAGCTCTTCCTGCAGTCCGTCGGCGACTGGGTCGTCGAGCACTGTCTGGCCACCGGCAGCCCGCAGCGGCAGGACCGTCCGGCGACAGGCACCCCGCGCGCGATCCCGGCCACGCTCGCCGCGCCCTGAAACAACAACCGAAGCCAAGGAGATTGCCATGACATCCGCAACCCCAGCGAACCCGCGCGGCGAGCGCCTCCTCGCCACCGAGGGCGCCCGCGCCCTTCCCGGTGGCCGCTTCCGGTCGCGCGCCATGGCGCTGCTGCTGTCGCTCGGCTTGTGCGGCTGCGCACCCGGCTTCGGCACGCCGGGCCCGCTGCAATCGGCCGACGGCACGGCCGGCGGCAGGATCGCGGCCATCACGCCGGAGCTGGTCCGCGCGCAACTCGCCGGGAACACGGGCATCCCGCCCGACGTGAAGGCGCTGTTCGGCCGGCCCGCGCCCTACACCATCGGGCCGGGGGACGTGGTGGGCATCACCGTCTACAACAACCCCGAGCTGCAGCCCAACCTGGGCGCGGTGATCGCGCAGCAGAGCGACCCGACCGGCGTCACCGTGGCGCCGGGCTTCATCGTCGATGCCGCGGGCGAGATCAGCTTTCCCTACATCGGCCGCACCCGGCTGCAGGGCCTGACGGAAAGCGGTGCGTCCGAGCTGATCGCCAAGCGCATCGGCAGCATCATCAAGGCACCGCTGGTGAGCGTGCGCATCCAGTCGTTCCGCAGTCAGCGCGCCTATGTCGAGGGCGAGGTCCGCACGCCGGGGCTGCAGATCTTCACGGACATCCCGATGACGCTGTCCGAGGCGCTCAACCGCGCGGGCAGCATCACCGCCGGGGGCGACCGTTCGCATGTGACGCTCACGCGCGGCGACCGCACGGTGGTCATCGACCTGATGCAGCTCAAGCGCTTCGGCGCCGACGCCAACAACATCCCGCTGCGCAACGGCGACATCGTGTACGTCGGCAGCCGGGACGACAGCCGCATCTACGTGATGGGCGAGATCCTGCGGCCCTCGGCACTGCTGATGCGCAACGGCCGCATGAGCCTGAACGAGGCCCTCGGCGATGCGGGCGGGCCCGACCTGCTCACGGCCGACCCCGGGCAGATCTACGTGATCCGCAACTCGCCGCAGACGCCCGACACGCCGCAGATCTTCAGCCTGAACGCGAAGAACCCGGCCGCGCTCGCACTGGCCGACCGCTTCGAGCTGCGGCCGCGCGACGTGGTCTACGTCGACCGCGTGCCGCTGGTCTCGTGGAACCGGGTCGCCAACCTGATCCTTCCCGCCGCCCAGGTGATCAACCTCGCGCGCGACACCGCCCGCAGCAGGTAGGCCGCGCAGCCCCGGCCCGAACACGACAAAGAAGGTGAAGCCCATGAATGCGCGTTGGTACCCCCCGCTTCCCGCACCGTACAGCCCGGAACCCGAGCGCCCGCACTCGCGGTTCAAGGAATACGTCGACCTGATGCTGGACAACCGATGGCTGATCGCCTCGGTCACCGCCGCGGTGTTGGTGCTGGGCGCGGGCTACGCGCTCTTCGGGCCGCGCGTGTACGAAGCGAACGTGCTGATCCAGCTCGAGGATGCCGAACGCTCGCCCGGCGGCGCGGGCGATGCCGCGGTCAACGGCGTGGGCGTGAAGACGCCGACCTCGGGCGAGGCCGAGATCCTGAAGTCGCGCATGGTGCTCGGCCAGGCGATCGAGAACACCAAGCTGTTCATCAAGGCACGGCCGCACTACATCCCGGTCGTGGGCGCCTTCATCGCACGGCATTCGAAGACGCTGTCCAGGCCGGGCTTCCTCGGCATGCGCGGCTACGTGTCGGGCACCGAGCGGATCGCGGTCGCGCAGATGGACGTGCCGCCGGCCCTCGAGGGCAAGAAGTTCCTGCTGACCGCCGGCAAGGACGGCGCCTACACGCTGACGCACCCCGACCTCGCCACCCCGCTGCACGGCCGGGTCGGCGAGCCGCAGGACAGCTCGGTGCCGGGCGGCACGGTCCATCTGCTCGTGGCCTCGATCGACGCCCGGCCCGGCGGCGCCTTCGAGCTGACGCGGCATTCCACGCAGCTCACCATGCTCGAGCTGCAGCGCGAGCTGCGCGTGATCGAGAAAGGCAAGCAGTCCAGCGTGATCGACGTGAGCTGGCAGACCGACGATCGCGAGCACCTGGCGAACCTGCTCAACGAAGTGGCGCGCCTGTACATGCGCCAGAACATCGACCAGAAGACCGCGCAGGCCGAGCGCACGCTGAACTTCCTGGGCACCGAGCTGCCCAAGTTCAAGCAGCAGCTGGAACAGTCGGAAGAGGCCTACAACCAGTACCGCAACCAGAACGGAACCATCAGCCTGGACGACGAGGCGCGCAACGCGCTGTCGCAGAACGTCGACCTGCAGGCCAAGCTGCTCGACGCGCGCCAGAAGCGCCTGGACCTGGCGAGCCGCTTCACCAGCCAGCACCCGATGCTGATCACGCTCGACGCGCAGATCGCCTCGTTGCGCAAGGAGCTGGGCGGCGTGGACAACCGCATCCGCCGCATGCCGATGCTGCAGCAGAACTCGCTGCGCATGCAGCGCGACATCAAGGTCAACACCGAGCTCTATTCGTCGCTCCTGAACAGCTCGCTGCAGATGCGCCTGGCCCGCGAAGGCCGCATCGGCAACGTGCGCGTGCTCGACCAGGCACTGTCGCCCGAGAAGCCGGTGCGGCCCAAGGCGGTGATCGTGATGGCGCTGGCGCTGGTCGTGGGGCTGTTCCTGGGCGCGGTCACGTCGGTGCTTCGCAAGGTGCTCAAGAACACGGTCGCCACCCCCGACGAGATCGAGATGCGCACCGGCCTGAACGTCTACAGCACGATCGCACTCAGCACGCGGCAGGGCACGCTCGACCGCGCCATCCGCCAGGGCAAGCCCGGCGTGAAGCTGCTGGCGGCCTCGCACCCGGACGACCCGGCGCTCGAAGGCGTGCGCAGGCTGCGCACCGCGCTGGGCTTCCTGATGGCGGGCGCGCAGAACAACCGCATCCTGCTGACCAGCGCCACGCCGGGCGCGGGCAAGACCTTCCTGTCGGCGAACTTCTCGGCCGTGCTGGCGGCCTCCGGCAGGCGCGTGCTGCTGATCGACGCCGACATGCGCCGCGGCAAGCTGGCGAGCCAGTTCGGGCTCAAGGCGACCACCGGCCTGTCGGAGCTGATCGCCGGCACCGCCACGCTCGCGCAGGCGGTGCATGCGCAGGTGCTGCCGCACCTGGACGTGATCACCACCGGCAAGCTGCCGCTCGATCCGGCCACGATGATGGGTTCCACTGCGTTCACGCGGTTGCTGGAGACCCTCTCGGCGCTGTACGACGCGGTGGTCATCGATGCCCCGCCGATCCTGCTGGCGACCGAGACCGTGGCGATGTCACCGGACGTGGGCACCCTGATGCTCGTGGCCCGCGCCGGCGACAGCGAGCTGGGCGACCTGGTGGAGAGTGCGAAGCGGCTGGCGCACGTGGGCGCGGCGTTCCACGGCGTGGTGCTCAACGCGCAGGACGCGCGGCAACGCCACAACGCCTACGGCTACGACTACGGGCCCTACGGCCTGCCGCCGAACATCTATCCGCCCGCGCTGGGGCACACCCCCCGCGCCGAACCGGAGCGCGCGACATCATGAGCACGCACCTTTCACGCACGCCGCACCGCAGCGCCGCACGCCCCGTGCCGGTGGGCGGCTCGCGGCTCCTGCAGGCCGCCAAGCGCACCATGGACATCCTCCTGGCGGGCGCCTTCTTCCTGTTCCTGGGCTGGGCCTACGCGCTGATCGCCCTCGGCGTGCTGCTGACCTCGGGCGGCCCGGCCATCTACGTGCAGCCGCGCTACGGCAGGGACGGCCGGATCTTCCGCTTCTACAAGTTCCGCACCATGGCGCCCGACGCCGATGCCCTGCTGGCCCGGCACCTGCGCGAGAACGACGCGGCGCGGCGCGAATGGGAGAAGTTCCAGAAGCTCGAGCACGACCCGCGGATCACCCGCTTCGGCGCCTTCCTGCGCCGCTACAGCATCGACGAGTTTCCGCAGTTCTGGAACGTGCTCAAGGGCGACATGAGCATGGTCGGCCCGCGCCCCTGCATGTTTGCGCAGAAGGAGCTGTACGGCCCGTACTGGGCGTACTACTGCGCCGTGCGCCCGGGCATCACGGGCCTGTGGCAGATCAGCGGACGCAACGAGGTGAGCTACCGCCGCCGCGCGGCCATGGACGCCGAGTACGTCGCCACGCTCTCGCTGCTGCGCGACGTCGTGATCCTGCTGAAGACCTTCCGCGTCGTGCTCGGGGCGCGCGGTTCGCGCTGAGACCCGCAGTCCCCTCTTCCTTCACTGAAAGAACGCCATGCGAATCTATGTTGCAGGTCATCGCGGAATGGTCGGCCAGACGCTCACGAGGCGCCTGGGCGAACTCGGCCACGAGGTCGTGACGCGCAGCCACGCCGAGCTCGACCTGCTCGACCAGGCGGCGGTCGCGCGCTTCTTCGCGACCGAGCGCGTCGACCAGGTCTACGTGGCGGCGGCCAAGGTCGGCGGCATCCACGCCAACATGACCTACCCCGCGCAGTTCATCTACGAGAACCTGCTGATCGCGGCCAACCTCACGCACCAGGCCTTTCTCGCCGGCGTCAAGCGGCTGCTGTTCCTCGGCTCGAGTTGCATCTATCCGCGGCTGGCCGAACAGCCGATCCGCGAAGAGGCCCTGCTCACCGGCAAGCTCGAGCCCACCAACGAGCCCTACGCGATCGCCAAGATCGCGGGCATCAAGCTGTGCGAGAGCTACAACCGGCAGTACGGCGCCACGCACGGCGTCGACTTCCGCAGCGTGATGCCGAGCAACCTCTATGGCCCCGGCGACAACTACCACCTGGAGAACAGCCACGTGGTGCCGGCGCTGATCCAGCGCTTTCACCTGGCCAAGATCAGCCGCACGCCGAGCGTGCTGATCTGGGGCAGCGGCCGGGCGCGGCGCGAGTTCCTGTACGTGGACGACATGGTCGAAGGCTGCCTGGACGTGATGAACCTGTCGCGCGCCGCCTACGACCAGCACACCGATCCGATGCGCGGCCACATCAACCTCGGCACGGGCGAGGACGTCTCGATCGCCGAACTGGTGGAGCACATCCGCGAGGTGGTGGGCTACGAGGGCAGCATCCACTACGACCTGGCCCAGCCCGACGGCGCACCGCGAAAGCTGCTGGACGTGTCGCGCGCGGCCAGCTTCGGGTGGCACGCCACGGTGCCGCTGGCCGAAGGGCTGCGCCGCACCTATGCGGACTACCAGACGGCGCGCCGGACCGCCGCCGAGGCCGAGCACGCCTGAAGCAGAAACGGACCTCGCCATGAGAACCCTCGTCTTCTGGTCCGGCATCGTCTGCGCCGCGCTGTGCGGGCTGATCGATCCTGTCTGGGGTTACGGGGTGGTGTTCGTGCTGACGGTGGTGCAGCTGTCGATGCTGGGCACCGCCAGCGACAGCGTGTTCCTGCTGATCCACTACACGGCGGTTCTCATCTACTTCTCGCTGGCGCCGGCGATGCAGATCGCGACCGACACCGACTTCTGGGAGGTGGGCATCGTCGGGCAGGCCGCGCACACGCAGGGGCTGATGCTCGTGCTGCTGTACATGGCCGGCGTGGAAGCCGCACGGCTGGGCCTGCCCGAGCCGCCCGCCGCGCCCCGGCCGGCGCAGCGCGCGCTCGGCGCTGGCGTCGCCCACCCCTTCCTGCTGCTGGCCTGCCTGGAGGTGGCGTTCGCCATGCTCTTCCTGCGCCCCGACATGAACTTCACGGCGCGCGGCGTGATTTCCGAAGAGGAGGCCGCGCCGGTCCAGTACATCGTCTATTCCACGCTGCCCAAACTCATGGTGCTGCTGTGCTGCGTGGCGCTCGCGATCCACGCCACGCGCCAGCGCACGCTGTGGGCCTGGTGCGTCGCGGGCCTCTCATTCGCGCTGGCCGCCATCGCCGCGAACCCGGTCAACACGGCACGCCAGGTCATCCTGATCGGGCTGCTGCCGCTGCTCATCCATGCGCTGGGACGTCGCCACCGGTGGACGCTCGCCGCCGTGATCTTCGGCGCCATCGCGGGCCTGGGGCCGGTGCTGAACCTGATCTCGCGCGACGCCATGTGGGGCGCGGAGCTGGCGTCGTACCCCTTCAGCCAGGACTTCGACGCGATGTTCGTCGTCGCGGGCATCCTGGAGCGCGCGCCCTCGCCCGATCTGGGCTACGGGCGCTACCTGCTCTCGGCCTTCTCCTTCATCCTGCCGCGCGAACTGAAGATGTTCCCGGGCTACGACCCACTCGGCTGGCCAGCCGTGCTGGGCAACTTCTCGCAGAGCAACCTGTCGCTGCCGCCCTTCACCACCGCCTACTTCGACTTCGGTCTGGCGGGCCCGGCCCTGCTGGGCTTCGCGGTCTCGGCGCTCTTTCGCCTCGTCGACAAGGCCATCGACCCGCAACGCACGCTGACGGCCGGCTACCTGTGCGCGCTGGTGCTGCTGGCGGCCTACGTGCCGTTCCTGCGCGGGCCGATCCTGGGCTGGGGACCGTTCGCCGTCTCGGGGCTGGTCGCGGCCGTCGTCGCCGGCAGCCTCGCGGCGTGGTTCCGCAGGCCGGCCCCCCGCCCGGCGCGCGCCAGCCTGCCGACCGCATGAGAACGCAAGCACCCGGGAGCGACCATGGCCACCTACCTCTTCTACGACACGATCCGGCTCAACGCGTCGGCGGGCGGGGTGCTGAACGTGTCCGAGGTGCTGCTCGAGAGCATGCGCGACGCGCCGGGCCACGAGGTGCAGCCGATCAGCGAGCGCCATCCGCACCTGTACGCGGCCGCGCGGCGGCTGAAGATCAGCCGCTTCATCCTCGACACGCTGCTCTACAACGTCCACCTGATGCGCGGGTGGCTGCGCGGGGAGCGCGTGTACTCGCTGTTCCCGAACTACTTCCTGCCGTTCTCGCTGCTGGCGCCCTTCAGCCGCCATCGGGATTCGATCGTGGTGGTGCACGACGTGCAGTACAAGTCGTACCCGCAGTACTTCAGCGCGCGCAAGCGCCTCTGGCTCGACTGGAACCTGCACCGCGTCGCACGCAGCGCCGCCGACGTGGTCTTCATCAGCCGCAGCAGCCAGGAAGATTTCGAGCGGCACTTCAGGCGCTGCGAGCACCCGGCGGTGATCTTCAATCCCGTGGATGCGGGTGCCGTCGCCGCTAGCGCCGACAGCACGGCAGCGCCTGACGGGCGCTACCTGATCGCGGCCTACCACTACTACCCGCACAAGAACTTCGAAGGCATCCTGAAGCTCTTCGTGCGCATGAAGCGCCAGGGCCTGGTCGACTACCTCGACATCACCGGCAACGGCGCCAAGGAGGTCGAACGCATGATCTCGGCCATGGCGCCCGCGTTCCGCGGCTGCGTGCGGCACCGGGGGCTGGTGTCGCGGGACGAGCTCCTGCGGCTGTACCGGGGCGCGACGGCCTTCATCTCGCTGTCCACCTTCGAGGGCTTCAACCTGTCGGCCGCCGAGGCGGCCACGCTGGGCGTGCCGCTGCTGCTCTCGGACCTTCCGGTGCACCGCGAGCTCTTCGCGGGCTACGCGTTCTTCATCAGCAACGAATTCGTCGGCCTCGGCAACATCGAGCGCTACCTGGCCGCGCACCAGCGCACGCGCCCCGCGTGGTCGCTCTCACGGGCCTGCACGCCGGGCGCGGTGGCGGCGAGTTACCTCAGGCTGAAGCGCGGTGACGCGTCGCTGGCGAGGGCCACGCCATGACGAACCGCGCACGCTCCCTGCTTCGCGCGCTCGCGGTGCTGGCGCTCGGGCTGGCCGGGTGGGCGCGGCCCGCCGCCGCCGCACTGCCGGAAACGCAGAGCGTCCCGGGCTTCGGCGTGATGGTGCATTACCTGCCCGACAAGCAGTCCATCGCCGGCATCGGTCGCTTCGACGTCGACGCCTTCGCCGCCTCGCTCGCGGAGATGCGCGCCAGCCATCTCATCCTCACGCTCGGGCAGAACAACGGCCAGTTCATCGCGCCGAACGCCGCCCTCGAAGCGCTGTGCCCGCGCAGCGCCGCGCACCGTTCGCCGCGCGACCTGCCGATGGAGATCGGCCGCGCGCTGCGCCGCCACGGCATCGCGCTGATCCTCTACCTGCCCTTCCGCGCGCCG
Source organism: Variovorax boronicumulans NBRC 103145 (assembly GCF_001591345.1). Classification (GTDB taxonomy): domain Bacteria; phylum Pseudomonadota; class Gammaproteobacteria; order Burkholderiales; family Burkholderiaceae_C; genus Variovorax; species Variovorax boronicumulans. Next base: position 54,085 of record NZ_BCUS01000022.1, on the reverse strand, counting down.
CAAGGGGATGCCTACCTGATGGAGTGCCTGGGCGATGTCTCCGAACAGCAGCCACCGCCGACGCGCTTCATCGCCGCCTGGTCGGCGGTGATCGACAGCTGGTCGCAGCACTACGGCGCAGTCGCCACGGGCTGGTGGTTCGATGGCGTCTACAACACGACGGGCATGACGACGCGCGACTGGGATCGGTTCTGCGCGGCCGCGCGCAACGGCGCACCCACCCGGTGGCTGGCCTTCAATGCCGGCGAGGGGGCGGCGCGCTTCAGCCTCAAGAGCGCGCCGTGCCAGAACCTCATGGCGGGCGAGTACCTGCAGCCCGCCGCACGCCTGGCCTCACCGCCCTCCGAACTCCGGCTGCATGTGCTGACGCCGCTGGGCGCCTCCTGGGCCCAACCGAGTGCGCCGCGCTTCTCTGCGACGCAGCTGCGCAGCTGGATCGGCGACGCGAACGCGCGGGGCGGAATGCTCACGCTCGACATGCCGCTGGGCGCCGACTTCCACTTTCTTCCCGCCCACGTCGCGCTGGTACGCAGCGCCACCGCGCCGCGGCCCTGACCCGTACCAACCCGCTTGCCCGACCATGGACCACGCCCTCCCCTTCATCGTTGTGGAAGACCGCCAGAACACGGCCCTGCGCCTGTGCTGCGAATCCGCGGCCATGGCGCAGGAGCAGCTGGTCGTCCTGTCGGACACCGACGCCGGCCCGGCATACGAACGCTTCTGCCGGGCCTACGTGCACCTGTCGAGCAACACGCCGGCGTTCGAGAAGATCTGCTTCCGGCGCTACTTCCTGCTGGCCAACCACCTGGCGGCGCACCCCAACTGCCGCGCCTTCGTGCTGATCGACAGCGACGTGCTGCTGTTCAACGGCGTCGGCGCCCACATTGCGCGTCTGGTGGGCCACGCCGACTTCTCCGGCTCCAGCATCTTGCCCACCGACGGCTGGAACCCCTGCCAGATCTCGCCGCACGTGAGCTACTGGACGGCGGCCGGCCTGCAGGACTTCGTCGCCTGCCTCCTGCGCATGTACAGCACGCCCGCAGGCCTGCACCAGCTGCGCGAGATCGCCGAGCGCTTCGCGACCCGCAGCGTGCGCGGCGGGGTGTCCGACATGACGTTGCTGTACCTGTGGGCGCAGGCCAGCGGCAACACGGTGCCGATCAACCGGGTGTTCGACGGCCAAGTGATCGACCACAACGTCAACGGCGGCACCAACCACTTCGTGCGCGAGTTCCGCGTGCGCGGCGGCGCCAAGCGCCTGGCCTTCATCGACGGCCAGCCCTGCCTGCAGACGCCGGCGGGCGACACGGTGCGCGTGCTCGCGCTGCACTTCCAGGGCGCCGCCAAGCTGGCGATGCAGCCCGCGCTGCATCGCCGCGTGTACACGGTCGCGGCGCTGACCTGGGCACTGCAGATGGCGCGCCGGGCCAAGAACAACGCGCACCGGATCGCGTCGCGCGCGCGCCGCATGGCCGACACCCTGGGCGTCGCGCAGGCGCCAACGCCGAAGCACCCCGCGGACGGGAGCACGCCATGAAGCACGCCGCCGGCACCTCGTTCGCCCTGCCCGGCATCCGCCTGGCGCAGCGCCTGGGGCTGGGGGCCCTCGCGTCGCGGCTGTATGTGTACCTGTCGGGTTTCCTGGCGATCTTCCTGATCGCGGCGCAGGTGGCGCCCGCGCGCTTCGGCGAGTACTCCGTCTACCAGTCGGTGCTGGAAGTGGCGCTGGTCGTGGGCACGCTGGGCAGTTCGCTGCTGTTCTCGCGCTATGCCGCAAGCGTGCCGCCCCGCGTGACCCGCGGCGACCTGGTGCGCACGCTGGCGATCGGGCTGCCGCTGGCCGCGCTGCTCGCGGCCGGCGTCGTGGGGGCGCAGCGCCTGCCGGTGGCCGGCGCGCCCTTCATGCTGATCGTGCTGTCGCTCGCGGTCTTCGCCTTCAACAGCCTGCGCCTGTCGTACAGCCGGGGCCTGGGCCACGCGGGCCTGCTCAACCTGGAGTCGGGCGTGCGCGCGACCGTGCTGGTGCTGGGCGTGGCGACGCTCGCTGCGCTCGGCCTGGAGATCGGCGTGGCGCACCTGCTCGCCATCAATCTGCTGGCCTTGGTGCTCGTGGGCGCGGCCATCTTCCTGCCGGCGAACGGCGCGGCGCCACCGGCCGGACCGCCCGTGCTGGCGCTCGCGTCGCAGGCCAGCGCCACGGTGTATGCGCTGCTGACCTTCCTGCTGCGCAAGTCGGACCTGCTGCTCGTGGCGCTCTTCATGCCGCTGGGCTACGTGGGCGCGTTCAAGCTGGCCTTTCTTCTCGCGGAGGCGCCCTCGCAGTTCGTGCAGGCGTTTCTCGTCACGAAGACGCCGGCGATGCTGGACGCCAACGCGGCCAACCTGACGATCGAGAAGCTGCGGCTGGCGCGGCATTCGTTCCTGCTCGGCTGCGTGCTCTTCGTGGGGCTGGCGGGCCTGATGGCGGTGGCCGCGCCGCTGCTGAAGCTCGGCTCCGAGGCGCGCGACATCTTCGTGTGCATCGCGCCGTACTTCCTGCTGAGGACCTACACGGTCCATCACGAAACGATGCTCTCGCTGAACGCCACGATGGGCTCGCTCGGATGGTGGACGCTGCTGGAGTTCGCGCTGCGGCTGGCCTCGTATGGCGTCGTGATCGCGCTCTTTCCGGACAAGCCGCACTACGTCTTCTTCGTCGCCTTCGTCACCGACTTCGTGCTGTACGAGCTGCGCATGCGCGCGCTGTTCGGCTTCTTTCCGATCGTGCGCCTGCTGCGCCCGGCCCTGGGGAGGTCGCCGTGAAGATCCTGCTGTACTCGATGAACTTCGCGCCCGAGCTGGCCGGCATCGGCAAGTACTCCGGCGAGATGGCCGACTGGCTCCAGGCCCGGGGCCACGACGTGCGCGTGATCGCGGCGCCGCCCTTCTTCCCGCACTGGGCGGTGTTCGAGGGCCATTCGGCCTGGGCCTACCGCAAGACCACCGGGCGCAACGGCCTCACGGTCTGGCGCGCGCCCACCTGGGTGCCTTCGCAGCCGCGTGCGCTGGCGCGCGTGGCGCACCTGTGCTCGTTCATGCTGTCGAGCATGCCGCTGCTGCTGGCGCAGGCGCGCTGGAAGCCCGACCTTGTGTTCGTCGTGGAGCCGCCGCTTTTCTGCGCGCCCGCGGTGCTGTGCTTCGCGAAGCTGCTCGGCATCAGGTCGTGGCTGCACATCCAGGACTTCGAAGTCGATGCGGCGTTCGGCCTCGGCCTCATGCGCGGCGCGGGCGTGCGGCGCGTCGCGCTGTCGCTCGAGCGATGGCTGCTGGCAAGGTTCGACCGCGTCTCGACCATCTCGGCGGCCATGGTCGACAAGGCCAGGAGCAAGGGCATCGGCGAAGGCCGGCTGGTTCTCTTTCCGAACTGGGTGGACGTCTCGGCGATCCGCCCCGCTCCCCGCGCGGCCGATGGCTACAGAGCCGAGTTGGGCATTGCGCCCGATGCCGTGGTCGTGCTCTATGCGGGCAGCCTGGGCGCCAAGCAGGGCATCGAACTGCTGGCCGAGGCGGCGGGCCTGCTCGCCGACCGGCAGAACATTCACTTCGTCATCTGCGGCAACGGCCCGAGCCGCGCCTCGCTGATGTCGGCCTGCGCCGGCCTGGACCGCGTGCACTTTCTCGACCTGCAGCCCGCCGAACGGCTCAACGAATTGCTGGGCATGGCCGACATCCACGTGCTGCCGCAGCGTGCCGATGCCGCCGACCTCGTGATGCCCTCGAAGCTGGCCGGCATGTTCGCGAGCGGCAAGGCCGTGATCGCCACGGCGCACCCCGGCACCGAACTCGCCCGCGTGGTCGCGGACCGTGGCTTCGTGGTGCCCCCGGGCGATGCGGCCGTGCTGGCCGACGCGATCGCGCAGCTCGCATGCTCACCGGGCCTGCGCCAGGCGCTCGGTGCGGCGGGCCGCGCGTTCGCGCAGACGGAGCTCGACCAGGACGCCATCCTGTCGCGCTTCGAGCAGGCGCTGCTTCGCTGCGTGGCGGACCGAGGCACGGCCACACCAACCCCACTGCGCGAGTCCCAACCATGACCCACTCAAAGATTCTGGTGACGGGTGGCGCCGGCTTCGTCGGAAGCCACGCCTGCGTGGCGTTGATCGCGGCCGGCTACCTGCCGGTGGTGCTGGACACGCTGGTCAACAGCGACCCGCGCTCGCTGGAGCGCGTGGCACGCATCTGCGGCGTGCAGCCGCAGCTGGTGCGCGGCGACGTGCGCGACGCGGCAGTGCTCGACCGCGTGTTCGCCGAGCACGGGGTCGACGCGGTGCTGCATCTGGCCGGGCTGAAAGCGGTCAGCCGCTCGGTGAGCGACCCGCTCGGCTACTACGACGTCAACGTGGCGGGCAGCCTCGCGCTGGCGCGTGCCATGGAGCGCGCCGGCGTGCGCACGCTGATCTTCTCGTCCTCGGCCACGGTCTACGGCGACATCCCGCGCTCGCCGATACGGGAAAGCGCGTCGTACGCGGCCGTCAACCCCTACGGGCGCTCCAAGGTGATGGTGGAGCGCATGCTCGCGGACCTCGCCCGCTCCGATCCGCGCTGGGGCATCGCATGCCTGCGTTTCTTCAACCCCATCGGCGCGCACGAGAGCGGCCTGCTGGGCGAACACCCGCAGGGACCGCCCGACAACCTGGTGCCGTATGTCTCGCAGGTCGCGGTGGGCGAGCGCGGGCACGTCGTCGTGCACGGCAACGACTACGAGACGCACGACGGCACGGGTGTGCGCGACTACGTGCACGTGATGGACGTGGCCGAAGGCCATGTGGCGGCCCTGCGGTACGCGACGCTGCATCGGGGCTTGCTCACGGTGAACCTGGGCACGGGGCACGGCGCGTCGGTGCTCGACGTGATCGCGGCCTTCGAACGCGCATGCGGGCACCGCATCGCGGTGCACATCGGTCCGCGTCGTCCCGGCGACGCCCCGGCCTACTGGGCGGACGTGCAGCACGCCCAGGACCGGCTCGGCTGGCGCGCGCAGCGCAGCCTGGACCAGATGTGCGCCGACAGCTGGCGCTGGCAGCTGGCGAACCCGCGCGGCTTCGACGAACCGGTGCCGGGCTTCCCGGTCCGCGCCGCCGACGGCGCCGCACCGACCGCCGTCCCTCAATCACTTCAACCGGGGCAAGAACATGGCTGAAAACACGCTCACACCCTCTGGCGACCCCACCCCCGCCGTGATGGCGCCGCGCCGCCCGGGCCCGTCCGCCCCCGTGTGCGCGCCCGCCGCGAGGCTGTGGCCGGACTTCATGACGGGCCAGGAAAAATCGCCGGTGCGCGTGCTGCTCATCGACGACGACGAGTACATGCGCCGGGTGATCGCGCAGGAGTTGCTGTCGGACCTTCGCATCCAGCTCGAAGGCCAGGCCGACAGCATCCGCGAGGGGCGCAAGCTCTTGGCCACGCATGCGTTCGACGTGCTGATGGTCGACCTGCGGCTCAGCGACGGCATGGGCTTCGAGCTGATCGCCGAGGCGCGCCGTCACCATGGCAACGGCGAGATCATCGTGATCTCCGCGCTCGAGGACGATGCCCACGTGCTGCGCGCCTTCGAGCTGGGCGCCACGGGCTATCTGCTGAAGAACGCCTGGCTGCAGAGCTTTGCCGACGCGGTGCTGCACGTGGTGAACGGCGGCGCCGTCATCACGCCGCGGCTCGCGCGGCGCCTGCTGCACCGCCTGAACCACCAGCCCCGTGAGCCGCAGCCCGCCGACGACGCGTCGCCGCTGCGCGACACGACGCTGACACCGCGCGAGAGCCAGGTCCTTCGCCACGTGGCGTCGGGCTACGTCTCGGCGGAGATCGGCGCCAAGCTCGGCATCACGGGCCAGACGGTCAACGTGCACATCAAGAGCATCTACAAGAAGCTGCATGTGCATTCGCGCGCCCAGGCGGTGAACCTCGCCGTTCACACGGGCCTGATCTGAGCAGCACGCCCTCGAAGCAATCCGGTTCATCACCCACTGCACACACAAAGGCTGGTCACCATGAACACCCCCACCATTCATCCCGTGGTCCTGTGCGGCGGCAGCGGCACGCGGTTGTGGCCGCTGTCGCGCAAGGCCTTTCCCAAGCAGTTCGCACCGATCGTAGGCAACAAGAGCCTGCTGCACCTCACGCTCGAACGGCTCGCGACCCTGAACCGGACGATCACCTGCGTTGCGTCGGAAGAGCACCGCTTCCTGGTGCGCGAGGCGATCGAGAACGCGCACGCGCAGGGCCGCCAGATCCTCGAGCCCGTGCCCCGCAACACGGCCGCCGCCATGGCCGCGGCAGCGCTGCTGGCCGAGCCCGACGACCTGCTGCTCTTTGCGCCCGCGGACCACCACATTCCCGACGTGGCGCTGTTCGAGGCCACGATGCGCAGCGGCGTCGACGCAGCCCTGGCGGGCAAGATCGTCACCTTCGGCATCGCGCCCAGCTTTCCGAGCACGGCCTACGGGTACATCGAGGCGGCCGGGGCCACGGGCCATGGCCCCAGCCACGCGGTGGCGCGCTTCGTCGAGAAGCCGACGGCAGCGGTGGCACAAACGCTGATCCTGCAAGGCAACTACTGCTGGAACGCGGGCATCTTCCTGGTCCAGGCGCGCACGCTGGTCGCGGCACTGCGCACGCATGCGCCCGACATCCTCGCCACCTGCGAACGCGCGACCGCCGCGGTGTCGGTCGACGGCAGCTTCGTGCGGCTGGACCGCGAAACCTTCGAAGGCTGCCGCAGCGACAGCATCGATTACGCGGTGCTCGAAAAGCACGCCGACGTCGCGGTGGTGCGCTTCGAGGGCGCCTGGAGCGACGTGGGCAGCTGGAACGCCGTGGCCCAGCTGCACCCCGCCGACGAGGCGGGCAACCGCGTGAGCGGCGCGGGCAGCGTGCTGAACTCGCGCAACACCTTCGTGCATGCGCCGCACCGGCCCGTGGTGGCGCTCGGCACCGAGGACCTGATCATCGTGGACACGCCGGACGCGGTGCTGGTCGCGGGCGCGGACTGCGCCGAACAGGTGGCCGAGGTGGTGCGCATGCTGGCGCGCGAGGGCACGGTCGAGGCCACCGAGCATCGCCGCGTGGTGCGGCCCTGGGGCGCCTACGACAGCATCGACACCGGCGAGCGCTTCCAGGTGAAGCACCTGACCGTCAAGCCCGGCGGCAAGCTGTCGCTGCAGATGCACCACCACCGCGCCGAGCACTGGATCGTCGTCAAGGGCACGGCCAAGGCCACGCGCGGCGGTGAGGTCCTGCTGGTGCGCGAGAACGAGTCGATCTACCTGCCCTCGGGCACCATCCACCGGCTGGAGAACCCCGGCAAGACGATGCTGGAAGTGATCGAGGTGCAGACCGGCAGCTACCTCGGCGAAGACGACATCGTGCGCTTCGACGACACCTACGGCCGCTGCCCCGCGGCCGAGAAGCGCGAGGCGCTCGCGCTGCAAGCGGCCCTGCAGCCCGCGGCCGAACGCGGCGTCGATGCGCCGGCCTGACCCGTCCCTTCCCTTCCTCTCACCTCATTGAAGCCATGAAAAAACGTGCTGTCGTCACTGGCATTACCGGACAGGACGGGGCGTACCTGGCCGAGCTGCTGCTGGGCAAGGGCTACACCGTCTACGGAACCTTCCGCCGAACCAGTTCGGTGAACTTCTGGCGCATCGAGTCGCTCGGCATCCAGGACCATCCGGAGCTTCATCTGGTGGAGTACGACCTGACGGACCTGGGCAGTTCGATCACGCTCATTCGCGATGCGCAGCCCGACGAGGTCTACAACCTGGCGGCGCAGAGCTACGTGGGCGCGAGCTTCAACCAGCCCGAAACCACCACGAACATCAACGGACTGGGCACCCTCCACCTGCTCGACGCGATCCGCCTGACGGACCGCGGGATCCGGTACTACCAAGCCTCGACGTCGGAGATGTTCGGCAACGTCCAGGCCATTCCGCAGAAGGAAGACACGCCCTTCTATCCCCGCAGCCCGTACGGCGTCTCCAAGCTCTTCGCCCACTGGATGACGATGAACTACCGCGAGAGCTACGGGATCTTCGCTTGCTGCGGCATCCTCTTCAACCACGAGAGCCCGTTGCGCGGCCGCGAATTCGTGACGCGCAAGGTCACCGACGCGGCGGCCAAGATCAGGCTCGGCAAGCTCGATGTGCTCACGCTGGGCAACATGGACGCCAAGCGCGACTGGGGCTATGCGAAGGAATACGTCGATGGCATGTGGCGCATGCTGCAGGCCGACAAGCCGGACAACTACGTGCTCGCCACCAACCGCACGGAAACCGTGCGGGATTTCGTCGACATGGCGTTCAGGGCCGCGGGCTACGAGCTCCGCTTCGAAGGGACGGCGCAGGAAGAGGTCGCCATCGACCGCGAGAGCGGCAAGGTTCTGGTGAGGATCGACCCGAAGTTCTATCGCCCGGCGGAGGTGGAACTGCTCATCGGCGATGCGTCGCATGCCAGGAAGACGCTGGGCTGGGAGCCCCGGACGACGCTGGAGGAGCTGTGCGCGATGATGGTGGAGGCCGACCTGCGGCGCAACCGCGAAGGCCGCTCCTTCTGAGCGCGGCAGACCCGTCCCGAATGGCATCGGGATTTGTGCGGGACCCACAAAAACGGCACCCGAAGGTGCCGCCTGAAACGAAAACGGCACCTGATGGTGCCGTCTGTCGTAGGTCTGAAATGGTGGGCGGTGGAGGCTTCGAACCTCCGACCCCAGCAGTGTGAATGCTGTGCTCTACCCCTGAGCTAACCGCCCTGAGACACTGCTTTTGAGTTCAGTGTCTTGAACACGTATCGCGTTGTGCGAAGCCTCAGATTATGCCATAGCTTTTCAGCCGTTTTGGCGAAATAAAGTTTTTCCGCCGCTGGATTTGTCGAGTTGCGACAACACGGCCTCGTGCGCGGTGAGTTCGTGCTCTGCCGCCGCGATCACCGGCAGCTCGAACTGGCTCAGGTCGATGGCCACGACCGTCGTGCCCTGCGCGGGCTCGTTCGAGGCCACGTCGATCAGCAGGGCGTCCTGCCCGCGCGTGAGGTTGATGTAGACGTCGGCGAGCAGCTGCGCGTCGAGCTTGGCGCCGTGGAAGGTGCGGTTCGAGCGGTCGACACCGAAGCGGTCGCACAGCGCGTCGAGCGAATTGCGCTTGCCGGGATAGACCAGCTTGGCCATGGCCAGCGTGTCGGTCACTTCGCTCACGAAGGTCTTGAGCGGCGGCAGGCCGGCGCGCTCGAATTCCTTGTTGAGAAAGCCGACGTCGAAGGCCGCGTTGTGAATGATGAGCTCGGCGTCGCGCAGGTACTCGATGATGTCCTTGCCCAGCGTGGCGAACTTCGGCTTGTCGCGCAGGAAGTCGGTGGTCAGGCCGTGGACCTTGAGCGCGTCCTCGTGGCTCTCGCGCTCCGGGTTGAAGTAGATGTGCAGGTCGTTGCCGGTGAGCTTGCGCGCGAACAGCTCCACGCAGCCCAGCTCGATGATGCGGTCGCCGTTCTCCGCAGAGAGCCCGGTGGTTTCGGTATCGAGAACGATCTGGCGCGACATCAGTGGTTTTCCTTGGCGTGGTTGATCGAGTACTTGGGAATCTCGATCGTCACATTTTCCTGCGCCAGGATCGACTGGCAACTCAGGCGCGATTGCGGCTCCAGGCCCCAGGCGCGGTCGAGCAAATCTTCTTCGCCCTCTTCCGCTTCGTTCAGCGAGTCGAAGCCCGCGCGCACGATCACGTGGCAGGTGGTGCAGGCGCAGCTCATCTCGCAGGCGTGCTCGATGTTGATGTCGTTGTCGAGCAGCGCCTCGCAGATCGAGGTGCCGGCGGGCGCGGTGATCTCGGCGCCTTGCGGGCAGTACTCGGGATGCGGGTAGATCTTGATCGTGGGCATGAAATTGTTCTGTCTACAGGGATTCGACCTTGCGGCCCGCGAGCGCGCGTGCAATGCCCGCGTTCATGCGCTGGGCGGCGAAGGCTTCGGTGTCGTTGGCCAGCGCCTTCGTGGCGGCTTCGATCGCGGCAGCTTCGTTGCTGCTCTTGGCAACGTCGCGCAGCCGCGCCATCGAGGCGTCGATGGCGGCGCGCTCTTCGGCGCTCAGCAGGTCGCCGTCGGCATCGAGCGCGCTCTGCGTGGCCAGCAGCATGCGGTCGGCATCGACGCGCGACTCCACCAGCGCACGGGCCTGCATGTCCTGCTGGGCGGTGGAGAAGCTCTCCTGCAGCATGGTCGCGATCTGGTCGTCCGACAGGCCGTACGACGGCTTGACCGCCACGCTGGCCTCGACGCCGCTGCCCTGCTCCTTGGCGCTCACGCTCAGCAGGCCGTCGGCGTCAACAGTGAAGGTCACGCGGATGCGCGCCGCGCCGGCCGCCATCGGCGGGATGCCGCGCAGCGTGAAGCGCGCGAGGCTGCGGCAGTCGGACACGAGGTCGCGCTCGCCCTGCACCACATGCAGCGCCAACGCGGTCTGGCCGTCCTGGTAGGTCGTGAAGTCCTGCGCCATCGCGGTGGGGATGGTCTGGTTGCGCGGCACGATGCGCTCGACCAGGCCGCCCATGGTCTCGATGCCGAGCGACAGCGGGATCACGTCGAGCAGCAGCAGTTCGCCCGCGCCGTTGTTGCCGGCCAGCTGGTTGGCCTGGATGGCGGCGCCGAGCGCCACGACCTCATCGGGGTTCAGGTTGATCAGCGGCTCGCGCCCGAAATAGGCGGCCACCGCTCTGCGGATCTGCGGCATGCGCGTGGAGCCGCCGACGAGCACGATGCCCTGCAGCTCTTCAGGCTTGAGCTTGGCGTCGCGCAGTGCCTTGCGCACGGCCGCGAGGGTGCGGTCGGTGAGCGCCTGCGTGGCGGCGAAGAACTGCGCGCGCGTCAGCGTGAACTCGGCATTGCCGCCCGCCAGCGCGGCGCTGAAGAGGGTCGACTCGGCATCGGTCAGCGCTTCCTTGGCGGCGCGCGCGGCCACGAGCAGTGCGGCGCGGTCGTTGTCGCTGCCGGCCTGACGGCCGGTCTGCGCGAGCACGAAGTCGGCGATCGCGTGGTCGTAGTCGTCGCCGCCGAGGGCCGAGTCGCCACCCGTGGCGATCACTTCGAACACGCCTTGCGTGAGCCGCAGGATCGAGATGTCGAAGGTGCCGCCGCCCAGGTCATAGACCGCATAGACGCCTTCGCTCGCGTTGTCCAGGCCGTAGGCGATGGCTGCGGCGGTCGGCTCGCTGATGAGACGCAGCACGTTCAGGCCCGCGAGCTGCGCCGCGTCCTTGGTCGCCTGGCGCTGGCCTTCGTCGAAGTAGGCCGGCACGGTGATGACGGCGCCGTAGAGCTCGTCGTCGAAGGTGTCTTCGGCGCGGTAGCGCAGCGTGGCCAGGATCTCGGCGCTGATCTCGACGGGCGACTTCTCGCCGGCCGAGGTCTGCACCTTGACCATGCCGCCGTCGTCGCCGCCGATGCGGTACGACATGGCGTCGCGGTTCGCAATGTCGGCCAGGCCGCGGCCCATGAGCCGCTTGACCGAGGTGATGGTGTTGGCGGGGTCCTGCGCGCGCGCGGCCACGGCGTCGAAGCCGATCTGGCGGCGATCGCCGTCCAGGTAGCGCACGGCCGAGGGCAGCAGCACGCGGCCCTGGTCGTCGGGCAGGCATTCGGCCACGCCGTTGCGCACCGAGGCCACCAGCGAATGCGTGGTGCCCAAGTCGATGCCCACGGCGATGCGGCGCTGGTGCGGGTCAGGCGCCTGGCCGGGTTCGGAAATCTGAAGAAGAGCCATAAGGGCTTATTGTCCCAACTGATCGAGTTTTTTCTCGACGTCCTCGCCGAAGCGCTCAATGAACATGAGGGCTCTCACTTGCTGAACGGCACCGGGGTAGTCACCCTTCTCGTCGATCAGCCAGTCGAGTGACGAGAGTGCGCGGGCGCGCGTGGTTTCGACGTCCTCCTGCAGCACCTCGACGGCGGCGATGTCGCGGGCGTCGTCGAGCGCTTCGCGCCATTCCATCTGCTGCATCAGAAAGGCGCCGGGCATCGCCGTGTTGTTCTCGGCATTCAGCGGCGCGCCGTTGAGTTCGCAGATGTAGCTCGCGCGGCGGATCGGGTCTTTCAACCGCTGGTAGGCCTCGTTGATGCGCACCGACCACTGCATGGCCACGCGCTGCGCCGCGGCGCCCTGCGCGGCGAAGCGGTCCGGGTGCGCCTCGCGCTGCAGTTCCTTCCAGCGCGCGTCGAGCACGGCGCGGTCCTGCGCGAAGGTCGCCGGGACGGCGAACAGTTGGAAGTCGGTGTCGTTGAGGTTCATGGCAAGAAAAAACCGCCAGCACATGACATGGTGGCGGCTGTGGTCGCGGTCAGCGACGACGCATCAGATGCGAAAACTTTCGCCGCAGCCGCAGCGATCACGTTCGTTCGGGTTGATGAACTTGAAGCCCTCGTTCAGGCCTTCGCGCACGAAGTCGAGCTGCGTGCCGTCGATGTAGGCCAGGCTCTTCGGGTCGACCAGCACCTTCACGCCATGGTCTTCGAACACCACGTCTTCAGGCGTGAACTCGTCGACGTACTCGAGCTTGTAGGCCAGGCCCGAGCAGCCGGTGGTCTTCACGCCCAGCCGCACGCCCACGCCCTTGCCCCGTTTTCCGAGGTAGCGGGTGACGTGGCGCGCAGCGGCTTCGGTCAGCGTGACGGCCATCTCAGTGAACAGCAGCTTCGGCGGTCGACTCGGGGGTCTTGGCGCCGTGCTTGGCCTTGTAGTCGCTCACGGCCGCCTTGATGGCGTCTTCCGCGAGGATCGAGCAGTGGATCTTGACCGGCGGCAGCGCCAGTTCTTCGGCAATTTGCGCGTTCTTGAGGGCCGCCGCTTCGTCGAGCGTCTTGCCCTTGACCCATTCGGTCACGAGCGACGAGGAAGCGATGGCCGAGCCGCAGCCGTAGGTCTTGAAGCGCGCGTCTTCGATCACGCCGGTTTCGGGGTTGACCTTGATCTGCAGCTTCATCACGTCGCCGCAAGCCGGGGCGCCGACCATGCCGGTGCCTACCGAGTCGTCGCCCTTTTCGAAGGAACCGACGTTGCGGGGATTTTCGTAGTGGTCGATGACCTTGGAAGAATATGCCATGGTGTACCTCTCAAACTTTGTTCAATCGTGGAGCCTTGGGCTGGCCTGGGTCAGTGGGCCGACCACTGGATCGTGCTGATGTCGACGCCGTCCTGGAACATCTCCCACAGGGGGCTCAGCTCGCGCAGCTTGGCGACGTTGTGCTTGATGGTCGAGATGGCGTAGTCGATTTCTTCTTCGGTCGTGAAACGGCCGATGGTCATGCGCAGGCTGCTGTGGGCCAGCTCGTCGCTGCGGCCCAGGGCGCGCAGCACATAGCTGGGCTCCAGGCTGGCCGAGGTGCAGGCCGAACCCGACGACACCGCCAGGCCCTTGATGCCCATGATCAGCGACTCGCCTTCGACGTAGTTGAAGCTCATGTTCAGGTTGTGCGGCACGCGGCGCTCGAGGTCGCCGTTGATGAAGACCTGTTCGACATCCTTCAGGCCGTCGAGCAGGCGCTTCTGCAGGCGCGCCGCATGGGCGATGTCGTCCTTCATCTCGAGCTTGGCGATGCGGTAGGCCTCGCCCATGCCGACGATCTGGTGCGTGGGCAGCGTGCCCGAGCGCATGCCGCGCTCATGGCCACCGCCGTGCATCTGCGCTTCGAGGCGGATGCGCGGCTTGCGGCGCACGTACAGCGCGCCGATGCCCTTGGGGCCATAGGTCTTGTGCGAAGCCAGGCTCATCAGGTCGATGGGCAGCTTCGTGATGTCGATGTCGATCTTGCCGGTGGCCTGGGCCGAGTCGACGTGGAAGATCACGCCCTTTTCGCGGCAGGCGTTGCCCAGCGCGACCACGTCCTGGATCACGCCGATTTCGTTGTTCACGAACAGCACGCTGGCCAGGATGGTGTCGGGGCGGATGGCCGCCTTGAACTTCTCGAGATCGACGAGGCCGTTTTCCTCGACGTCGAGGTAGGTCACTTCGAAGCCCTGGCGCTCGAGTTCGCGCATGGTGTCGAGCACAGCCTTGTGCTCGGTCTTCAGGGTGATCAGGTGCTTGCCCTTGCCCTTGTAGAAGTGGGCCGCGCCCTTGAGCGCCAAGTTGATCGACTCGGTGGCGCCCGACGACCAGACGATCTCACGCGGGTCGGCGTTGATCAGGTCGGCCACCTGGCCGCGCGCCTTCTCGACCGCTTCTTCGGCTTCCCAGCCCCAGGCGTGGCTGCGCGATGCCGGGTTGCCGAAGTGTTCGCGCAACCAGGGAATCATGGCGTCGACCACACGCGGGTCGACCGGCGTGGTGGCGCCGTAATCGAGATAGATCGGAAAATGAGGAGTGACGTCCATGGCTGGCTCGGGCTGGCGTGGGGGGTTGTGTTCTGGGATCAGGGCAAACTCAGGGCGATGCCCGCAGGCATCGCCGGACTCATCGGGGTCAGGACTTCGCGAAGACGTTGCCGAGGGCGAAGACCGAATTCGGTGCGTTCACGCGGATGGGCTTGACCACCGGCTGGGCCGAGATGGCGCGCTTGACGACCGGCTTGTTCTCGATCTGCACGCCCTTGGCGATCTGGTCGTCGACCAGCTTCTGCAGCGTGACGGAGTCGAGGAACTCGACCATGCGCTGGTTCAGCGAGGCCCAGAGCTCGTGCGTCATGCAGCGACCCTGCTCACCGAGGCAGTTTTCCTTGCCGCCGCACTGCGTGGCATCGATCGGCTCGTCGACGGACACGATGATGTCGGCGACCGTGATGTCCGCCGCCTTGCGTCCGAGGCTGTAGCCGCCGCCGGGGCCGCGGGTCGACTCGACCAGCTCGTGGCGGCGCAGTTTGCCGAACAGCTGTTCGAGGTACGACAACGAAATCTGCTGCCGCTGGCTGATCGCAGCCAGCGTGACCGGACCGGTGTTCTGACGCAACGCCAGATCGATCATTGCTGTGACCGCAAAACGGCCTTTGGTAGTGAGACGCATCGCAAGCTCCTTCAAGTGCTTACCGTTGAAATGACACCACAGCCTTGGGCCGCGGTGACTTCGTCTCCGCCCTGCCCGACCCCGACGCTGGTGAACCAGCCGGTAGGAGTCGGTCCTTCATCGCGAAGTTCTTTGTTGTTGAGTATTTCGGTCAAGTATAGCAGAAGCCCCTGATATCTGCTCGGGTAAACCCCAGCGCGGTTCGCTTGAACAAAGCGAACTTATGGCCTAGCTGGAATCAGGACGCCAAACCGGCGATGTTGTCGCCGCCCGACGCCCCGAACGCCTGCTCGCGCAGCAGCGCCAGCTGGTCGCGCACCCGGGCCGCCTTTTCGAACTCGAGGTTGCGGGCGTGCTCCAGCATCTGCTTTTCGAGCCGCTTGATTTCCCGGGCGATGTCCTTCTCGCTCATGTCCTCGACCTTGGCGCGTTCCAGGTCGAGCTTGGCCATTTCCTTGCCGGTCTTCTCGCTGTAGACGCCGTCGATCAGGTCGCGCACCTGCTTCACGATGCTGCGCGGCGTGATGCCGTTCGCCTCGTTGTGGGCGATCTGCCGGTTGCGGCGGCGCTCGGTCTCGCCCATGGCCTTCTTCATCGACTCGGTCATCCGGTCGGCATAAAGAATGGCCTTGCCGTTCAGGTTGCGCGCCGCGCGGCCGATGGTCTGGATCAGCGAACGCTCCGCGCGCAGGAAGCCTTCCTTGTCGGCATCGAGGATCGCCACCAGCGACACCTCGGGAATGTCCAGCCCCTCGCGCAACAGGTTGATGCCCACCAGCACGTCGAAGGTGCCCAGGCGCAGGTCGCGCAGGATCTCGACCCGCTCGACCGTGTCGACGTCGCTGTGCAGGTAGCGCACCTTCACGCCGTTGTCGCCCAGGTAGTCGGTGAGCTGCTCGGCCATGCGCTTGGTCAGCGTGGTGATCAGCACGCGCTCGTTCTTGTCGACGCGGATGCGGATCTCACCCAGCACGTCGTCGACCTGGTGCGTGGCGGGACGCACCTCGACCTCGGGGTCGATCAGCCCGGTCGGCCGCACCAGCTGCTCGACGACGTTGCCGGCGTGGTCCTTTTCGTACTGCGCCGGCGTGGCCGACACGAAGATGCACTGGCGCACCCGCTTTTCGAACTCCTCGAGCTTGAGCGGCCGGTTGTCCAGCGCGCTGGGCAAGCGAAAGCCGTACTCGACCAGCGTGACCTTGCGCGCCCGGTCGCCGTTGTACATGGCACTGAGCTGCCCCATCATCTGATGGCTCTCGTCGAGGAACATCAGCGAGTCCTTCGGCATGTAGTCGGTGAGCGTGGCCGGCGGGTCGCCGGGCTCCGCGCCCGAAAGGTGCCGCGTGTAGTTCTCGATGCCCTTGCAGTGGCCGATCTCGGCCAGCATTTCCAGGTCGAAGCGCGTGCGCTGCTCCAGCCGCTGCGCCTCGACCAGCTTGCCCGAGCCGGTCAGCTCCTTGAGCCGGCCGGCCAGCTCGATCTTGATGGTTTCGACCGCCGCCAGCACCTTGTCGCGCGGCGTCACGTAGTGGCTCGACGGGTACACCGTGAAGCGCGGCACCTTCTGGCGGATGCGTCCGGTGAGCGGGTCGAACAGCTGCAGCGACTCGATCTCGTCGTCGAACAGCTCGAAGCGGATCGCCAGCTCGCTGTGCTCGGCCGGGAACACGTCGATGGTGTCGCCGCGCACGCGGAACGTGCCGCGCGCAAAGTCCTGCTCGTTGCGCGTGTACTGCATGCGGATGAGCCGCGAGATCAGGTCGCGCTGGCCGACCTTGTCGCCCACGCGGGCAATCAGCCGCATCTCCATGTAGTCCTCGGGCGTGCCGATGCCGTAGATGGCGCTCACCGTGGCCACGATGACCGTGTCGCGCCGCTCCAGCACGCTCTTGGTGGCCGACAGCCGCATCTGCTCGATGTGCTCGTTGATCGAGGAGTCCTTCTCGATGAACAGGTCGCGCTGCGGCACGTAGGCCTCGGGCTGGTAGTAGTCGTAGTAGCTCACGAAGTACTCGACGGCGTTCTTCGGGAAGAACTCGCGGAATTCGCTGTACAGCTGCGCCGCCAGTGTCTTGTTGGGCGCGAACACGATGGCCGGGCGCCCCAGCCGGGCGATCACGTTGGCCATGGTGAAGGTCTTGCCCGAACCGGTCACGCCCAGCAGGGTCTGGAACACCTCGCCGTCGAGCACCCCGGCCACCAGGCCGTCGATGGCCGCGGGCTGGTCGCCCGCCGGCGGATAGGGCTGGAACAGCTCGAACGGCGAATCCGGGTAGCGGATGAATTCGCCCTGCTTCGCCGGCCCGATGGGGTCGAGTTTCTTCAGGTCTGCTATGGCTTCGGTGTTCTCTGGCATGGCTGTTCCCGACAGGTGGCGTGGCGCCGGTAAAATTCAAGGCAACCGGAAAGGATAAAGCCTCCTCCGGTTGCCAGCGAAGCTTTCATCCCAAAGGACCTTTCCATGTCTATGTTCACCGCGGTCGAAATGGCGCCGCGCGACCCGATCCTCGGCCTCAACGAGCAATTTGCAGCCGACACCAACCCCAACAAGGTCAATCTCGGCGTCGGCGTGTATTACGACGACAACGGCAAGCTGCCCCTGCTGCAGTGCGTGCAGGCCGCAGAGCAGAACATGATGAAGGCCCCCTCGGCCCGCGGCTACCTGCCGATCGACGGCATCGTGGCCTACGACAACGCCGTCAAGGGCCTGGTCTTCGGCACCGACAGCGAACCCGTCACCTCGGGCCGTGTGGCCACCATCCAGGCCATCGGCGGCACCGGCGGCCTGAAGGTCGGCGCCGACTTCCTGAAGAAGCTCAACCCCAACGCCACCGTGCTGATCAGCGACCCAAGCTGGGAAAACCACCGTGCGCTGTTCACCAACGCCGGCTTCACGGTCGAGAGCTACCCCTACTACGACGCCGCCCAGCGCGGCATCAACTTCGACGGCATGCTGGCCGCCCTGAACGCGGCACCGGCCGGCACCATCGTCGTGCTGCACGCCTGCTGCCACAACCCGACCGGCTACGACATCACGCCCGAGCAATGGGACCAGGTCGTTGCGGCCGTCAAGGCCAAGGGCCTCGTGCCCTTCCTCGACATGGCCTACCAAGGCTTCGGCTACGGCCTGAAGGAAGACGGCGCGGCTGTCGCCAAGTTCGTCGACGCCGGCCTGACCTTCTTCGTCTCGACCTCGTTCTCCAAGAGCTTCAGCCTGTACGGCGAGCGCGTCGGCGCCCTGTCGGTGCTGTGCGAGAACAAGGAAGAAGCCGGCCGCGTGCTGTCGCAACTCAAGATCGCCATCCGCACCAACTACAGCAACCCGCCGATTCACGGCGGCGCCGTGGTGGCCGCGGTGCTGGGCACCCCCGAGCTGCGCGCCCTGTGGGAAAAGGAACTGGGCGAGATGCGCGTGCGCATCAAGGCCATGCGCCAGAAGCTGGTCGACGGCCTGAAGGCCGCCGGGGTGAAGGAAGACATGAGCTTCATCACCACCCAGATCGGCATGTTCAGCTACTCGGGCCTGACCAAGGACCAGATGGTGCGCCTGCGCAACGAGTTCGGCGTGTACGGCACCGACACCGGCCGCATGTGCGTCGCCGCGCTCAACAGCAAGAACATCGACTACGTCTGCGCGTCGATTGCGAAGGTCATCTAGGTGACAACCGGGTGTGAGTGAATCGACTTTTTGACGATTCGTTCACATTCGGCCACAGAAGCCGAATCCAGCCCGCTTCGGGCTAGGGTTCGGCCCCCTGCGCCGCGGCAAATGCACTGATATATTGCACTGCAACATCCACTCAAAGACCCGCGATGCTCTATCAACTCTACGAAGCCCAGCGTTCCCTGATGGAGCCCTTCTCGGACTTCGCCCAGGCCGCCTCCAAGCTCTACGGTCCCGGCGCCGTCTGGAGCCAACTGCCGATGGCACAGCGCATGGCCGCCGGCTATGACCTGCTGTACCGGCTGGGCAAGGACTACGAGAAGCCCGAGTTCAACATCAAGTCCGTCAAGGTCGACGGCGAAGAGGTCGTGATCCAGGAGGCCGTCGAGCTCGACAAGCCCTTCTGCGAACTGCGCCGCTTCAAGCGCTTCACCGACGAACCGCACATCCTCAAGACGCTCAAGAGCCAGCCCGTGGTGCTGATCGTGGCGCCGCTGTCGGGCCACTACGCCACGCTGCTGCGCGACACCGTGCGCACCATGCTGCAGGACCACAAGGTCTACATCACCGACTGGAAGAACGCGCGCCTGGTGCCGCTGTCCGACGGCGAGTTCCACCTGGACGACTACATCAACTACGTGCAGGAGTTCATCCGCCGCCTGCAGGCCGAGTACGGCAACTGCCACGTGGTGAGCGTGTGCCAGCCCACCGTGCCGGTGCTGGCTGCCGTGTCGCTCATGGCCAGCCGCGGCGAGCCGCTGCCCCTCACGATGACCATGATGGGCGGCCCGATCGACGCGCGCAAATCGCCCACGGCCGTGAACAACCTCGCGACCAACAAGAGCTTCGAGTGGTTCGAGAACAACGTGATCTACCGCGTGCCACAAGGCTTCCCTGGCGCGGGCCGCAAGGTCTACCCGGGCTTCCTGCAGCACACGGGCTTCGTGGCCATGAACCCCGACCGCCACGCCAGCAGCCACTACGACTACTTCAAGGACCTGATCAAGGGTGACGACGCCAGCGCCGAAGCCCACCGCAAGTTCTACGACGAGTACAACGCCGTGCTCGACATGGACGCGGACTACTACCTGGAGACCATCCGCACCGTGTTCCAGGACTTCGACCTGGTCAACGGCACCTGGGACGTGAAGAGCCCCGCCGGCCAGGTGGAGCGCGTGCGTCCGCAGGACATCCACGCCACCGCCCTGCTCACCGTCGAAGGCGAGCTCGACGACATCTCCGGCTCGGGCCAGACCCAGGCCGCGCACAGCCTGTGCACCGGCATCGCCGACGGCAAGCGCGAGCACTACGAGGTCAAGGGCGCGGGCCACTACGGCATCTTCAGCGGCCGCCGCTGGCGCGATCTGGTCTACCCGAAGGTGCGCAACTTCATCGCCGCCAGCGACGAGCCCCAGCGCCGCGCCGGCGCGCGCGAAGAGCTGCCGGCCGAAGACCGCATCAAGCCCGGCCAGAAGCTGAAGGCCGTGGCCACCGCCGCGGCCCGCAAGACGCCGGTCGCCGCCAAGAAGGCCGTCGCCGTGAAAGCCGCGCCGGCTGCCAAGAAGCCGGCCGCAGCGGCAAAGAAGCCCCGCGCCAGCGCCGCGCGCTGAGCCGCGCGCATCACCCACCGTGAACGGGCTGGCCGCACGCATCAACGACGCACTGCCTCAAACGCAGTGCACACGGTGCGGCTACCCCGATTGCGCGGGTTATGCGCAGGCCATCGCCGACGGCGAGGCCGGCATCAACCAGTGCCCGCCGGGCGGCGCCGAAGGCATCGAGCGCCTCGCGCTGCTCACCGGCCGCCCCGCGCTGCCGCTCGACCCGCAGTTCGGCACCGAAGGCCCGCGCGCCATGGCGGTCATCGACGAAGCTTGGTGCATCGGCTGCACGCTGTGCCTCGACGCCTGCCCGACCGACGCGATCATCGGCATCCACAAGCGCATGCACACGGTGATCGAGGCGCACTGCACGGGCTGCGAGCTGTGCATTCCGGTGTGCCCGGTCGATTGCATCTCGCTCGAGGTTGAAACACCCGGCCGCAGCGGCTGGCAGGCGTGGTCGCAGGCACAGGCCGAGGCCGCATTGCAGCGCTACAAGCTGCACGCCCAACATCGCGAGACCGCGAAGCGTGAGGCCGAACCCGCGCCTGCCGCCGCCGAACCGCAGGCCGCCGACACGCGCAAGCGCTCCATCGTCGAAGCCGCCCTGGCGCGTGCCCGCGCCGCCGCCGAACAGCGCCAAGGAGCAGCGAAACCATGACCCTCGACACCCTGCTGATCTATGCCGTCGCCTCGCTCGCCCTGGCGGTGATTCCCGGCCCGACCATGCTGCTGGCGCTGTCCAACGGCATCGACGGCGGCATGCGCCGCGCCAGCTGGGGCATCGCGGGCGCGTCGCTGGGCAGCGTCTCGCTGATCGCGGTCGTGGCGCTCGGGCTGGGCTCGCTGCTCGCGGCCTCGGAATGGCTCTTCAACGCGATCCGCGTCGCGGGCGTGGCCTACCTGGTGTGGCTCGGCATCAAGCTGTGGCGCAGCGAAGCGACCGACCTGGGCACGGCGCTGGCCAAGTCGGCCATCGAGGTCCGTCCGCATGGGCGCATCGCCCTCATGCGCAGCCTGATGGTGGCGCTGTCCAACCCGAAGACGGTGCTGTTCTTCGCCGCCTTCCTGCCCCAGTTCATCGACACCGCCAAGCCCCAGGGCATGCAGTACCTGGTGCTGGGCGCGATCTTCGTGGTGCTCGACACCTGCGTGATGCTGGCCTATGCCGGCGCCGGCACGCAAGCCGTGCGCTGGCTCTCGCGCCGCGGCCTCAAGGTGCTCAACCGCAGCTGCGCGGTCGGCATGTGGCTGCTGGCCGCCACCCTCGCCTTCTGGCGCCGACCGGCCTGAGCCTCGTCGAACTCAGCCCTTCTGCGGGCGCTTGAACAGCAACAGCAGCACGCCCGCCAGCACGACGCCCACGGCGTACCACTCGAAGCGCGTGACCGTCTCGTGGGCGATCCACACGCCCAGCAGCATCGCGATCACCGGGTTGACGAAGGTGTAGCTCGCCGCCAGCCCGGCCGGCGCCTGCGCGAGCAGCACCATGTAGGCATTGAACGCGATCAGCGAGCCGAACACCACGAGGTAGACCCACGCCCCCAGCGCCACCGGCTGCGGCGGCCAACTCATCGTTTCGCCCGACACCGCGGCCAGCACCATCAGCACCACACCGCCGCACAGCATCTCGCTCGCAAAGCCCATCGCGCCGGGCGCCAGTGGCAGCTTGCGCTGGCTCAGCACACTGCCGAGCGACCAGCACACGCAGGCCACGCAGATCGCCACCAACCCCTCGGGCGAAGCCTTGAAGCCGCTGCCCTGCGTGAGCATCAGCACGCCGACGAGCCCGAGCGCAATGCCGGCCGCTTCGAGCCGGGCCGGCTTCACGCCCCAGATCAGGTTCAACAGCGCAATCAGCAACGGAATGACGGCAATGAACGCCACCACCAGCCCCGAGCCGATCGACACCTCGGCCAGCGCCGTGCCGCCCATGCCACCGCCGAGCATCAGCGCGCCAACGACCAGCGCATTGCGCCATTGGAGGCGCGTCGGCCAGGGCGTGCCGCGCCAGCGCATCCACGCCGCCAGCAGCACGCCCGCGACCAGGAAGCGCGAGCCCATCTGCAGGAACGGCGGAAAGCTGATGAGCGCGTACTTGATGGCCAGGTAGGTCGAGCCCCAGACCACCCAGGTGGCGGCCAGGCACAGCCACAGCAGCGGCGTCAGCCGGGGGCGCGAGGAGGAAGCGGCAGGCGCGGCCTGCGCGGGCGTGGCGAGTGTCGACATATCGAGGGTGTCTCTTCTTGGTATCGGATGCCCGTCATGGTATGAAAGCCATGGCTCGGCAGCCATGCGAATTTCATGGTTCTGCTCGCACCGCACCGTCGAATTAAAGGACTTCCATGGACTTCACCTTGACCCCCACGCTGGACGCCCACGACACCCGCATCCTGGCCGAACTGCAGGCCGACGCCCGCCTGAGCATGGCCGAGCTGGGCCGCCGCGTGCACCTGAGCCAGCCGGCCGTGACCGAGCGCGTGAAAAAGCTGGAAGCCGCCGGCGTCATCACCGGCTACCGCGCCACCGTGAACCTCACGCGGCTGGGCTACGGCATTCGCGGGATCATCCGCGTCGGGCGGGCCGACTACGACCTCGTGGTGAAGCTGGTGCAGGAGACGCCCGAGTGCGTCAATGCCTACAACGTGACCGGCGAGGACAGCTGGATCCTCGAGATCGCGGTGATCGACGTGCCGCACCTCGATGCGGTGCTCGCCAAGTTCTGCATCCTGACCGAGACCGCGACCTCGATCATCCTGAACCCGGCGCGCGAGCACCAGCCGATGCTGCCGCCGCAGCGCGCCGACGTGAAGCCGCCGGTGCGCAAGGCGCTCAGCGCGTAGCGGCGAGCGCGTTGAAGGCCGTCACCACCTCGGGCGGCGCCTGCACCATCTCGACCAGCACGCCCTCGCCCGAAATCGGGAACTCGTCGTTGGCCTTCGGGTGCAAAAAGCAGATGTCGAAACCGGCCGCGCCCTTGCGGATGCCGCCCGGCGCAAAGCGCACGCCCTGCGCCGTGAGCCATTCGACGGCCTTGGGCAGGTCGTCGATCCACAGGCCGACGTGGTTCAGCGGCGTGGTGTGCACCGCCGGCTTCTTCTCGGGGTCCAGCGGCTGCATCAGGTCGACCTCGACCTTGAACGGGCCGCTGCCCATCGAACAGATGTCTTCGTCGACGTTCTCGCGCTCGCTGCGGAAGGTGCCCGTCACCTCGAGCCCCAGCATGTCGACCCACAGCTTCTGCAGCCGCAGCTTGTCGGGGCCGCCGATGGCGATCTGCTGGATGCCCAGCACCTTGAAGGGACGCGGCGTGGTCATGCGCAGCCGCCTTCTTCCGCCTGCTCCTGCGTGCGGTGCGAGCGCAGGCCGAGCTTGCGCAGCAGCTGCACGTCGGCGTCGACGTCGGGGTTGCCGGTGACCAGCAGCTTGTCGCCGTAGAAGATCGAGTTGGCGCCGGCCATGAAGCACAGGGCCTGCACCGCCTCGCCCATCTGCTGGCGGCCGGCCGACAGGCGCACGCGCGCGGTCGGCATGGTGATGCGCGCCACGGCGATCATGCGCACGAAGTCGAAGGGATCGACCGGCTCCGAGTCGGCCAGCGGCGTGCCGGGCACACGCACCAGGCTGTTGATCGGCACCGACTCCGGGTACGGGTCCATGTTCGCGAGCTGGGCGATCAGCCCGGCGCGGTGCACCGGCTGCTCGCCCATGCCCACGATGCCGCCGCAGCACACGCTGATGCCGGCGCTGCGCACGGCCGCCAGCGTGTCCAGGCGGTCCTGGTAGGTGCGCGTGTCGACCACGTCGGTGTAGTACTCGGGCGCGGTGTCCAGGTTGTGGTTGTAGTAGTCCAGGCCCGCGGCCTTGAGCTGCTGCGCGTGGTGCGGCTCCAGCATGCCCAGCGTGGCGCAGGTCTGCAGGCCCAGGCCCTTCACGGCCTCGACCAGCACCGCCACCTTCTCGACGTCGCGGTCCTTGGGCGCGCGCCATGCGGCGCCCATGCAAAAGCGCGTGGCGCCGGCGTCCTTGGCGGCCTGCGCGGCGCGCACCACCTCGTCGACCTCCATGAGCTTTTGCGCCTTCACGCCGGTGTCGAACTCGGCCGACTGCGGGCAGTAGCCGCAGTTCTCGGGGCAGCCGCCGGTCTTCACCGACAGCAGCGTGGCCAGCTCGATGTCGCCCTCGGGGAAATGCCGGCGGTGCACGGTCTGCGCCTCGAACAGCAGCTCCATGAAAGGCTTGTCTAGCAGCGCCTGGATGGCCTCCACGGACCAGGGGCCCTGGGGCGTCGCCACGGCCTTGGCCGGGCGGTGCAGCGTGATTGCCGCTTGTTGCAGGTCGTTGGCACCCATCAGTTGAACTCCAGAATGATTTGGTCGACGGCGAGCGATTCGCCCTTGGCCGCCGAGATCTTGCCCACCACGCCGTCCTGCGTGGCGAACAGCACGTTTTCCATCTTCATGGCCTCGATCACGGCCAGCTTCTCGCCGGCCTGAACCTGTTGCCCCGGCTGCACCGACACCTCGACCAGCAGGCCCGGCATCGGCGACATCAGGAACTTGCTCAGGTCGGGCGGCGCCTTGTAGGGCATCAGCTCGAGCAGGCGCGCGCCCAGCGGCGACAGCACCATGGTCTCGATCTGCGTGCCGTCGTGCGACACGCGCAGCGCCAGCGGGTTCTTGCCCGCGCCGCGCTCCACCTGCGCCGTGAAGGGCTTGCCGTTGGCCGCGCCCTGCACGCGCACCGCGCCCAGCGCGAAGTCGCTCTCGATCTGGTAGCGCTTGTCGCCCACCGTGACGGCGCTGGCGCCGGTCTTGCCCTGGAAGTCGCTCACCGACACCGCGTGGTGCACGTGCTTGCCCTCGGGGCCCAGCTCGACCACCACGAACTGCTCGCCCACCTTCACGCCGTGGCCCGCGAGCTGCCCGCTGATGCCCGAGGCGCGCGCGCGGTAGCGGCGGTTGACGAAGGCGGCCAGTGCTACCAGGAACGCCGGATCGGCATGCGGCACGTCTTCCGCATGGAAGCCCTTGCCGTAGTGCTCGGCGATGAAGCCGGTGTTGAAATCGCCGGCCACGAACTTCGGGTGCGCGAGCAGCGCCGCCTGGAACGGGATGTTGCTGCTGATGCCGCGGATCACGAAGCCGTTGAGCGCCTCGCGCATGAGCGCGATCGCCTCGTTGCGGTCCTTGCCGTGCACGATGAGCTTGGCGATCATCGAGTCGTAGTACATCGGGATCTCGCCGCCGTCGTACACGCCGGTGTCCACGCGCACGCCGTGCAGGTGGCCGGCGTCGCTCGCGAACATGCTCTCGGCCGGCGGCTGGAACTTCACCAGGCGGCCCGTCGACGGCAGGAAGTTGCGGAACGGGTCTTCGGCGTTGATGCGGCACTCGATGGCCCAGCCGTCGCGCTTCACGTCGGCCTGCGCCAGCGGCAGCTTCTCGCCGGCCGCCACGCGGATCATCAGCTCGACCAGGTCCAGGCCGGTGATGCACTCCGTCACCGGGTGCTCCACCTGCAGGCGCGTGTTCATCTCCAGGAAGTAGAAGCTCTGGTCCTTACCGACCACGAACTCCACCGTGCCTGCGCTCTGGTACTTCACGGCCTTGGCCAGCGCCACGGCCTGCTCGCCCATTGCCTTGCGCGTGGCGTCGGTGATGAAGGGCGACGGCGCCTCCTCGATCACCTTCTGGTGGCGGCGCTGGATGGAGCACTCGCGCTCGTTCAGGTAGATCACGTTGCCGTGCGAATCGCCCAGCACCTGGATCTCGATGTGGCGCGGCTCCTCGACGAACTTCTCGATGAACACGCGGTCGTCGCCGAAGGAATTGCGCGCCTCGTTGCGGCACGAGGTGAAGCCCTCGAAGGCTTCCTTGTCGTTGAAGGCCACGCGCAGGCCCTTGCCGCCGCCGCCGGCCGAGGCCTTGATCATCACCGGGTAGCCGATGTCCTTGGCGATCTCGACGGCGCGCTCGGCCGTCTCGATGGCGTCGTTCCAGCCGGGAATGGTGTTGACCTGGGCTTCGTTCGCCAGCTTCTTCGAGGCGATCTTGTCGCCCATGGCCGCGATCGAATAGTGCTTCGGGCCGATGAAGGCAATGCCCTCTTCCTCGACCTTGCGCGCAAAGGCTTCGTTCTCCGACAGGAAGCCGTAGCCTGGGTGCACGGCCTCGGCTCCGGTCTGCTTGCAGGCCGCGATGATGCGG
Source organism: Variovorax boronicumulans NBRC 103145 (assembly GCF_001591345.1). GTDB lineage: Bacteria > Pseudomonadota > Gammaproteobacteria > Burkholderiales > Burkholderiaceae_C > Variovorax > Variovorax boronicumulans. The sequence continues at coordinate 27,603 of NZ_BCUS01000022.1, read as the reverse complement.
TCGGCCTGCAGATAGCTCTCACGGCTGGGCGCGGCACCGATGTGTACGGCCTCGTCGGCCAGCTCGACGTGGCGGGCTTCCTTGTCGGCGTCGGAGTAGACGGCGACGGTCAGGATGCCCATCTTCTTGGCGGTCTGGATGACGCGGCAGGCGATTTCGCCACGGTTGGCGATCAGGATCTTCTTGAACATGTTCTTCTTTCTCCGTGCGGCTCAGAGCGGAATGTTTCCGTGCTTGCGCCACGGGTTCTCAAGCTTCTTCTCGCGCAGCATCACGAGCGAGCGGCAGATGCGCTTGCGCGTCTCGTGCGGCAGGATCACGTCGTCGATGTAGCCGCGCGCGCCGGCCACGTACGGGTTGGCGAAGCGAGCCTTGTACTCGGCCTCGCGGGCCGCGAGCTTCTCGGGGTCGTTCTTGTCTTCGCGGAAGATGATCTCCACCGCGCCCTTGGCACCCATCACCGCGATCTCGGCGCGCGGCCAGGCCAGGTTGACGTCGCCGCGCAGGTGCTTGGAGGCCATCACGTCGTACGCACCGCCGTAGGCCTTGCGCGTGATGACGGTGATCTTGGGCACCGTGCACTCGGCATACGCGTACAGCAGCTTGGCACCGTGCTTGATGATGCCGCCGTACTCCTGGCCGGTGCCGGGCATGAAGCCGGGCACGTCGACGAAGGTGATGACGGGGATGTTGAAAGCATCGCAAAAGCGCACGAAGCGCGCCGCCTTGATGCTGCTCTTGATGTCCAGGCAGCCCGCCAGCACCAGCGGCTGGTTGGCCACGATGCCGACCGTCTGGCCTTCCATGCGCGCGAAGCCGATCACGATGTTCTTCGCGTAGTCGGGCTGCAGCTCGAAGAAGTCGCCGTCGTCCACCACCTTCAGGATCAGCTCCTTGATGTCGTAGGGCTTGTTCGGGTTGTCGGGCACCAGCGTGTCCAGCGAGTAGTCGGGCCGGTCGGCCGGGTCGCCCTGGCCGTCGTTGCCCAGGCGCACCGGCGGCTTCTCGCGGTTGTTCAGCGGCAGGTAGTTGTACAGGCGGCGCAGCATCATCAGCGCCTCGACGTCGTTCTCGAACGCCATGTCGGCCACGCCGCTGCGCGTGGTGTGGGTGATGGCGCCGCCCAGTTCTTCGGCCGTCACGCTCTCGTGCGTCACGGTCTTCACCACCTCGGGGCCGGTGACGAACATGTAGCTGCTGTCTTTCACCATGAAGATGAAGTCGGTCATGGCGGGCGAGTACACGGCGCCGCCGGCGCACGGGCCCATGATCATGCTGATCTGCGGCACCACGCCCGAGGCCATCACGTTGCGCTGGAACACGTCGGCATAGCCACCCAGCGAGGCCACGCCTTCCTGGATGCGGGCGCCGCCCGAATCGTTCAGGCCGATGACCGGTGCGCCGACCTTCATGGCCTGGTCCATCACCTTGCAGATCTTCTCGGCGTGGGCTTCGCTGAGCGCGCCGCCGAAGACCGTGAAGTCCTGGCTGAACACGAACACGAGGCGGCCGTTGATCATGCCGTAGCCCGTGACCACGCCGTCGCCGGGGATCTTCTGCTCGGCCATGCCGAAGTCGACCGAGCGGTGCTCGACGAACATGTCCCACTCTTCAAACGTGCCGTCGTCGAGCAGCAGCTCGATGCGCTCGCGCGCCGTGAGCTTGCCCTTGGCGTGCTGCGCGTCGATGCGCTTCTGCCCGCCGCCGAGTCGCGCCTGGGCGCGCTTCTTTTCGAGTTGTTCGATCAGTTCTTGCATGGTGTGCTTCCGAAGCTGTGGTTCTGGATTGCTGGGAGAGTCTTGTGGGGGCCGGGGTGTCACACCCGGGCGGTGATGGCTGCCGCGGCGAGCAGCTGGCGCGCCGCCGTCGAGGCCGGCAGGCTGCCCTGCGCCACCTGCTGCGTGAGTTGCGGCAGCAGCTCGCGCACCTGCGCGTGCTGGCGGAACGCCTGCTTGAGCCCGGCGTCGATGCGTTCCCACATCCACGCGGTGGCCTGTTTTTCGCGGCGCTTGGCGAGCTTGCCGTTGGCGGTTTGCAGCGCCTTGAATTCGAGCACGGCGTCCCAGAAGGCGTCGACGCCGGTGCCGGCGAGCGCGCTGAGCTGCAGCACCTTGGGCAGCCAGAAGCGGCGCTCCACGCCGCTGTGGGCGTCGTGCACCGCGTGCGCATGGTCGGGGTTGCCCTGGTGGCCGAAGAGGCGCAGCGCCGAGGTGATCTGGGCCTGCGCGCGCGTGGCGGCGTCGCGGTCGATGTCGGCCTTGTTGATGGCGACCAGGTCGGCCAGTTCCATCACGCCCTTCTTGATCGCCTGCAGGTCGTCGCCCGCGTTGGGCAGCTGCAGCAGCACGAACATGTCGGTCATGCCGGCCACGGCCGTTTCGCTCTGGCCCACGCCCACGGTCTCGACGATCACGATGTCGTAGCCCGCGGCCTCGCAGACCAGCATGGCTTCGCGCGTCTTCTCGGCCACGCCGCCGAGCGTGCCGCTCGAGGGGCTGGGCCGGATGTAGGCGCGCTCGTGCACCGACAGGCGCTCCATGCGCGTCTTGTCGCCCAGGATGGAGCCGCCCGACACGGTGGACGAGGGGTCGATGGTGAGCACCGCCACGCGGTGGCCCTTGCCGATCAGCAACAGGCCCAGCGTTTCGATGAAGGTCGACTTGCCCACGCCGGGCACGCCCGAGATGCCCAGGCGGAACGACTGGCCGGTGCGCGGCAGCAGCGCCGTGAGCAGTTCGTCGGCCTGCGCGCGATGGTCGGTGCGCGTCGATTCGAGCAGCGTGATCGCCTTGGCGATGGCACGCCGCTGCGCCATGCTCGGCGCATCGGCCAGCGCGCGTTCGAGCGCGCCGACGGTGTTCAGCACGCGGCCTCCGACGCCACGCGCCAGCGGTAGTGCAGGTCGACGCCCTCCTCGCCTTCGAGCACGAAGCCGTGCCGCTGGTAGAAGCGGTTGGCGTCGCTCTGCACGAGCGCGGTGAGCTTGATGTCCAGCTTCTGTTCGCGCGCCTGCGCCTTGGCCCAGCGCAGCGCCCATTCGCCGATGCCGCGCCCCTGGAAGCCGGTGCGCAGGTACAGGTGATCGAGGCGCAGCGCATCCGCGTCCTCGGGCTTGAGCGTGATGAAGCCCAGGCGCTGCTCACCGTCGAGCACGATGTGGTGCATGTACGGCACCACGAAACCGGCCGACAGGCGCTCGCGCGAGCGCGTGAGGTCGAAACGGCCGACGCGCTCCAGGCTCGGACGCATCGCATCGATGCGCACGGCCAGCATGTCTTCGAAATCGCTGGAATCCACGGGCTGCAGCGACAGCCGCGACAAGAGATCGCCCACGTCGATTCGTCTCAGACTGCGACGGCCGCGCGGATCTGCTCCAGCACGTCCTTGGCGCTGGCCGGGATGGGCGTGCCAGGGCCATAGATGCCCTTGACGCCGGCTTCGTACAGGAAGTCGTAGTCCTGGCGCGGAATCACGCCGCCGACGAAGACGATGATGTCGTCCGCGCCCTGCTTGCGCAGCTCTTCGATGATGGCTGGCACCAGCGTCTTGTGGCCGGCGGCGAGCGTGCTCACGCCCACGGCGTGCACGTCGTTCTCGATGGCCTGGCGCGCGCATTCTTCGGGCGTCTGGAACAGCGGGCCCATGTCGACGTCGAAGCCCAGGTCTGCGAACGCGGTGGCAACGACCTTCGCGCCCCGGTCGTGGCCGTCCTGGCCCAGCTTGGAAATCATCACGCGCGGGCGGCGGCCTTGCGCTTCGGCGAAGTCGTTGATCTCGGTCTTGAGCGCTTCCCAGCCTTCGGCCGAGTCATAGGCGGCAGCGTACACACCGGTCACCTTCTGCGTGTCGGCGCGATGGCGGCCGAATGATTTTTCGAGGGCGTCGGAAATCTCGCCGACGGTGGCACGCGCACGTACCGCGTCGATGCTCAGCGCCAGCAGGTTGCCGGTGTTGTTCTCGGCGGCGTCGGTGAGCGCGTCGAGCGCGGCCTGCACCTTGGCGTTGTCGCGCGAAGCGCGGATGCTTTGCAGGCGCGCCACCTGCTGCTCGCGCACCTTCACGTTGTCGATCGACAGGCTGTCGATCGCATCTTCGTTCTTGAGCTTGTACTTGTTGACGCCGACGATCACGTCCTTGCCCGAGTCGATGCGCGCCTGCTTCTCGGCGGCGGCGGCCTCGATCTTGAGCTTGGCCCAGCCGCTGTCGACGGCCTTGGTCATGCCGCCCATCGCCTCGACCTCTTCGATGATGGTCCAGGCGGCATCGGCCATGTCCTGCGTGAGCTTCTCCATCATGTAGCTGCCGGCCCAGGGGTCGATCACGTTCGTGATGTGCGTCTCTTCCTGGATGATGAGCTGCGTGTTGCGCGCGATGCGGGCGCTGAACTCGGTGGGCAGCGCAATGGCTTCGTCGAGCGCGTTGGTGTGCAGGCTCTGCGTGCCGCCGAACACCGCGGCCATCGCCTCGATGGTGGTGCGCACCACGTTGTTGTACGGGTCCTGCTCGGTGAGCGACCAGCCAGACGTTTGGCAGTGCGTGCGCAGCATCAGGCTCTTGGGGTTCTTGGGGTTGAACTCCTTCATGATGCGGCACCACAGCAGACGCGCCGCGCGCATCTTGGCCACTTCGAGGTAGAAGTTCATGCCGATGGCCCAGAAGAAGCTCAGGCGGCCGGCAAAGCCGTCGACGTCGAGACCCTTGGCCAGCGCGGTCTTCACGTACTCCTTGCCGTCGGCCAGCGTGAACGCGAGCTCCAGCGCCTGGTTGGCGCCGGCTTCCTGCATGTGATAGCCGCTGATCGAGATCGAGTTGAACTTGGGCATCTTCTGCGCCGTGTACTCGATGATGTCGCCAATGATCCGCATGCTCGGCGCCGGCGGAAAGATGTACGTGTTGCGGACCATGAACTCCTTGAGGATGTCGTTCTGGATGGTTCCGCTCAGCTGGTCTTGCGCCACGCCCTGCTCTTCGGCCGCGACCACGTAGCCCGCCAGCACCGGCAGCACGGCGCCGTTCATCGTCATGGACACGCTCACCTTGTCGAGCGGGATCTGGTCGAACAGGATCTTCATGTCCTCGACCGAGTCGATCGCCACGCCGGCCTTGCCGACGTCACCGGTCACGCGGGGATGGTCGCTGTCGTAGCCGCGGTGGGTGGCCAGGTCGAAGGCCACGCTCACGCCCTGGCCGCCGGCGGCCAGCGCCTTGCGGTAGAACGCGTTCGATTCCTCGGCGGTGGAGAAGCCGGCGTACTGGCGAATGGTCCAGGGGCGCACCGCGTACATGGTGGCCTGCGGGCCGCGCAGGTAGGGCTCGAAGCCGGGCAGCGTGTCGGTGTACTTCAGGCCTTGCAGGTCGGCCGCGGTGTACAGCGGCTTCACGCTGATGCCGTCGGGCGTGATCCAGTTCAGCGCATTCACGTCGCCGCCGGGCGCCGACTTGGCGGCGGACTTGGCCCAGGCGTCGAGATCGGCCGGCTTGTAGGTGGGTTCGGGTGTGCTGCTGCTCATGGAAGGCGCCGCTCCAGGCGGTGGTCTGACGGGATTCGCAAGGTCGCTTGCACGGATTTGCAAGCCGTTCACAAGTCTAACCCATCTGTAATTATTAATTCAAACGCGATTTTGAAGTACAGTTCAGCCCATGTCCGCCGTCACCCTGACCCCCCGCGCCCTCTATGAAGAGGTGGCCGAGCTCCTGCGCCAGCGGATCTTCCGCCGCGAGCTGGAGCCGGGCAGCTGGATCGACGAGCTCAAGCTGGCCGAGGAATACGGCATCAGCCGCACGCCCCTGCGCGAGGCGCTGAAAGTGCTGGCCGCCGAAGGGCTGGTGACGATGAAGGTGCGGCGCGGCGCGTACGTCACCGAGGTGTCGGAGCAGGACCTGGCCGACGTGTACCACCTGCTCTCCCTGCTCGAGAGCGACGCCGCCGGCGTGGTGGCCGAGCGCGCCACCGACGCCCAGCGCGCCGAGCTGAAGGCGCTGCACGCCGAGCTGGAAGCCGCCGCCGCCCCCGGCAAGGAAGACCGCGAGCACTTCTTTGCGGTGAACGAGCGCTTCCACATGAGTCTCCTGGCCATTGCCAACAACAAGTGGCGCGACCAGATGGTGGCCGACCTGCGCAAGGTGATGAAGCTCAATCGCCACAACTCGCTGCTGAAGGCGGGGCGCATTGGCGAGTCGTTGGCGGAGCACCGGGCGGTGATGGCGGCCATCGAGGCGCGCGACGCGGCCACGGCCATGGCACGCATGCGCGAGCACTTCCTCAACGGCCTGGAAGCCGCTGTATAGGGCTCTCCCCCAGGCTGCGCGCACTTCGTGTCGCTTCGCCAACCCCCTTCCGGGGCGACGCCTGCGGCCCGGCGAAGCCGGTTCCGCGGCGTCTCACGAAGGGGCCTGCGCCTCTGGGCGCGGCCTCGTTCAGCCTAGTGTGAGGGTCCCTGCCTCTGTCGCGATGCGCTGGGCGATTTCCAGCATGCGCGGGGCGACACGGCTCAGCATGGCCTCCCTCGGCAGCAGGTAGGCGGGGCCGCCGCAGCTCACGCCGTAGCGTTCGCCGCGCGGGCCTTCGAGTGCGAAGCCCAGGGCGTGGATCTGGGGGTTCCATTCGCCGAAGGAGGTGCAGTAGCCCAGGCGGGCGTGCTCTTCGAGGCTGGCGATGAGGCGCGGCTCGATGGCGTGCCAATTTTCGCCGGTTTCGAGCCGGATCTGCTCCAGCAATGCCGACTGCTCGGGCCCGGGCAAGGCGCCGATGTAGGCGCGGCCGGAGGCGGAGGTGGCGATGGACATGCGCGAGCCGACGTCGATGCGGGAGCTGATGAGCGCCGAGCGCGGGCGCAGCGAATCGATGACCAGCATGTCCAGGTCGTCGCGCACCGCCATGTGGATGCTGGCGCCCGACAGTTCGGCCAGGTTGCTCAGATGGGGACGCGCCAGCGCCCTCAGGTCGAAATTGCGCAGGTAGCGGCTGCTCATGTCGAGCAACACCGGCCCCAGGCTGAAACGCTCGCTGTCTTGCGACTGCCGCAGATACCCCGCCCCCACCAACGTCGCCGTGAGGCGCGACACCGTGGCCTTCGGAATGCCGGTCGTGTCGGCCAATTCCCGGTTTCCGACGGGCGCTGCCGCCATCCCGATGACCTTCAGCAGCGACAACCCCCTGGCAAGCGCACTGACTTCTTCCTTGCTGCCTGCAGCTTCACTCATAAGACAGAACCTTTTTCTTGTTTCCCTGACCGCCTTATTCTTGAGCAAAAACAGGTGCTTCGCTCACACTTGTTGTTGCATTGTCATGAAACTGTGTTCCATCGAGCGTCAACTTCGCTCAATTGTGTTGACTGTCTACAAAGTCGGGGCGGTGAGGCCGGAATTCAGGCGACCTGAGCGGCAGGTTCGTGCGCCAGCGCCATCACTTCGTGCGGCGGGCGGGTCTTCAGGCGGTGGTCGCTCCAGACCTGGCGCCAGCGGCGTGCGCCGGGCAGGCCGTTGCGCAGACCCAGCATGTGGCGCGCGATCGACCACCAGTTGGTGCCGTGCTCGGCCGCCTCGCGGACCATGTAGTCGCACATCCGCGCCTCGATGTCCTCGCGCGTGAGCGTCTGCGGGGCGTCGCCGTAGAACTCGGCGTCCCATTCGGCCAGCCACCAGGGGTTGTAGTACGCCTCGCGGCCGATCATGGCGCCGTCGAGCAGCCGCAGGTGCTCGTGCACCTGCGCGTTGGTGGCGATGCCGCCGTTGATCGAGAACTGCAGCGCCGGAAAGTCGTGCTTCAGGCGGTGCACCAGCGCATAGCGCAGCGGTGGAATCTCGCGGTTCTGCTTCGGGCTCAGGCCCTGCAGCCAGGCGTTGCGCGCATGCACGATGAAGGTGCCGCAACCGGCCTCGCTCACCGCACCGACGAAATCGCGCACGAACTCGTAGCTCTCGATCTTGTCGATGCCGATGCGGTGCTTCACCGTGACCGGCACATCGACCACGTCGACCATCGCCTTCACGCAATCGGCCACCAGCTGCGGCTCGTTCATGAGGCAGGCCCCGAACGCGCCGCGCTGCACGCGCTCGCTCGGGCAGCCGCAGTTCAGGTTGATCTCGTCGTAGCCCCACTCCTCGCCGAGCTTCGCGCAATGGGCCAGGTCGTGTGGCTCGCTGCCGCCGAGCTGCAACGCGACAGGGTGTTCTTCTTCATGAAAGCGCAGGTGGCGCGGCACGTCGCCGTGGATCAGCGCGCCGGTGGTCACCATCTCCGTGTAGAGCAACGCGTGGCGCGTCATGAGGCGGTGGAAAACGCGGCAATGGCTATCAGTCCATTCCATCATGGGTGCAACCGACAACCTGCCGCTCCAAGCTTTTGATTCCATTACATATTTTCTATAGAGCTTTCACACTCGGTGATTTTCAGGTCTCTGTCGCTGCAATTTCCTCTCCCCCAGGAGAGCTAGGACACGCTGCAGCAGAACCGAATATCGACCCCTCGGGCCTCACAATCACCAAACCAATGTCGGCAATTGTCCAACTTCCCTTCGGTCCCAGCCGAATTGGCATGCCGCCAATCGACCACACACTGGCCGCCAGCCCCACGAAAGATGACTAACACAAATCCCACGACGTGGAGTCTCAAGGAGTTGACCGCCAGCGTTGAACGCCTTCACGGACGAGATCAGTCACTCAAAACCGGCACTTGTGCCCAGTCCGTTCTCAAGAGGCAGGACTTTATGAAGTACCACTACCGCGAGGTCAAACGCCTTGTCGGAGCAGATCTCGAAGATGCCGATTCGAACGACGTCCTTCTCAACTACATCCTTGATAGCGATACACCCGAGTACCACGAGTTTCATCATCGACGCACTGAGGCGGAGGCCAACTTGTTGGCCTTCCTTCAATGCGTACACGCGACTGAAGACACGTTGGGGCATGTCATCTACTTCGCAATGAATTTCGATCAGCTGGAGCCACGCAGAGTCTCGATACACGCGGTCCAGAAACTGCTCCCGAGTGGTCCATTGAAGGCCGAAGTTCAAGCGATGTTCGACAACGCGGACCTGAAATATGTGGCTGCATTGGTAAATCACTCGAAGCATCGCAGCGTCGTGGGAGCGCCCATTTCCGTCAGCTTCATCGAGGACGACCAGCCTCACGGACTCAAGTTCGAAGGCTTCATGTACGACGAAACGTGGCAGCCCCAGCGATGGGCAATTCCATTCCTGAAAACATCGTTCGAGGCAATCCAAGGCCACATGCTCCGAATTGGCAATGCCTTGAATCGGCAGCTTGCTGCGTAGATAGAAGCTGAGTCGAAGGCCTGTTCGGCCAACGCGGCGCCTGCACGAGCGCGCTGCGGCCCGAAGCGGTGAAGGGTGGAGCGAAGGAAGACGAAGAAGAAGGCGACATCAAACAACCTGTCGTGACGGAGTCAAAGAAGCCCCGCAAGATAGGCACGCCCCGCCTCCGCGTCTTGTACGCCAGTGATGCAATGCACAAACAGCGCTTTCGCGTGCGCGGGGGACGCCATGTGGCGGCGTTGTCCGACTCCGCCCCGCCCTCGCCTCGTGACAATGGACCGGCCCGGCAGACCCGCGCCACAAGCGCAGACGAGCCGACGCATTTCATTTCCAGGCTACGCACCGATGACCCGCATCTACCTCATAGAAGACAACCCCCTGATCGCCACCACCCTGACCGATGGACTGAGGGAATTCTCCGGATGCGAAGTCGTCGCCACCGCCAGCAGCAGCGATGAAGCCATCGACTGGCTCGACGCCAACCCCGACGCCTGGGACGCCGCCGTGATCGACGTGTTCCTCGCGCAGGGCAACGGCCTGACCGTGGCCAACCACCTGAGGGAACGCAAGTCGCCCGCGCAGCGCACCGTGGTGTTCATGAACCACGCGACCTCCGAGGTGCGTGAAGGCGCGCTGTCGGCGGGCGTCGATGCGGTCTTCGACAAATCGCTGCAGCTCGAAGACTTCTACGACTTCTGCCGCACGCTCGGCATTGCGCCGCGCCGTTAGACGTTCAGACGTTGGCCGCGCGAATCGATTCGGCCAGCAGCCCCAGTCCTTCTTCAAAAACCGCTTCCGGAATGGTGAGCGGAAACAGAAAGCGCACCACATTGCCATGCACGCCGCAGGTCAGCAGCAGCAGGCCGCGTTCGAGCCCCGCTGCATGGACGCGCTTCGTGAACTCGGCGTCGGGCTCGCCGCTGTGCGGATCGCGAAACTCCACCGCCACCATCGCGCCCAGACCGCGCACGTCGCAGATGCGCGGCACCTCGGTGCGCAGCGCCGCGAGGCACGCCGTCAATCGTTCGCCGAGCATGCGGGCGCGTGCGACCAGCCCTTCGTCCTCGATCACACGCATCGTCTCCAGCGCCGCCGCCACCGCCAGCGGGTTGCCCGCGTAGGTGCCGCCGAGGCTGCCGACGCGCGTGGCGTCCATGAGTTCGGCGCGCCCCGTGAGCGCCGACAGCGGAAAGCCGCCGGCTAGGCTCTTGGCGGTCGTGACCAGGTCGGCCTCGATGCCGTAGTGCTCCAGCGCGAACAGCTTGCCGGTGCGCCCGAAGCCGGTCTGGATTTCATCGACCACCAGCAGGATGCCGTGGCGGTCGCACTCCGCGCGCAGGTGTTCCATGAGTGCGGGCGGCGCCACGTAGAAACCGCCCTCGCCCTGCACCAGTTCGATGACGATCGCCGCCACGCGCTGCGGATCGACGTCGGTCTTGAACAACCGGTCGAGCGCCGCGATGCTGTCGTCCACCGTCACGCCCAGCGGCGCGGCCGGAAACGGCACATGCCACACGTCGCCCGGCATCGGGCCGAAGCCCGCCTTGTACGGCGCGACCTTGCCGGTGAGCGCCATGCCCATGAAAGTGCGGCCGTGGAAGGCGCCCGAGAACGCCACCACGCCGCTGCGGCCCGTGGCGGCGCGCGCCACCTTCATCGCGTTCTCAATGGCCTCGGCGCCGGTCGTGAAGAGCGCGCTCTTCTTGGCGCTGGGGCCGGGCACGAGGCGGTTCAGCTGCTCGCACAGCGCCACGTATTCCTCGTAGGGCGTGACGTGGAAGCAGGTGTGGTGAAAGTCGTCGAGCTGCGCGCGCACCGCCGCCACGATGCGCGGATGGCGGTGGCCGGTGGCGAGCGTGGCGATGCCGCTGGCAAAGTCGACAAAGCGCCGGCCTTCCACGTCCCACAGCTCGGCGTTGTCGGCGCGGGCGGTGAAGTGCGGCGTGAGCGTGCCGATGCCCTGCGCGCAGGCGGCGTTCTTGCGGGCCTGCAGGCTCGCGTTGGTCGTGACTTGGGTGAGCATGAAGAAAGAGAAATGAGAGGGAGAAGCAAAGGAAATCAGCCGCGCATCAGGTGCTCGGCCAGCGCGCGAAAGGCGTGCATCGAGGTCGGCAGGTGCGCGTTGGCGGCCAGCGGGTGCGAGGCAAAGCGCGCCACCACCATCTCGGCCTCGGGGTCGATGTGCAGCGCCTGGCCGTGGATGCCTTGCGCGGTGAAGGTGCGGCGCGCGTCGTGCGCCACCCACCACATGTTGCGATAGCTCCAGCCGGCCAGCCGCGTGTAGCCTGCGAGCGCAAAGCGCGCCGGATCGGCGCCGCGGCGGATGTCGGCCACCACGGCCTCGGGCACGATCTGCATGCCGTTGAACGCGCCGCCCAGCCGCATCATCTCGCCCATCCGCGCGAGGTCGCGCAGGCCGGTGCACAGGCCGCCACCTGCGAACTCGGCGCCCTGCCCGTCCACGGCAAAGGCCGCGTCCTGCTCGGCGCCCAGGCGCGACCAGATGCGCTCGCCCAGCACCCGCGCCAGCGGCTGGCCCGCCACGCGGCTGATGAGCCAGCCCAGCACGTCGGTGTTGACGGTGCGATAGGCAAAGGCCTCGCCGTGCGTGCCCTGCCCCTGCACGGTCTGCAAGAACTGGCGGTAGCCCTCGGCGTCCGCATAGCCCGCAGGACGCGGCAGCAACTGGCCGGCGCGTGCGTGCTTCCACACGCCGGCGTCGGGGTCGGTGTAGTCCTCCGAGTAGTCGATGCCCGTCGTCATGTCCATCACCTGGCGCACGGTGGCGCGGCCGAAGGCGCTCGTCGCCAGCTCGGGGATGTAGTGCCGCACCTGCGCATGCTCATCGAGCGCGCCCTCGGCCGCGAGCATCGCGCCGACCGTTCCGACGACCGACTTGGTGACCGACATCGCCATGTGCTGCCCGTGTTCGTCGAGCGCGCCGAAGTAGCGCTCGTACACGATGCGCCCGCGATGCAGCACCACCGCGCCGTCGGCGCAGATCGTTGTGAGCGCGCTGTGCCAGTCGGTGCGCGAACCGTCGGCGGGCAAGGTGAAGGCCAGCGTGTCGAGCTCGGGCCGCTCGGCGCGCGGCAGCACCGACACCGCACCGGTGCCGCGCGACACGTTGCGCGTCGGCTGCAGCTCGCGCAGGTGCGAGAAGGCCCAGCGGTTCTCGGGGGCCTGGAAGATCGGGCGCTCACGCTGGCGCTGCACCGCGGTGCCGGCGGTGGGAAAACCATCGCGCCAGCCGTCGGCCAGCGCGGCATCGGGAGCCGTCATTTCTTGGGTGGTCATACGGGTGCGGTGGCTCATTCGCCGAGCGCATCGAGGTCGCCCATCACGCGGCGCTCCAGGATGTCGCTGGCACGGCTCAGGTGGGCGTGCATGTGCTTCGCGGCGACTTCGAGCTTGTTCTCCTCGACCGCGTCGAGGATCTGCAAATGCTCGCGACACGACTTGCGCAGCAGGTCGATGTTCACGAGCGGGTAGTCCGACAGATCGGAGATGCGGCGCAGCCGGTTCTGCTGCTTCACCGCATCGAGGATGAAGCGGTTGCCCGAGGCGCTGGCCAGCAGCTCGTGGAACTGCGCGTTGGCCTCGAAGAACTCCATCCACGAATGGCGCGAGGCGTGCGTGAGCAAGGTCTGCTGCTGTTCGCGGCAAGCGAGCAGCCGCTCGTGCTCGACCTTGAAGCCCGGCTCGCGCAGCGCCGCGCATTCCACCACCAGGCGAAAGCGGTAGCTCTCGCGCTCGCTCTCGACCGAGTCGAGGGTTTCGGTGAACTCCCAGCGCTGGTAGTGGCGACCGCGCAGCACGCCGTCCTGCAGCAGCGTGGTCATCACGTTGCGCAGCAGCGGGCGCGGCACGCCGTAGGTCTGGGCCAGCTCGAGTTCGTTGACGCGCGTCGGCAGCTTGCCCGCGAGGCGGTCGCGCAGCACGCGGTAATAGAGCGTCCTCTCCTCGTCCTCCGGCATCTCGCGGCGTGCGCGGTCGAGCGCCTCGCGGTCGGCCACCAGCGTGTAGCCGCGGTTGGGCACGTGCGCCAGCAGCGCACGCTCATGCAGCAGGCGCAGCGCGGCGCGCACCGGCGTGCGCGAAATGCCGAGCCGGCCGGCCAGGTCGGTCTCGGTCATGTGGCGGCCGTTCTCGTAGCCGCCGGCCAGGGCCTGGTCGAGGATGTAGCGGCTCACGCGCTGGGTGAGCGGCGGGACCGACTTGTTGTCCATCTGCGTCTGCATCTGCTGCTGCGGGGCCATCCATGGGTCTCCGGAAACACGGGCTGGGTGCCGATCATCGCGGGTCTTTTGTATTTTTGCCCCCAAAAAACCATGTACATCTCGCGCCAAAAATACAATTTGGATTTCAAGATCGGCCCCACGCCGACCCGGACGACGGGTCGTTTCCCCAAGGAGAAAAACACCGTGGCTTCCGCCGATACCCTGACAACGCCACCCGGTTCGCTCGACGCGTTCTGGATGCCCTTCACGCCCAACCGCAAGTTCAAGCAGGCGCCGCGCCTCATCGTCGGCAGCGAGGGCCTGTACTACGACCTGGCCGACGGCCGCCGCGTGCTCGACGCCATCGCCGGCCTGTGGTGCGTGAACGCCGGGCACCGCAACCCGCGGGTCAGCGCGGCGATGAAGGCGCAGATCGACGTGCTCGACTACGCCTCCAACTTCCAGATCGGCCACCCCGCCGCCTTCACGCTGGCGCAGCGCCTCACGCAGATGGCGCCGGCCGGCATGGACCATGTGTTCTTCACCAACTCGGGCTCGGAGTCGGTCGACACCGCGCTGAAGATCGCCGTGGCCTACCACCGGGCGCGCGGCGACGCGGGCCGCTACCGGCTCATCGGGCGCGAGCGCTCGTACCACGGCGTGGGCTTCGGCGGCATCTCGGTGGGCGGCATCGGGCGCCAGCGCAGCACCTTCGGGCCGCTGCTCAACGGCGTGGACCACCTGCCGCACACGCTCGACCTGGCGCGCAACGCCTTCTCGCGCGGCGAGCCGCCGCACGGCATCGACAAGGCCGACGCGCTCGAGGCGCTGGTCTCGCTGCACGACGCCTCGACCATCGCCGCCGTGATCGTCGAGCCCGTGGCCGGCTCCACCGGCGTGCTGCCGCCGCCGCGTGGCTACCTGAAGCGCCTGCGCGAAATTTGCGACAAGCACGGCATCCTGCTGATCTTCGACGAGGTCATCACCGGCTTCGGTCGCGTGGGCAGCAACTTCGCGTCCGACCTGTTCGGCGTGACGCCCGACCTCATCACCACCGCCAAGGGCCTGACCAACGGCGCCGTGCCGATGGGCGCCGTGCTCATGCGCGGCGCGGTGCACGACGCGTTCATGCACGGCAGCGTGAGCGCGGTCGAGCTGTCGCACGGCTACACCTACTCGGGCCATCCGCTGGCCTGCGCCGCCGCCATGGCCACGCTCGACGCCTACACCGAAGACGGCCTGATCGCCCGCGCCGCCGAGCTGTCGCCCTATTTCGAAGACGGCCTGCACAGCCTGCGCGGCCTGCCGGGCGTGATCGACGTGCGCAACGTCGGCCTGCTGGCCGGCATCGAGCTGCAAGGCTGGGCCTCGGGCCCCGGCACGCATGCGCAGGCGGTGGCGCAACATTGCCTGGACGAAAGCGGCGTGCTGGTGCGCTCGGTGGGCGACACCATTGCGCTGTCGCCGCCGTTCACGCTGGAGCGCCGGCACATCGACCAGATCATCGACAGCCTGCGCGCCGCCATCGCGCAGACCGCACAAGCCACCGACACCGCAGCCTGAGCACCTCAGGCCGCATCGCACACACAAGACAAGCCCCGGAGACAAGATACACCATGGACATCGAATCGTTCCCCCTGTACGACATCGAAGGCGACGCGCAGCAGCGCGGGCGCCAGTACGGCCGCGCCGCCGGCGACCGCATCGACCTGAGCCTGCGCACCTACCGCGCCGCCTTCGAGCGCGTGGGCCTGAGCTGGGAGCGCACGCGCGCGCTGGCACGCCGCTTCATGCCGATGGTCGAGGCCTTCGACGCCGGCATGCTGCGCGAGATCGAGGGCGTGGGCGAAGGCGCGGGCGTGCCGGCCGAGGACATCGTGGCGCTCAACGCGCGCAGCGAAATGCTCTACGCCTTCCAGCAGCTCGAAGCCACCGAGCCGCCCGACGGCTGCACCGGCGTGGTCGTCATGCCCTCGGCCGCGCGCGACGGCAAGCTCATCCATGCGCAGAACTGGGACTGGCGCGTCGAAAGCCTCGAACTCGGCGTGGTGCTGCGCATCCAGCCGGACGAAGGCCCGGCCATGCTCACCTTCGCCGAGGCCGGCACGCTGGCGCGCGCGGGGCTCAACAGCGCGGGCATCGCCGTCACCGGCAACTTCATCAAGGCCGACAACGACGGCAAGCAGCAGGGCGTGCCGCTGGCGCTGATCCGCCGCGGCATCCTGCAGTCGACGCTGTACGCCAACGCGCTGGGCGTGGTGTGCCGCAGCGCGCGCTCGATCTCCAACAACATGATCATCACGCACGCCGAGGGCGAGGCCGTGAGCCTGGAGACCTGCCCCGAGCAGGTGTTCTGGCAGCAACCCGAAGGCGGCATCCTGGTGCACGCCAACCACTTCAAGACCCCGGCGGCGCTGGCGCGCGTGGTCGACCGCAGCCTGGAGACCACGCCCGATTCGCTCTACCGCGACCGCCGCGTGACCGAGGCGCTGCACAACAGGCGCGCTGCAGGTTTGCTCACCGAGCAGGACGTGCTCGACGCATTGCAGGACCGCTTCGGCGCGCCGCGCGCCGTGTGCCGCAGCCCGAGCGCGGGCCCCGGCGGTGCCTCGTCGGCCACCGTGGCGACCATCGTCATGGACCCGGCGGCACGAAAGATGCGCATCGCGCCGGCGCCCTTCAAGGCGCACCGCTTCACCGAGTATTCCCTCTGATCCGCCCGCCCCGCCCAGCTTTCGCCAGGAGTGTTGCCATGAACCTGCCCACGCCCCCGTCCCTCCCTCCCGCTGCGCGCACCGCCGCCGCGCTGGTCCTCGGCCTCGGCCTGGCCGCCAGCGCGGCCTTCGCCCAGGCCCCGGCCGGCCAGACGATGCGGATCCAGATCAACTCCGACATCCGCTCCACCGACCCCGGCGGCAACCGCGACGACAACACCGACAACGTGCTCATCCACGTCGTCGAAGGTCTGGTCGCGCTGCGCGAAGACACCTCGGTCGGCCCGATGCTCGCGAGCAAGGTCGACACCTCGGCCGACGGCCTGACCTACACCTTCACCCTGCGCGACGGCGTGAAGTTCCAGAACGGCGCGGTGCTCACGGCCGACGACGTGGTGTGGAGCTGGCAGCGCTACCTCAAGCCCACCAGCGGCTGGCGCTGCCTGCCCGAGTTCGACGGCAAGGGCATGACCAAGGTGCTCGCGGTGGAAGCGCCCACGCCGAAGACCGTGGTGTTCAAGATCGAGCGCCCGAGCGCGCTGTTTCTCACCATGATGGCGCGCCCCGACTGCGGCGGCGCCGCCATCCTGCACCGCAGCTCGCTCGGCGCCGACGGCCAGTGGAAGGAGCCCGTGGGCACCGGCCCCTACAAGATCAAGGAGTGGAAGCGCGGCCAGTACATCGAGCTCACGCGCTTCGACGGCTACAGCTCGCGCCCCGAGGCGCGCGACGGCCTCACGGGCGGCAAGAAGGCCGAGATCGAGAACCTGCGCTTCGTCGTCATTCCCGACTCGGCCGCGGCCAAGGCGGCGCTCTACAGCGGCGGCATCGACGCCTTCATCAGCCCCAGCCCGGCCGACGTGGTCGAGATGCGCGGTCGCAGCGACGTGCGCGTCGACACCACGCCGGTCATGACCATGGTGGCGCTGCTGCTGCAGACCACCGACCCGCTGCTGAAGGACGTGCGCATCCGCCGCGCGCTGGCACTGGCGCTGGACACGCCCGAGATCGCCAAGTCGGTCACCGAGGGCCTGTCGGCCGTCAACAACTCGGTCGTGCCTTCGTCCAGCCCGTTCTACAGCCCCGTGCAGGCCGGCGGCTACAAGCGCGACATCGCCGGTGCCAAGAAGCTGCTGGCCGAGGCCGGCTACCGCGGCCAGCCGATCAAGCTCGTCGCCAACAAGCGCTACGAGGCGCTGTACTCGGCCGCCGTGCTGGTGCAGGCCATGGCCTCCGAGGCCGGCATCAACGTCGAACTCGAAGTGCTCGACTGGGCCACGCAGCTCGACCGCTACACCAAGGGCCAGTACCAGAGCATGGCCTTCATCTACTCGGCGCGCATCGACCCCTCGCTCAACTACGAGATGGTGTCCGGCGACAAGGCCACGCAGCCGCGCAAGGTGTGGGACAACGCCGCCGCGCAGACCCGGCTCACCGAGAGCATGGTCTCGCGCGACAAGGCACGCCGCCAGGTGCTGTTCGACGAACTGCACAAGCAGATGCTGCAGGACGTGCCGATGGTCGTGCTCTTCAACGCCAGCGACGCCACCGCCATGCGCAAGAGCGTGACCGGCTTCAAGGGCTGGGCGCCGGCCAAGCCCCGGTTCTGGAACGTCCGGCTCGACGCGCGCGGCTGACGGGGCGCCGCCGCCATGCTTGCCTACCTCTTGCGCCGGATCGCCATGACGGTCCCGACGCTGCTGCTGGTGTCGATTGCCGTCTTCACGCTCATGCGGCTGATTCCGGGCGACCCGGTGCAGCTCATGCTCGGCGAAGGCGCCGACCCCGCGCAGCTCGAACTCGCCCGCCAGCAGATGGGGCTGGACCAGCCCCTGGTCACCCAGTACGTCGTGTGGCTGCGCCACGCGCTCACCGGCGACCTGGGCGTGTCGACCACCAACGGCCTGGCCGTGCTGCCGCTGATCTGGGAGCGCTTTCACGTGAGCGCCGTCATCGTGCTCACCGCCGTGGCGCTGGCCTCGCTGATCGCCGTGCCCGCCGGCCTCGTCGCCGCCTGGCGCAAGGACCGGCCGACCGACCTCGCCATCATCGGCGCGGCCACGCTGATGCTGTCGGTGCCGAGCTTCTGGCTCGGCCTGCTGCTGCTGATGTTCTTCGGCCAGTACCTGCACTGGCTGCCGGTGGTGGGCTACGTGCCGATGTCGGAAGACTTCTCGCAGGGCCTGCTGTACGTCATCTTGCCGATCGTCACGCTGGTACTGGTCGAGACCGGTGTGCTCACGCGCATGTCGCGCGCCAGCACCATCGAGGTGCTGCGGCTCGAGTACGTGACGCATGCGCGCGCCAAGGGCGTGCCCGAGTCGCAGGTGCTGCGCCGCCACGTGCTGCCCAACGCCTTCAACCCCACGCTCACCATGATCGGACTCATCCTGGGCCATCTGCTGAGCGGCATCGCGGTGCTCGAAACGGTGTTCACCCTGCCCGGCCTGGGCCGCCTGATGATCGATTCGATCTTCGCGCGCGACTACCCGGTGCTGCAGGGCTGCCTGCTGTTCACGGCCTGCATCTACGTGGTCATCAACCTGATCGTGGACATGTGCTATCCCCTCTTCGATCCCCGGGTGTCGGTGCAGTGAAAAAGATCAAGACCCATACCCTCGTGGGCGGCGTGCTCATCGGCGTGCTGCTGGTCCTGGCACTGGTGGCCGCGCTGTGGACGCCCTACAACCCGCTGGGCATCGACCTGCGCGGCAAGCTGCAGCCGCCCTCGGCCGCGCACTGGCTGGGCACCGACGAGTTCGGGCGCGACGTGGCCAGCCGTGCCATGCGTGCGGCCTCCACCAGCTGCCTCATCGCGCTGCTCACGGTGGCACTGGCCACCGCCGTCGGCCTCGTGGTGGGCGTGCTTGCCGGCTTCGTGCGCGGCTGGACCGACCGCGTGCTCATGGCCTTCAACGACACGCTGCTGGCCTTTCCGGGCCTGCTGCTGGCGCTGGGCGTGATGGTGATCGTGGGCGCCAACCAGTGGGGCATCGTGCTCGCGCTGAGCATGGCGTATGCGCCCTCGGTGGTGCGCGTGGTGCGCGGCACCGTGCTGTCGCTGCGCGAGCGCGAGTACGTCGAGGCCTCGCGCATGATCGGCAACGGCGAGATCTACACCATGTGGCGCCACATCCTGCCCAACTGCGTGGCGCCCGTCGCCGTGCTGGCCACCAGCATGTTCGGCTGGGTGCTGCTGTCGGAAAGCGCCCTGAGCTTCCTCGGTCTGGGCGTGCCGCCGCCCGCCCCCACCTGGGGCAACATGCTCTCCAGCGCACGCCCCTACATGGCCTCGGCCGTGTGGCTGTGCCTGGTGCCGGGCCTGTGCATCGCGCTCACGCTGCTGGGCATCAACCTCCTGGGCGAATCGCTGCGCGACCGGCTCGACCCGCGCACGGAGAAGTCATGACCCATCCCACCTCTTCCGCAGCGCCCGTGCTTTCCGTACGGCACTTGAAGATCGACCTGCACGGCGGCGCCCAGACGCTGGTGCACGACCTCTCGTTCGACGTGCGCCCCGGCGAGTTCCTTGCCGTGGTGGGCGAATCGGGCAGCGGCAAGACCATGGCCGCGCGCGCCATCCTGCAGCTGCTGCCGCCCGGCATCGCGCAAAGCGGCGGGCAGATCGTGTTCGACGGCGAAGACCTGAGCACGCGGGACGTGAAAGCCATGCGCCCCATCCGCGGGCCCGGCATCGGCATGGTGTTCCAGGAACCGATGGTCTCGCTCAACCCGGTGCACCGCATCGGCGAGCAGATGGCCGAGGGCCTGCGCATGCACACGAAGCTGTCGGCTGCCGAGATTCGCGCGCGCTGCCTCGACATGCTGCGCCGCGTGCAGATCGCCGACCCCGAGCGCTGCCTGCACGCCTACCCGCACGAGTTCTCGGGCGGCATGCGCCAACGCATCATGCTGGCCAGCGTGATGCTGCTCCAACCGCGCCTGCTGATCGCCGACGAGCCCACCACCGCGCTGGACACCCTGAGCCAGCGCGAAGTGCTCGACCTCATGGTCGGCCTCGCGAAAGACCAGGGCACAGCCGTGCTGCTCATCACGCACAACCTCGGGCTGGTCGGGCGCTATGCGCAGCGCGCCATCGTGCTGGAGAAAGGCAAGCTCGTGGAGACGGGCGACGTGCCCGCCATCCTCGTCGACCCGAAGCAGCCCTACACCCGCAAGCTGGTCGACGCCCTGCCGCGCCGCCAGGCCGCGAAGCCGGCCCCGGCGGCGCCGCAGCAGCCGCTGGTGCGGGTGCGCGGCCTGTGCGTGAGCTACCCCGGCCCGCGCGCCGGCTTCTTCAAGCGCCATGCGCCGGTGCAGGTCATCGACCGGCTCGACCTGGACATCCACCCCGGCGAGATGGTCGCGCTGGTGGGCGGCAGCGGCTCGGGCAAGACCACGCTGGGCCGCGCCATCCTGCGGCTGGCGCCGTCGCACGCGGGGCAGATCCTGTTTCGCGGCGACGACGTGCGCAGCGCCGACCGCGCCGCGCTGCACCGCTTCCGGCTCGCCTGCCAGCTGGTGTTCCAGGACCCGTTCTCGTCGCTCGACCCGCGCATGCGTGTGCAGGAGATCGTGGCCGAGCCGCTGCGCCACCTGCCCGCGCTCGATGCCGCCGCGCGCGTGAAGCGCGTGCACGAGACGCTCGACGAAGTGGGCCTGGACGGCCTGGGCGCGCGCTACCCGCACGAGCTCTCGGGCGGCCAGCGCCAGCGCGTGGCGATTGCGCGCGCGCTGGTGCGCCGGCCCGCCTTCGTGGTGGCCGACGAGCCCGTGTCCGCGCTCGACATGACCATCCAGGCGCAGGTGCTGCGGCTCTTTCAAAGCCTGCAGGCGCACCACGGCTTTGCGTGCCTGTTCATCAGCCACGACCTCGCGGCCGTCGAGCAGATCGCCGACCGCGTGGTCGTGATGGAGCGCGGCCGCATCGTCGAGCAAGGCCCGCGCGACGCCGTGTTCGACCAGCCGAGCCATGCGTACACGCAGGCGCTGCTGGCGGCCACGCCCCGGCCGCTTGCGTCGCTGGCCGACCCCGTCCTTCGCTCTCCCGAGAAAGTGTTTGCGTGACTGCCGCTCCCTTGCCCGCCACCTGGCTGAACCCCACCGCCCCGCCCCCGCTCGATCCGCAGATCGTCGAGTTCATGCGCCTCATGGCGGCCGAGGGTGGCCGCTACCCGAAGCGCCACACCATCCCGATCGCCGAAGGCCGCGCCAACGCCGAGAAGGTGCGCGCCCCGTGGACCGAAGGCGGCCCGACGATGGCACGCACGGTCGAACAGCAAGTGCCCACGCGCCACGGCAACGTGCGCATCCGCGTGCACTACCCGCAGCACCGCAGGCTGCAGGGCGCGCTGGTCTACATCCACGGCGGCGGCTTCGTGCTGTTCAGCCTCGACACCCACGACCGCGTGATGCGCGAGTACGCGGGCCGCGCGGGCATCGCCGTCATCGGCATCGACTACACGCGGGCGCCCGAGGCGCAGTTTCCGCAGCCGCACGACGAGTGCGTCGACGTGATGCGCTGGCTCGCGGCGAACGCGGGCACGCTCGACATCGATCCCGCGCAGCTCTTCATCGGCGGCGACTCGGCGGGCGCCAACCTGTCGGTGGGCGCCTGCCTCGTGCTGCGCGACGCGGGCGAGGCGCTGCCGCTGGGCATGCTGCTGAACTACGGCGCCTACAGCACCGAGCTGTACCGCGAATCGGTGGTGCGCTACGGCGCGGGCGAATACGGCCTGTCGCTGCACATGATGGTGTGGTTCTACGGCCTGTACCTGCGCCGACCCGAAGACTTTCGCGACCCGCGCCTGGCCAGCCTCACGGCCCGGCTCGAGGGCCTGCCGCCCGCGTGCCTGGCGATCACCGAGTGCGACCCACTGCACGACGACAGCGTGCTCATGGCCGCACGGCTGCGCGAAGCCGGCGTGGCCGTGACCGACGTGCTCTACCCCGGCACCATCCACGGTTTCCTGGAGGCCGTGTCGATCGCCGACGTGGCGGGCCGCGCCTTCGACGACGCCGCCCGCTGGATGCACACGCTGGCCGCGCGCTGAAACCCTCGCCATGTACACGCCCAAGCCGTACATCGAAGACGACCTCGCGACGCTGCACGCCGGCATCCGCGCGTGGAGCTTCGGCACGCTCGTCACCGTCGGCCCGTCGGGCGCCAGCGCCACGCACCTGCCCTTCCTGCTCGATGCACAAAACGACGGCCCCGGCCTGCTCACAACGCACCTGTCGAAGAAGAACCCGCAGTTCGACGAGCTGCGTGCGGGCGCCGAAGTGCTCGCCATCTTCCAGGGGCCGCATGCCTTCGTCACGCCCAGCTGGTACGTGAAGCAGAGCACCTTCCCGACCTGGAACTACACCGCGATCCACGCGCGTGGCACGCCCCGCGTGATCGAGGAGCGCATGGCCATCCATGCCGTGCTGCGCCGCACCGTCGCGCTGTACGACACGCCGCTGGGCGGCAACTGGGACTTCAACGCCATGCCCTTCGACTTCGTGGCGCCGCGCCTGGACATGATCGCGGCGGTCGAGATTCCCGTGCGCGTGCTCGAAGGCAAGTTCAAGCTCAACCAGGACCGCTCGGAAGAGGATCGCAAGGGCGTGATCGCCGCACTCGAGCGGCTGGGCGATCCGCAGGGCGTGGCCGTGGCCGGGCTCATGCGGCAGCAGATGGCGTTGACGGTGACGGGCTGAATCGCGGCGGCACAATCGTCCGCGTGCCACGCCTACTTCACCTTCTGACCGCCGGCCTCGCGCTCGCGTCCTCACTCGCTGTACCGGCCGCTCGGGCAGCCGACCCGGTACTGCTCGTCACCTCGCCCGTCGCGCTGCAGGCCGCCGAGAAAGCCGGCGCCGGTTTCGGCCGCTGGTTCGACGTGCCCTCTGCCGCCAGCGGCATCGCCACCAACCAGGCACTCGCACGCTCGCCCGCCTGGCAATCGATCGCCGACCCGCTGAAGGCCAGCCTCGCCGCCCTGCAGCGCCGCGACCCGCAGGCCGGCGTCGGCATCGCGCGCTACCCGCACCGGATCTTCGACGCGCGCTGGCTCGCCAGCCCCGACGCCTTCTTCGAGCTGGTCGGCGTCGCCAACCGCATGGACCGCCGCCCGTTTCAGCCCGGCGCCTGCGGCGAGACGCGGCTCGTGTACCGGCTGGCCTACCGCTCGGCCGCGATGCAGTCGCGCCTGCCGATGACCGTCGCCGTCGAGCTGCGCGGCGATGCGCCCGATGCCGACGGCAGCTGCGCCAGTGCCGCGCGGCGCTGGCAACCACCACAGGCATCGATGAAGGACGAAGCGCTCGGCCGCTGGCTCGTGTCGGCCGACGGCCCGCTCGCGCCGCCGCGGCTCGCGCAGGCCCGCATCGCGCAGGTGACGACCAACCTGCAGAGCGTGCGCTGGCCCTCGGCCGTGCGGCCCGACCTGGGTGGCCATGCCGAGTACCTGCTGCGCGCCTTCCGCTGGAACGCGGGCACGCAGCGCTTCGACGCAGGCCCGCTCGAGAACACGCCCGACGTCGCGAAGCTCAAGGCCGACGCCCCGCTGCGCAAGGCGCTGCTGCAATGGCTGCAGCAGCCCGACACGCTGCGCGCGCTCGACAGCGCCACCGTGCGCATCCCCGATCGCTTTCTGGCGACCGAGTCGGTCTCCGTGGCGCCGCGCGGCCTCGAGCGCCTGGCGAACCGCCCCTTCGAGCAACTGTTCGCGCCCGGCGACTGGCAACCCGTGCCCGGCAGCCGCACGCTGCAGTCCCCGCAGGCCGTGCTGCGCCGTCTCGACGACCTGAGCTGCGCGGGCTGCCACCAGAGCCGCGCGGTCGCGGGCTTTCACCTGCTGGGCGTGGACCGGCGCGGCGCCTCGCGCACCTTCACGACCGGCAACGCGCTCGCGCTGCCGCACTCGCCGCATCTGCAGGATGAACTGGCGCGGCGCGAACGCTATGTGAAGGCCGCGCTGACGACGCCCGTGCCCGACCCGTTCCGCCCGCTGGCCTCGCCGGACAATGCGAACGCCGCGCCCGACAAAGCCACCGTCGGCGCCAGCTGCGAGCCCACGCGCATCACCGCCTCGGCCGATCCGTGGCGCGATCGCGCGCAGAAGTTGCCGCGCACCGCCGCCACGACCTGCGAAGGCGCGGATTCGGTCTGCGAGAAAACCTCGGTCGGATTCCCCGGCGGCATGTGCTCAGGCCGCTGCGATCCGAAAGGCCCGAACGGCACCTGCGGCGGCATCGCCATCCTCAGCGACTTCAACCAGTGCCTGGCAGCCAAGCAACCCTTCGGCGATTGTTTGAGCAAGCACACGCGGCCCGGCAACCTGCGCAGCTGCTCGGCGCAACAGCCTTGCCGCGAGGACTACATCTGCGCGCAAGCCGAAGGCCAGCCCGAAGGACGCGGGGCGTGCATTCCGCCCTACTTCCTGTTCCAGATGCGGGTGGACGGGCACTCGTGAAGGGGGCTCCCGTAGGGCTCCCGAATGAATGACTCCCTCTCCCGCTTGCGGGAGAGCGTTGGGTTGAAGGTGAGCAGCGATGAAGGCCGCGCGACGTTGTCAGGTTCCCCTGGCTGGCGGACCAGGGAGCCATTGCTGGCGCCAGATGAGAGGGCCGACCGCAAAAAATACCCAGTTCCAGGGATGTCATCAGACACTCTTTTTAACAATGATTGACATTTGGAAACCCCCTGCACGCCCGTCGACAGGGGGCTTCTTTTTGTTGAGTCCTACAACCATAAAGAGGGGTCAAGATGCTTTTCAGTCAAGCAAGTTCGGTCGCGCGAATCGGCGCCGTGGCCGGTGCGGTCATGTTGGTGGCATCGTGCGGCGGGGGTGGAGGTGGCGGTACTTTTCTGCCGATGGTCGCACCGCCCCCTCCGGCGACAGTGCCGCCCGTCGTGAAGCATTCCATCGGCGGCACGGTCACCGGCCTTGAAGGCCGCCTGGTGCTGCAAAACAATGCCGGCGACGACCTCCAGCTGTCGGCCGATGGCAAGTTCACCTTTGCAACGCCCCTGGTCGAGGGCTCGGACTACAAGGTCAGCATCCGTACGCAACCCCTGTGGCAGTTCTGTACCGTCACCAAGGACACCGGCAAGGCCTCGGCCGACGTGAGCGACGTGACGGTGGCCTGCTCGGCCGCGGCGGCCAAGGTCGAGACGCTCGCCGGCACCGGCTCCCCGGGCGCCGCCAACGGCAAGGGTACGGCCGCATCGTTCTTGCTGCCTTACGGCATCGCCCTCACCAAGGATGGTGGTCTGCTCATCGGCGACTGGGGAAACAACCTCGTGCGCAAGATTTCGCCCGAGGCCGACGTCACCACGTTTGCCGGCAACGGAAACTTCGCGACGGTGGACGGCAACGGCACCGCCGCTTCGTTCGAGGACCTCACCGGCCTCACCGTGGATGCGACCGACACCGCCTTCGTCGCGGACGCCGGCGGCCATCGAATCCGCAAGATCACGCCGACGGCCGATGTGACCACGGTGGCGGGCAATGGCACGAACACCACGACCGATGGCAACGGAACCGCCGCCACCTTCAACACGCCCGTGTCGGTGGCCGTGGATGCTGTCGGCAATCTGTACGTTCTGGAGTATGGCGGCGGCGTCGTTCGCAAGATCACCCCCACCGGCGATGTCACCACGCTGGCCGGCAGCAGCCCGCGGGGCTTTGCCGACGGCACGGGAACCGCCGCGAAATTCGGGCGCGGCTACAACATGGCCATCGACGCGTCAGGCAACCTCTACGTCGCGGACTCCGAGAACCATCGAATTCGCAAGATCACCCCCACCGGGGTGGTCACGACACTTGCAGGGACGGGAACACCCGGCGCCACCGATGGCCCCGGGGACTCCGCGACTTTCTCCGATCCCCGCGGCGTCGCTGTCGATGCGCACGGCAATGTCTACGTGGCCGATTTCGGGAGCAGCCTGTTGCGCAGGATCACACCGGCAGGGGTGGTCTCCACGCTCGCCGGCCAAAAGGGTATTACGGGTGGGCAAGACGGCATCGGCGCGGCTGCCACGTTCGCGCAGCCGCTCGGGCTCACGATCAACGCGGCGGGCACGCTGTATGTCGCCGACACCTTCGGCAATGTGATCCGCAAGGTCACGCCGGTTCGGGCGCCCTGAAGCGTGCTGCGGCGCGCTGCGGCGACGTGCGCCGAGCACGTCGCCGCGTCAGCCGCCGTCTGCGGCGGTGAGCGGCGATGGAGGCCGCGCGATGTTGTCAGGCCCCTGCCCTCACTCCCCCTCGTACCACCTGTCCTTCGCCAGCATCACCCGGTGGTGCCCGCACCCCGACGGCATCATCGGGAAGCAGTTCTCCTGCGCCGCCACCTGCACGTCGAGAAAGAACGGCCCGTCGCTCGCCAGGCATTCGGCCAACGCCTCTTCCAGCTCCGCCGGATCGGACACCCGCCGCGCGCCCCAGCCGAAAGCCTTGGCCAACGCCACGAAATCAGGCAGCGCCTCGTTCCAGCTGTGGCTCAGGCGGTTGCCGTGGTTCAGCTCCTGCCACTGGCGCACCATGCCCATGTAGCCGTTGTTGCTCAGCACCAGCTTCACCGCCGTGCCGTGCTGCATGGCAGTCGACAGCTCCTGGATGTTCATCAGCACCGAGGCGTCGCCGCTCACGCACACCGTGAGCGCGTCGGGGTGGCCGATCTGCGCGCCGATGGCCGCGGGCAGCCCGTAGCCCATGGTGCCGGCGCCGCCCGAGGTGAGCCAGTGGCGCGGGCTGTCGAAGCGCAGGTACTGCGCGGCCCACATCTGGTGCTGGCCCACATCGGTCGAGACGATCGCGTCGCGGCCCGCGATGGCCCGCTGCAGCGACGACATGAGCTGCTGCGGCAGGATTTCTTCGGTTGACGGTGTGAAGGCCAGGCAGTCTTCGGCGCGCCAGCGCTCGATGCGCGTCCACCACGGCGCCAGCCGCTCGGGCGCAAACGCTTCGGGCAGCAGCCCCAGCAGCGCTTCGACGATGGCTCCGCAGTCGCCCACCATCGGCACGTCGACGTGCACCACCTTGTTGATGCTGCCGGGGTCGATGTCGATGTGGATCTTGCGAGCATGCGGGCAGAACTCGTCGAGCTTGCCCGTCACGCGGTCGTCGAAACGCGCGCCCACGCACACCACCAGGTCGGCCTCGTGCATCGCGAGGTTGGCTTCGAGCATGCCGTGCATGCCCAGCATGCCGACGAACTTCGGGTCCGATGCCGGGAACGCGCCCAGCCCCATCAGCGTGAGCGTGCACGGCGCATGCAGCCGGTGCACCAGCTGCGTGAACGCCTCGCAGGCCGCCGGCCCCGAGTTGATGAGACCGCCGCCGCCGTAGAGCACCGGCCGGCGCGCGGTCGAGATCAGGTCGGCGGCGCGCTGCAGCATCGCCC
>NZ_BCUS01000021.1 GCF_001591345.1 Variovorax boronicumulans NBRC 103145 | reverse complement strand
ACCGGTGCCACCCGAGCCACCGGTTCCGCCAGAGGTCGCGGCCCCGCCATTGCCCCCCGCACCCAGTGCTGTCGCGCCGTCGAAGGCGGCCGAGGCCGCGGCGCCGCCGAGGCCGCCTGTTCCTGCCGAACTGCTCGTGCCTGCGCTGCCCGCATCGCCGTGCGTCAAGCCGGCCGCTGGACGCTGCCTGCGGCTAGCAAGGCCACGGCAGCCAGGTGCCGAAGGGCGCGGACGCGCGACGGTTGTCCATGGACACCGTGGATGTGGACGTGGATCGGCATGGACTCTTCCCCTGTGAAAGCAAACAAGACAAACGCGACGGAGTGTGTCTTTTTGCCCTCGAGGGAGCCATCACCGAAAACTGGTACGAGCCCTCGCCAGGGTGCTAGATCGCCTTGACCTCGAAGTAGGCTTCGTCCGTGTCGCCCAGGTCGCGAAAGCCCGCCGTGCGCGCAGCGTCGTAGGCCTTGACCCAGCGCGCGGCCAGCGCGATCTCGTGCTTGGTGAGGTCGGTGTCGCTCGATTCGCTGGCGTTCTGGAAGGCGCGCATGGCCGGCAGCACGTCGGCGCCCAGCTGCTTTTCGAGTTCGCGCCGAAAGCGTTGCTCGGCGACCCTGACCGCGTCGGCCGACGAGTGGGGGTAGTCGATCAGCTTCGCGGAAAAGGCGTCACGCGGCTCGTCTTCGGTGTCTTCGAGCGCGGCCGCAGCGGCGGCGGGCTCATGGAAGTTGAAGAGGGGCGAGGGCGGCGTCGCCGGCCGGGGGAAGAAGAGTTCAGCTTGGGTCATGGTTCACCCACGCGTTGGACTGGGATGCGTTCTTCGGCATGTGGATTCCTTGAGAATACTGTTTAAATGTACAGTATTGAATCCAGAATTCAAATGACAGGCGGCGCGCATCTGGCGCATGGAGCCCTCTGCTTTAATGGCGCCTTGCCGGGGGAGGGCCCGGGCTTGTGTCACAGAGGAAGGCGACGTGCAGATGGATTGGATGACCGTCCTGGGGACCGTCGGAGTGATCGTCCTTCAAGGGCTGTCGTTCTGGTTCTTCTACTGGCTCTGGAAGAAGCTTCGCACGCCCAAGGCGCCCCGGGCGGGCGCTGCGCCCCTTGCGATCAAGGGCGGCGCGGTGCCCGTCGTGGCCACCTTCACCGGCCTGCGCGGCCTGCCGTGGGTGGCGCTGGCGACCAACAGCCTGAACCCTGTCTTCCGTATCGAAAGCGAGCAGCTGGTGTATCGCGTGCTGCGCCAGCGCGAGCGGCCTTTCGCGGACATCCGCCAGGTCAATGTGCGCGAGGCCTATGGCACCTTCAACCTGATCTTCGAGTTCCACGACGCGCGGCGGACCTTCGTGGCCAATGTGGGCACTGCGGCGCGCGGGGCGCAGGCGTTGGCGCTGCTGCCCGAGCGCGTGCCGCTCTCCGCCCGTGCGCGAGAGGCGTTGCTGCCGGCGGGTGCCAAGGCCGCCGGTGCGTGACGGGTTCGTGTGGGGCATCGGCGCGGCCGGCGTCGATGACCTGTGCACTGCGAGGCATCGCTACTACCATCGCGTCCATGCGCCTCACCTTCCTCGCCAGCCTTCTCCTGATCGCCAGCGGCATGGCCCATGCCCAGCAGGTCTATCGATGCGGCAACCAGTACAGCGGTGAGCCGTGTGGCGGCAGCGGCGGCCGCGTGGTCGACGTGTCGCCGCCGGTGCGCAATCTCGAGGCCGCAGGTGCGTCCCAGGTGTTTCTCTGCGTCAGCAACAGCGGAGGGCGTTTCTGGTCGCCGGATCACTGCCGCGAGCGGGGCGCACTGGTCGAGCGCATCGAGCCGGTCCCGGCCGGGCTGCCGTGGGAGCAGCAGGTGGAGATGGCCGACCGGCAGACCCGGCAGGGCTATGCGGTCCAGCAACAGGCCGCGCAGCAACGCGGTGCGACATCGCCGGGCGTGACCGGTGCCAGTGGCGACACGTCGCGCTGTGCGCACTTCAACGAGCGGGTGGCGCACTACGACCGTTTGGCGCGGCAGCCGCAGAGTGGCGCGACGCAATCCTGGATCGCCGAGCAGCGCAAGGAGGCCCGGGATCAGCAGTTCAGGGCAAGGTGCTGAGGCCCGCGAAAAGCGGCTGCGCGTGAGGCCGTGAGGCCTGCACTCGCAGGCCTCAACGGCCGGGCCCGAAATGATTCTGCGCAACGCACCGACGCCCGCCGGATTGCACGGCATTGCAGGCGTTCTCGGCGGCTGCGTATTGCTGTTGGCGCGTCTGGCGTTCCGCGGCGATCTGGGCGGGTGTCACGCCGGGCTCGGTGGGGCAGTTGGCGGCGATCATGTCCAGCACCGTTTTCGTCATGAACATCACCGTTTCCTGGCTGGCGGTGATCGAGGCATTGGGTGCGACCTTCGTCGCGATGACCGACTGCTTCATGGCTTCGCAGGTCTGGCTGGAAAGGCGCGTTCCGGCAGGGCGGCTGGCCGCGTTGGCCGTGCCCCCTGACGACGAACCTCCACCTGCGGTCGTGCTGCCACCCGACTCACCCGTCATCTGCCGCGCCGTCGTGGCCGCCAGCGGATGGTCGGGGAAGCGGCTCATCAAGGTGCGCTGCACTTCGCGCGCGCGGGCGCGGTCGCCCTGGGCGTTCAGTTCGTCGGCGCGCGCGAACAGCTGTCCGGGGTTCATGTTTTGCAGGCTGGCCTGGAACTGCTGCTCGGCGCGTGCAGCCTCTTCGCGCTTGCGTTGCTTCTCGGCCTCTGCTGCGAGCCTGGTCTTCTCGGCGGCCTCTCGGGTGGCGGCCTCGCGCGCGGCCGGCAGATTGACCTCGGTGCGGACTCCGGCCACGTCGTACTGCGTGCCCACCGACAGCTTGCCGCTCTCGTAGCGCCCCTCCTCGGCCAGCGTGCCATCGGCGCGGTACTCACGTCCTTGTGTGCGCCAGTTGGTGCTCATGCTTCCTTCGAAACGTGTGCCGTCGGCGCGCGAAAAAGTACCCTGGAAGGATGCGTTCTTGCTCCATGTGCCTGCCCGCGTCGACCCGTCCCTGAGCGCCTGCACGCCTTGTCCTTCGCGGTTGTCGCTGGCCACCTCTCCCACGTAGCGATTGCCGTTGGGGGCATACAGCATGTCCGCAGCGCCATGCACGCGATTTGCGTTGAACTGTCCGCGCTGGATCTCGCCGTCGGAAAAGATGCGTGTGCCGGTGCCGTCTGCCTTGCCGTCCTTGACTTGCCCGTAGTAGACCCAGGTCGTGTCGCCGTTGCTTTTGCCGGACAGTATGTCGCCAGTGCCCACCTCGCGCACGCGTGCCCCGATCTCCTGCGACAGGCGCTGTGGCTGCGCCAGGCCGCCGAGCTTGCGCTCGTTCTCGCGGTCATCGCCGCCGAGGACCGCGGTGAACATCGCATCGGGCGTGACCTCCTTGCGGTAGAAGCCGAAGAAGTTGCGCGTGCCTTCGCCGATGGCCGTCTGCAGCCGCTCGAGGTAGCCCTTGGCGCGCGCGCAGGTCTTCTGCGCGCTCAGTACGAAACGGCAACCGATGTGGGCCGAGCAAAGATCGGCCTGGGTGACCGTGGCGTCGTCCTTGAGCTCGAGGCAATTCGCGATCTCGGGATTGACCTGGGCCCGCGCTGCCATCGGGGCGGCGAGCACACAGGCGCTGAGGATGAGTGCCGACAGGAAAGGGTGCGGAAGCCGGATCGCCTGCCTGGGGCGCTGGTGCCCTCTGTGCATGGAATTGGAAACGGGCGCTGGTTCTCGTGCGGTGGTCGCCATCGTCATGACGTTCTCCTCGGTCTTGTGATCGGCCGAATCTAGCGGAGCGATCTGCAAACCAAATACCGCTTTTGTGGGAGTCCACGGGAACCGGTGGGTCGTGTCGTTTGGGGACTGCTGTACGAGACTATTGCACTCCCAGTCGTGCCCCGAGGAAGCAGGCTCGAAGGCGCTCCGAGTTTTGGAACCTGTTCACATCCCTCACGACCGTTTCCCGGTCCGGAGGTTCATTGGCGTCGTACAGATGTCGATTGATGTTCCCCCGGGTCTGCCCGTCGTCGCCAAAGCTCTTGATAAATTGCTGTTGCTCCGACTTGCAGTCAGCCAGCGTTGCTTGACGAAATCCGCCCGAACCCATTGAAGGCTGCTTTTGATCGGGTGCGGGGCTGGCGGAAGGTTGTGGCACAGGACGTTGAGCCGTCGAGATGGCATGAGCATTCAAGGGGTCGCAGTTTCTGCCCCGGGCCCGCTTGCACTCCGCTGAAAGTTGGCGATATGCGTCTAAAAATTCTTGTTTGTGGGCGTTGGTGGCTTTTCCGCAGCCTCGGTTGGCGTATGCATATAACTTCGCGGCACGCTCAGTTTTTACCTCCGGGGTATTCGGAAGACTGTTCATCCCTTCCAAATCTTTCGCCATGATTTCACAGCCGTGAGGCGACGCAAGAGAAGCGTCACTTGAGGGGGATGCCTGCCTCTGCGTGCTTTTTCCCTTCTCGGGAATGCAAAACCCCTTGTAGCCGGCCCCTTCCACATACCGCCACCTGTTCGTAGCCCTGTGCTCTGTCGAGCAGGCTGCCCAATGTACGGTGCCATGAAGGATGTTGCCTTCTTCTTGGCCCGGGCCCAGCGCGCTAAGGCCTCCGTTGGGGCATTTGAAGTGGGAAGAGCCGTCGAAGAAGTGCTTGGTCTGTCTGGGATTGACAACGCAGAACCAAACGTCAACGCTGAAATTGCACTTGTTGTAGAGCGTGTTATTGCGCTGGCCGACGCATGCGCTATCGTTTTCCGACGCTTGGGCTGGCATGGGCAGGACAATTCCTAGCAGAAGACTGCCAAGGGCCAAGGCACGAGTGATCCACATAGCTATCCCTCCTCGTCCGATGCGGTCGCCGGAATTTAGCTGGCAGTTTCGTAAACCAAATACCGCATTTGTGGGAGTCCGCAGAAACCAGCGGGCGAGGATTGCCTTGGGCAAGAAAAAGCCCGCACGAAGGCGGGCAAGGACGGCCAAGAAGAGGGGAGGGAAAATGGAACGCCACCCTCATCCTGGTAGCCGATCTTCTCGATCAGCGCACCGAGGCATATTGGCTATTGCATGTTTCCCCTGTTGTATTGGTCAAGCCCACGCTGAAAAGCCGTTTTCCCGTTGTACGCCTGGTCACTCTCCCGAAAATATTGGGCAGCAGTCTGAAAATCCTTGGCGCATTGCTTGTAATGGTTGGCCGCCATCGGTCGGCGATTTTTCTCAGCCTCATGAGCGGCAGTTTCACATTTTCTTTTGTTGTCCATGGATGTTGTCCAATTGCTGGCGAGTGCATGAGAGGAGGCGAATGCCAGCAAGATAGCGAGAGAAAATCGAATCATGTGAACTCCTATACAACCCCGTTTTGGTCAATGATGAATTGCAAGCGTTATTTCGCCTCAGGGTTCCCGCCGGATACGATTTGAGCGCTCCCTGGCTTCTTGAACGGATCCCGCTCCCCGGGTGTTGAATCGAACAAGGCACGAGGCGTGTGCGTCTTGGGCACGCTTGAGCCTGGTGGCTGCGCAGTACTCTCTGTCGTCCTGCGTTCGCTCGCGCTGGCATTGCGCGCGCGTTGTCATGACGGCGCTGTCGAAGTCCCCGCATGCGCGCTGCGCTTCATTGGCGCCCGCAAGGGCGGCGTAAAGAAAAAGGCCGAATGCCAATAGCGGGCTCTTGTAATTCATCGACGTCTCCTCGTGGTGGAAGACCCGAATCTATCCATGCCATTTTGCAAACCAAATACCGCATTTGTGGGAGTCAACGGATACCGGTAGCACGGCTGCAATCACATCTCGGAGGATGGCTGGGCAGTCTTGGGAGAGATCGGAGAGGGTGTGCCGCGAGGGAGCGAGCAGGCGACGGGCGGGTTGAACCTACCGCCGCATCCGTGGGCAGCAAGCGCGTCGACTTGACGGCAGCTCGCGCATGCGTGCTCTGTGCGTCGTCCTTCCGGCGGAGCAACGGCGCAAAAGTTGGAGAAACTCGTTGCGGTTAGAGACGCAAATGGCCTGCCCGGAGGGGATCGAACCCCCGACAACCTGCTTAGAAGGCAGGTGCTCTATCCAACTGAGCTACGGGCAGATTCCGGTTGAGAAGCGAGGGCCGGAGCCTTCGGTCCTCGGGCCGCAAGCGGTGCGGCAACAGACCCGAAAAATCGACGGTCTGGACGCTTCTGCCTCTGACCGGGGAAGCGCAGATTCTACCTACATCCCTCCATGCACGACGCCTTCGGCGGCGGTCGTTGAGAGGGCGAAAGGGCGGGGCTGGCGCGGGAGGGCACCCTGGCGGCCTCGGCGGCCTGCTTCGACACGAGCTGCTTCTTGCCGCAGGTGCTGCACCGGTAGAACCTGAGGGCCGGCAGCATCCTCATCCAGGTTCGCCGCTCGATGCGGCGAAGGCCAGCCAGGCCGCAGGAACATCGGAGAAACAGATTCAGCAGCATCACAGAAGAGTTCAAACCGGGAAGGTGTCGACACTCTTTCCCCGACGCTGCTTCGCGGTTTGCGCAACCGTGAAGCACCCGCGTTCGATTCTGTGGGGGCGCAAGGCATGCAGCGAAAGGGCAGCACGCGCAACAGATTGCTAAGGACGGCGTTTCGACCGTCCGATGCCTCTGTGGATCGCGTGGGCGGAGAGGGCGTCAGACGTTTTCCGAGCGGTACTTCCAGACCGCGTCGTTCACCGCGCGTTCGGACGCCAGTTGCTTCTTTCCGCAGGCGCTGCATTGGTAGAAGCGCAGGCTCGAGAAGAGTCGCATCCATGGCCGGCGCTCGATGCGTGCGAGATGCCTGAGGCCGCAAGAACAGCGGGAAAAGTAATTCAGCATCGGAAAAGGGTCCAGGGGTGAGGGTTCTGTTGCGACGTCCATCCCTGACTCAGCTCTTCGGCTTTGTAAACGCGATTCCGCTTACTTTGTAAACACGATCACGATTGGCTTGATTCTGCGTGAGCGCCGAGGGCCTCGCGGGTAGTTCCTTAAGAAAAAGGTTGTCTTGACGGTGTAACAACAAGGCAGCGGCGTTGCCCGATGTACGGAAAGCCGTGGGTCGTGCTACGAAACGTCTAAAGGGCGGTGAGATTCGCGGTGATTGCGATCGGCCCGGAAAAGAAAAAAGCCTGCAACGACTTTCATCGTTGCAGGCTTTCACTTTTCTTTTGGTCGGGGCGAAAGGATTCGAACCTTCGACCCTCTGGTCCCAAACCAGATGCGCTACCAGGCTGCGCTACACCCCGCCAAGCCTTCCATTCTAGCCCGAATAAGAGGCCGCTCAGCGCTTCTCGTACTGCGTCTTGCCAAAAAGGATCTCGCGCGCCTTGTCATCGGTGATGGGGCGGCGCAGGTCGGCCAGCACTTTCACGCCGCGCTGCACGGCGGGGCGCGCGGCGATGCCGTCGAACCAGGCCTTCAGGTGCGGGTAGTCGGTGAGGGTGATGCCCTGGTTCTCCCAGCTGCGCAGCCACGGGAAGATGGCGATGTCGGCAATCGAATAGCTGTTGCCGGCGATGAACTTGTGTTTCGACAGCTGCCGGTCGATCACGCCGTACAGGCGCTTGGCCTCGTTGGTGTAGCGGTCGACGGCATAGGCGATCTTCTCGGGCGCGTAGATGCGGAAGTGGTGCGCCTGGCCGAGCATCGGACCGACGCCGCCCATCTGGAACATGAGCCACTGCAGCACGTCGTAGCGCTCGCGGTCGCCCGTGGGCAGGAACTTGCCGGTCTTGCCCGCGAGATACACGAGGATGGCACCCGATTCGAACAGCGAGATCGGCTGGCCGTCCGGTCCGTCGGGATCGGTGATGGCGGGGATCTTGTTGTTCGGGCTGATCTTCAGGAACTCGGGCGCGAACTGGTCGCCGGTGCCGATGTTCACCGGGTGCGCGTGGTACGGCAGGCCGCACTCCTCGAGCATGATGTGAATCTTGTGGCCGTTCGGCGTGGGCCAGGAATAGACCTCGATGGGCGATGCGGGCATGTCGCGGACTCCGGATTTGAGAGGGTTGTGACGGGAGAACGGCAGCATATACACGCCCCTGCGGTCGCGTGCGGATGCGGGCATTGGCCGTTCAGCCGCTGGTCACCCCACCTGCCGCTCGTGCGCGTTGCACCACATCCAATGCTCGCCGGGCTCGACCGACTGGATCACCGGATGCCCTTCGGCCCGCGCATGCTTCGTGGCGTGGCGGTTCTTCGACGAGTCGCAGCAGCCCACGTGGCCGCAGTGCACGCACAGGCGCAGGTGCACCCAGGTGTCGCCGGTCTTCAGGCAGTCTTCGCAGCCGCGGGGCGTGTGCGGTGGGGCGAGGTCGGCGGGAACGTGTTCGCAGGCGTGGATGGGCATGGGTGTTTCAGGACAAGAAGGGTTCAGGCCACGGCCGAGGCCGACGACAAATGCTGGTGAATGAGCGCCACCACCGCGGCGCCTTCGCCGATCGCGCCGCCCACGCGCTTGACCGAGCCCGAGCGCACATCGCCCACCGCGAACACGCCCGACACGCTCGATTCGAGCGCCGTGGCCGGACGTGCCGGAAAGCCGCTGCTCGCGGCCGGGCCGGTCAGCACGAAGCCGTGCTTGTCGACCGACACGCCGCAGCCTTCGAGCCATGAGGTCTCGGGCTCCGCGCCGACGAACAGGAAGATGTTGCGCGCGGGGCAGTCGTGCTCCTGGCCCGAGGTGTGGCAGCGCCAGGTGGCGCCGGTCAGGCCTTCTTCGGGCGCGCCGTGCAGCCGCACGAGCTCGGTGTGCGGCTGCAGCGAGATGTTGGGCGTGGCCTCGATGCGGTCGATGAGGTAGCGCGACATGCTGGCCGCCAGCGACGGCCCGCGCACCAGCACGTTGACCTTGGCCGCATGGCGCGACAGGAACACCGCCGCCTGGCCCGCCGAGTTGCCGCCGCCCACCAGCGCCACTTCCTGCTGTGCGCAGATCTTCGCTTCGATGGCCGAGGCCCAGTACCAGATGCCGCGGCCTTCGAATTCGGCCAGGCGCGGCACGCCGGGGCGGCGGTAGCGCGCGCCGCTCGCAATGACTACGGTGCGTGCGCTGATCGTGCGGCCGTCGGTGAGCTTCAGCGCGAGGCTGTCCCGCGCGTTCTCGCGCGAGCAGTCGAGTGCCGCGACTTGCGCCGGGATCAGCATCTCGACGCCGAACTTCTGCGCCTGCACGAACGCGCGGCCCGCCAGCGCCTGCCCCGAGATGCCGGTCGGAAAGCCCAGGTAGTTCTCGATGCGCGCACTGGCGCCGGCTTGTCCGCCGAAGGCGCGGCAGTCGAGCACGATCACGCGCAGCCCTTCGGAGGCCGCATACACGGCGGTCGCGAGGCCAGCCGGCCCGGCGCCGACCACGGCCACGTCGTAGAGCTCGTCGCGCGCCGCGGTGTCGACCATGCCGAGGCAGCGCGCCAGGCCCTCGTCGCTCGGGTTGACCAGCACCGAGCCGTCGGGGCACACGGCGAGCAGCTGGTCGGGGCCGTATTGGGCGAGCAGCGCGGCGGCATCGGGGTCGGCGGCCGCATCGACCAGGTGATAGGGATGGCCGTTGCGGCGCAGGAAGTTTTCCAGCCGCGCCATTTCGGGAGAATCGGGCCGCCCGATCAGCACCGGCCCCGCCGCACCGGATTCGATGAGCGCCACGCGTCGCAGGATCAGCGCGCGGGTGATGCGCTCGCCCAGGTCGGCCTCGGCCACCAGCAGTGCACGCAGGCGGTCCGGTGGCACGACCAGCGCCTCGACTTCTTCGTCGGCATGCCCGTCGACCAGGGCAGGGCGCCCGCTCAGCTGGCCGACCTCGGCAAGGAATTCGCCCGGCCCCTGGCGTGCGATCGGCACCACATGGCCGAGGCCGTCGCGCTGCGTGACGGCGACCACGCCCTTGAGCAGCACGAACATGCCGGCGCCGGTCTCGCCGGCGGTGAACAGGCGCTCGCCGCGCGCAAAGCGCTGCACGCTGCCGAAGCTGGCGATGCGTGCCATCTCGGCGTCACTGAGGACGGGGAAAGTCTGGTGCAGGCGGCTGTTGGCGCCTGGTGCGTCGGTGGCCATGGGGTCGAACTCCGTGTCGCGAATGCCCCGCATTAGACGCCGAAGCGGCGCCAAAGCGACGCTGGCGCGCGTTGTAACAACGTCATGTGTCTGCCACGCCGCTGACATGCCGGTTTCATTGCGCGTGTCCAGACTCGGTCAGCAGAAAGGGATTTCCCATGAAAGAACTGCCGAACCCGACGTTTCCGCTCTCGCAGCTCGGACTGCGCGCAGCCTTGTGGCCCGCACCCGCTGCCGGAACCCCCGCCGTTGCTGCTGCCGCCGCCACCGTCGCCGCACTGGCCACCCGCACGGCGGTGCCCGAGGCGCCGCTGGCCGTCATCGTGCCGCCGGTCGTCGAAGCCAAGCCGGGCATCACGGTGAGCTGGGCGCGTCATCTGGATGACGTGCGCGCCGCGCAACGCCTGCGTCACGACGTGTTCGTCGGCGAGATGGGCGCACGCCTGACCACGCCGCTGGCCGGCCATGACATCGACCTGTTCGACGACTTCTGCGAACACCTGCTGGTGCGCGACGAGCTCACCGGCCAAGTCATCGGCACCTACCGCGTGCTGACCCCCGCGCAAGCGCGCCGCGTCGGCAGCACCTACAGCGACACCGAGTTCGACCTGACCCGCCTGCGCGACCTGCGCGAGCGCATGGTCGAGCTGGGCCGCAGCTGCGTGCACGCCGAGCACCGCCAGGGCGGCGTGATCCTCGCGCTGTGGGGCGCGCTGGCCGGCTTCATGCACCGCAACAAGCTCGACACCATGATCGGCTGCGCGAGCATTCCGATGTCGCACAACGGCGTGACCAGCGGCGACGCGGCGGCCAGCATCTGGCGCCAGCTCTCGGCCAGCCACCTCGCGCCGATTCAATACCAGGTGCAGCCGCGCCTGCCGCTGCCGGTCGAACGGCTCGACAGCGCGCTCGACGTGGAACCGCCTGCGCTCATCAAGGGCTACCTGCGCCTGGGCGCCAAGGTGCTCGGCGCGCCGGCCTGGGACCCGGACTTCAATACCGCCGACCTGCCGATGCTGATGCGCATCGACGACCTGCCAGCGCGCTACCGCAAGCACTTCCTCGGCGCATGAAGCCGGCGGCCATCCGGCCCGACGCCGGGCCGCACGCTGCTTCGCCGTCGCCGAATGTGTCAGGTTCGCTCTCTGTGGGGCAGGGCGCGTCACGCGAATGTCATGGAACTGTCACGGACGAAGTTGACACTGTCATATTTCAGCCGTCGTGTTCTCCCGTGCCGCTTGCTCCAGAATCAGTGCCCATGCCCTCCCTCTCCGCTGACCCGTCACGCGCCGGCGAAGCGTCTTCGTTCGCGTTGCTGGACCGCGACCACAGCATCCTCTCGTTCAACGAGCGCGTGCTCGACTGGGCACACCGGCCCGAAGTGCCGCTGATCGAACGGCTGCGCTACCTGTGCATCGTGTCGTCGAACCTCGACGAGTTCTTCGAGGTCCGCGCCGCGCCGCACCTGAGCGCGGGCAGCGCCGGTGATCGCAAGGGCACCTACACGGTCGAGTCTTTCGAACGCCTGTCCGAAGCGGCCCACACGCTCGTGGCGCGCCAGTACGCGCTGTACAACGACGAGCTGATGCCGACCTTTGCCACGCACGGCATCCACATCGTGTCGCACGGCGAACGCAACCCGGCCCAGCGCAAGTGGGTCAGCGAGTATTTCGAGCGCGAAGTGCGTCCGCTGCTGATCCCCGTGGGGCTCGACCCGGCGCACCCGTTCCCGCAGGTGGCGAACAAGTCGCTGAACTTCATCGTGCGCCTGGGCGGCAAGGACGCCTTCGGCCGCGAGAACCCGATCCAGATCGTCAAGCTGCCGCGCGTGCTGCCGCGCCTGATCAAGATGCCGGCCAAGGTGTCGGACGGCAAGACGCTGTTCGTGGCGCTGTCGAGCGTGGTGCGCGCGCACCTGGCCAGCATGTTCCCGGGGCGCGAGGTGGGCGACTTCTCGCAGTTCCGCGTGACGCGCCACTCCGACCTTGCGGTCGACGAGGAAGACGTCAAGAACCTGCGCACCGCGCTGCGCCAGGGCCTGCAGCATCGCCATTACGGCCAGGCCGTGCGGCTGGAGGTGTCGGCGAGCTGCGCCGAGTCGCTCGCGAGCTTCCTGCTGGCGCAGTTCAACCTGCCGCCGCAGGCGCTGTACCGCGTGCACGGCCCGGTGAACCTGGCGCGGCTCACGCAGCTCATCGACCTGATCGGCGAGCCGCAGCTGCGCTTTCCTCCGTACGCGCCGTCGTTCCCCGTCACGCTGTCGCCCGCCCAGTCGTTCTTCGAGCGGCTGCAGCGCGGCGACGTGCTGATCCACCAGCCCTTCGAGAGCTTCGACGGCGTGCTCGCGTTCCTGCGCGAGTCGGTGCTCGACCCGCAGGTGCTGGCGATCAAGCAGACCATCTACCGCACCGGCGCCGACTCCGAGCTCATGGACCTGCTGCGTGAAGCCGTGCGCCGCGGCAAGGAAGTGACGGTGGTGGTCGAGCTGAAGGCGCGCTTCGACGAAGAGGCCAACATCAACTGGGCCGAAATGCTCGAGTCGATCGGCGCGCAGGTGGTGTACGGCGTGGTGGGCCTGAAAACCCACGCCAAGATGCTGCTGGTGACGCGCCGCGAGGGCAAGCAGCTGCGCCGCTACGGCCATCTGTCCACCGGCAACTACAACCCGCGCACGGCGCGGCTGTACACGGACATCAGCCACCTCACGGCCGACCCGGCGCTCACCGCTGACATGGAGGCCGTGTTCGTCCACCTGGCCAGCCAGAGCCGCCTGCCCAAGCTCAACCGCATGTGGCTGGCGCCCTTCGACCTGCACAAGAACCTGGTCGCGCGCATCGATGCGCTCGGACAGGCCGCCGCCAGCGGCGAGCCCACGCGCATCGTCGCCAAGATGAACGCGCTGACCGACGAGGAGATCATCGGCGCGCTCATTCGCGCGGGGCAGAAGGGCGTGAAGATCGACCTCATCGTGCGCGGCGCCTGCACGCTGCCGGCGCAGGTGCCGGGTCTCACCGACAACGTGCGCGTGCGCTCGGTGATCGGTCGCTTCCTCGAGCATTCGCGCGTGTTCTATTTCCGCCATGGCGAGGACGAGTCGCTGTACCTGTCGAGCGCCGACTGGATGAACCGCAACATGATGCGGCGCATCGAGCTGGCCTGGCCCGTGACCGACCCCACCCTGCGCCAGCGCCTCATCGACGAGTGCCTGGTGGCTTACCTGCACGATGGGCGCGACGCCTGGGACCTGGGCGGCGACGGCATCTACCGGCGTGTCGACCATGACACGCACCCCGGCGAGGCGGGTGCGTCCCCCGCGATCGAAGCGCATGGCGCCCAGGCCGCCTTGATGGGCCGCTATGCATCACGAGGAAATCACCGTGATGCGTCCGGCAATTGAAATTGAAGAAGAAGTTCGAAAGACGATGAGCATGGACTTGATCTTCTGGCGTCACGCCGAAGCCGAGGACTGGACCGAAGGGTGTGACGACATGCAGCGCTCGCTCACCCCGCGCGGCGAAAAGCAGGCCAAGCGCATGGCCACCTGGCTCGACCGGCAGCTGCCCGACGGCACGCGCATCGTGTGCAGCCCGGCGCGCCGCTGCGAGCAGACCGCGCTGGCACTGGGCCGCAAGTACAAGCTGCGCTCCGAGCTGTCGCCCGACACCACCCCCGACGCGCTGCTGGCCGCCACGGGTTGGCCCAACGGCAAGTCGGTGGTGCTGGTGATCGGCCACCAGCCCTCGCTGGGCCAGGCCATCTCGATGCTGCTCGGCCTGAAGCAGGACAGCTGCCCGGTGCGCAAGGGCTCGCTGTGGTGGATCCGCACCCGCGAGCGCGACGGCGATGTGCAGACCGTCGTGGTGACGGTGCAGGCGCCCGAGCTTCTCTAGCTGCTACAGCGGTCCTCCGCTGCGAA
This sequence comes from Variovorax boronicumulans NBRC 103145, assembly GCF_001591345.1. Lineage (GTDB taxonomy): Bacteria > Pseudomonadota > Gammaproteobacteria > Burkholderiales > Burkholderiaceae_C > Variovorax > Variovorax boronicumulans. The sequence continues at coordinate 55,076 of NZ_BCUS01000021.1, read as the reverse complement.
TACCCCTGCCTGGCGCTTGCGGACAGGCGCTTTGTCACGGTTGCGGGCAGAGCTGGCAGGGCGCTTGTCTCCCGGAAAAAGGGGCGAAGCACTCATGCGCGCGCGCGGCGCAATTTCTACAGTGTGACTCCACGGCAGCGTGCTTTTGACGCCGATGCGGGAAAGAAGCGGTGCCGGTCGACCACATCACTGGGGAAGACGCATGAAACCGCTCAACACACTGCCAGGAAGCTTCTTGAACATGCTGCGTGCAGACGCGGACGTGCGGTTGAAGGCGCTGATTTTTCTGCTTGTTGCCGCAGCCCTGCTGTCGGGGTGCGCGACGAACACCGCCGCGCCTGTGGCGCCGACCCGTCACGATGTCGCCCGGTCGATCGAGAAGGTCGAGCTCATCTACAACCAGGAAGACCAACTGATCGTCACGGATGGCGGCGGGTCGGGGCTGACGGGCTTCGCAGGGTTTCTGGGACCCCTCGCTGCGCTGGTGGCCATCTCCGTCGATACCAACAGCCGACTGACGATGGCCGCCCGGACCGACCAGCGCAGCAAGGAGTTCACGGCCGCAGTGAAGAACAGCGGAGTGACCATGGGGCTCAACAGGCAGTTCGCAGAGCGACTGGCGGCGCGCCTGCGGGACAGTGGCCGCGAGGTGAAGCTGACGCCTTTCTTCCGCGCGACCGGAGAGCACGCGCAGATGCAGGTGCAGGAACTCCAGCCGACGCCCGGCTACAGCACATTGATCTTGCGGATCACGACGTCCTATGGCGCGGCCGATGCGACATCGAGCTTCAAGCCGTACGTCTGGGTGGAGCAGTTGCTGAGGGACGAGAAGCAGTCCGTCGTGGGCCAGACCTTGCAGGTCGCCGACGTGAGCGAGCCGACCTATCTCCTGTACGACGGCCTGCTCAAGGACACTGCAGGCGCTCGCGAAGGGTTGAAGCGCGGGCTTGACCAGATCGTGCAGCCGGCCTATGTCAGCCTGTTCGGGGAAGACGAGCCGCGCAAGGCCGGCGCTGCGGCAGTCACGCAGACGGCCGGCATCGACACGAAGTGAAACGGCTCAGGCGCCGCTGAGTTCCACGCGCCAGTTGCCGGTCTTTTGCCAGGCCAGCACTTCCTCGCGCAGGAGGTGCGCCGACTGCGGGTACATCTCGGCCCAGTCGGGGGCGCAGGCGATCGTGAAGGCCCTGGCACCGAGTGCCGCGAGGTTCAGCGCCTGCGGCTCGGGGTCGCGGCGCGCGTGGCACAGGATCACCGCCAGGCGCAGCGCCAGCAGCTGCATCACGAAGGTCTCGTCGTCCAGCGAGGCTTCGAGCTTGCGCAGCTTGCCGCGCTGGCCCAGCACCAGCTGGCCGAGGGCGTGCAGTTCGTTCACTGCAAAGCCCGGCGCGTCGGTGTTGTCGAGGATGTAGGCGCCGTGCTTGTGGTAGTCGCTGTGCGACACCAGCGCGCCGATCTCGTGCAGCTGCGCGGCCCAGCCGAGCTTGCGCAGCGCGCGGCCGGCGCGGCTCGAGGTGCTGCCGCCGCGCGCGGCGGGGGCGAGCTGCACGAACAGCGCGGCGGCGGTGTCGCTCACGCGCTTGGCCTGCGCCGGGTCGACCGCGAAGCGGGTGGCGAGCCGCGCCACGGTGGCGCTGCGCATGTCGGCCACGCTCTCGTCGCGTTCGAGCAACTCGTAGAGCACGCCGTGGCGCAGGGCGCCCTGGGCGACCTTCATTTCCTGGATGTCGAGCAGGTCGAACACCGCGCGCAGCACGCTCAGGCCGCCGCCGATCACGGCCTTGCGGTCTTCGCGCATGCCGTCGATGCGCAGCTTGTCGATGCTGCCGGCCTTGAGCAGGCGGTCGAGCAGCCAGTCGAGGCCGTCGCGGGTGACGAGGCCAGCCTCGCCGCCGGCTGCGGCGAGCACGTCGCCCACCGCGCCGATGGTGCCGGAGGCGCCGTAGGCCACGTCCCACTGGTCGCGGGTGTAGCTGGAGAGCGCGTCGTCCAGCACGGCCTTGGCCGCGACTTCGGCGGCGCGGAAGGCGGGGGCGGTGAACTGGCCTTCGCCGAAATGCTTCATCGACCAGGCGACGCTGCCCACGCGGTACGACTCCATGCGCTCGGCCTCGAGGGCGTGGCCGATGATCATTTCGGTGGAGCGCCCGCCGATGTCGATGACGAGGCGGCGTTCCTGGTCGGACGCGTCGGTGTGCGGCAGGTGGTGTGCCACGCCCTGGTAGATCAGGCGGGCTTCTTCTCGGCCCGGGATCACGTCGATGCCGAAGCCCAGGATGGTGCGCGCGCGCAACAGGAACTCTTCTCGGTTGCGCGCTTCGCGCAAGGTCTGGGTGGCCACGGCGCGCACCTGCGAGCGCTTGAAGCCGGCCAGCCGTTCGCCGAAGCGGGCGAGGGCGTCCCAGCCGCGCTGCATGGCTTCGGTCGTGAGGTTGCGGGCGCTGTCCAGGCCGTTGCCCTGGCGCACGGTTTCCTTGAGGTACTCGGTGCGGTGGATCTGTCCGTGGTCGACCTGGCCGATTTCCAGCCTGAAGCTGTTCGAGCCGAGATCGACCGCTGCGAGGCGGGTGCCGTTTTGCATTTTTTAGTGAAGAGGGCGGTTCTCTGATCGTAGCGCCGTGACAGCAGGCGCCGCCTCCCTGGATCGCGTCACGGCGAGGGCTGGAGGTTAGGCGGGGTGAATGACGGTTGTGTGACAGCGTCACACACAACAGGGGTGGCGCAGCGGCATTTTCCCTCGACAGAAGGGATGTCACATCGATGTCACAAAAGCTTTTTAGAGTCCGTTCGAGCCCCCAAAGGGACTACTTCTTACTTCTCAAGGAAGCTTTATGAAAACGACGTTCAAATTTGCAACCGCCGGCCTCGTGACCGCGCTGTTCTCCATTTCCGCCTTCGCACAAGACGTGACCGGCGCCGGCGCCAGCTTCCCCGCACCGCTGTACGCCAAGTGGGCTTCGGACTTCAACAAGGCCACCGGCGTCAAGATCAACTACCAGTCGGTTGGCTCGGGTGCCGGCCTCAAGCAGATCGAAGCCAAGACCGTCGATTTCGGCGCTTCGGACGCTCCCCTGAAGGACGACGAACTGCAAGCCAAGGGCCTGATGCAGTTCCCCACCGTCATCGGCGGCGTGATCCCCGTGGTCAACATCCCCGGCATCAAGCCGGGCGAGCTGAAGCTCAACGGCCAGGTGCTGGGCGACATCTACCTGGGCAAGATCACCAAGTGGAACGACCCGGCCATCAAGGCACTGAACGCGTCGCTGGCCCTGCCTGACGCCGCCATCGCCCCGGTTCGCCGCGCCGACGGTTCGGGCACCAGCTTCCTGTTCACCAACTACCTGAGCAAGGTCAACGCCGAGTGGAAGTCCAAGGTCGGCGAAGGCACGGCCGTGAACTGGCCCACCGGCGCGGGTGGCAAGGGCAATGAAGGCGTCGCCGCTTTCGTGAACCGCCTGCCCAACTCGATCGGCTACGTCGAGTACGCCTACGTCAAGCAGAACAAGATGACCTACGCCCAGCTGCAGAACGCCGCCGGCACGTTCGTCTCGCCCGACGACAGCGCCTTCAAGGCCGCCGCCGCCGGTGCCGACTGGAACAAGAGCTTCTACCAGGTGCTGACCAACCAGGCCGGCAAGGATTCGTGGCCCATCACCGGCGCCACCTTCATCCTGATGCACAAGGTGCAGGACAAGCCCGCCAGCGCCACCACCGTGCTGAAGTTCTTCGACTGGGCCTACAAGGGCGGCGACAAGACGGCCGACGAGCTGGACTACGTGCCGATGCCCGACGCCGTGAAGGCCACCATTGCCAAGGCATGGGGTGAAGTGAAGGACGCATCGGGCAAGCCGGTCGCGTTCAAGTAAGAAGCAACCCTTCATCCACCCTCCAGGACGGCGCGCCCATGAGCAACTCTTCGCTCCAGGACGCGCCGCTTTCGTCTTTGCCGGAGCGACCCGTGTCATCCACCTTTCCCGCTGCTGCCGCTTCCCTCGACCTCGCGGCCGAGCGCGCGCGCACCTCTGCCGCTCCTCCGCCGCCCGTGAAGGCGCCCCGTTCCGGCCCCATGGCCGACCGCATCTTCGGCTGGGCCGCCAAGGGCGCCGCGCTGCTGACGCTCGCGATGCTGATCGGCATCCTGCTGTCGCTGATCGTCGGCGCCTGGCCCGCCATTTCGAAGTACGGCCTCGGCTTCCTCACGAGCAGCGTGTGGGATCCGGTGAAGGACGAGTACGGCGGTCTCGTGATGATCTACGGCACGCTGGCCACCTCGTTCATCGCGCTGGTGATTGCCGTGCCGGTGAGCTTCGGCATCGCGCTGTTCCTGACCGAACTCTCGCCCAACTGGCTCAAGCGCCCGCTGGGCACCGCCATTGAACTGCTGGCTGCCGTGCCGTCCATCGTGTACGGCATGTGGGGCCTGCTGGTCTTCGGCCCCATTCTTTCCACCTGGGTGCAGCAGCCGCTGCAAAAGCTGCTGGCCGGCGTGCCGTACCTCGGTGCCCTGGTGTCCGGTCCGCCCGTGGGCATCGGCATCTTGTCGGCCGGCATCATCCTGGCGATCATGATCATTCCGTTCATCGCCTCGGTGATGCGCGACGTGTTCGAAGTGACGCCCGCGCTGCTCAAGGAGTCGGCCTACGGCCTGGGCTCCACCACCTGGGAAGTCGTTTCCAAGGTCGTGCTGCCTTACACCAAGGCTGGCGTGATCGGCGGCATCATGCTTGGCCTCGGCCGCGCACTGGGCGAGACCATGGCCGTCACCTTCGTGATCGGCAACATGAACCAGCTCAACTCCCTGTCGGTGTTCGAGGCTGCCAACAGCATTACCTCGGCCCTCGCCAATGAATTCGCCGAAGCCGGCGCGGGCCTGCACCAGGCCGCGCTGATGTACCTCGGCCTCGTGCTGTTCTTCATCACCTTCGTCGTGCTGTCGCTCTCGAAGATGCTGCTGGCCCAGATGAAGAAGAGCGAAGGAACCAAGTCGTGAGCACCGCGCAAAACCTGATCAACGCCAAGACCCTGGCAGAGACGCGCCAGGCAAAGTTCGCCGCGCGCAACCGCGTCAACAAGATCGCCCTCACGCTGTCGCTCGCCGCGATGGCGTTCGGCGTGTTCTGGCTCGTGTGGATCCTGTGGGAAACGCTGCGCCAGGGCGTGGGCGGCCTGGCGCTGGCCACCTTCACCGAGATGACGCCGCCGCCGAACGAGGCGGGCGGCATCGCCAACGCCATCTTCGGTTCGTTCGTGATGGTGATGCTGGCGACCTTCGTGGGCACGCCCATCGGCATCATGGCCGGCATCTACCTGGCCGAGTACAACCCCAAGGGCTTGCTCGCATCGGTCACGCGCTTCGTCAACGACATCCTGCTGTCGGCGCCCTCGATCGTGATCGGCCTGTTCGTCTACGCCGTGGTGGTGGCCTACTTCAAGACCTTCTCGGGCTTGGCCGGCGCGCTGTCGCTGGCGCTCATCGTGATTCCGGTGGTGATCCGCACCACCGAGAACATGCTGCAGCTGGTGCCGCCGGGCCTGCGCGAAGCGGCCTACGCACTGGGCACGCCGAAGTGGAAGGTCATCCTGAGCATCACGCTGCGCGCCGCGCGCGCCGGTGTGGTCACGGGCGTGCTGCTGGCCGTGGCCCGCATCGCCGGCGAAACCGCGCCGCTGCTCTTCACCGCGCTGAACAACCAGTTCTGGACCGCCGACGTGAGCCAGCCGATGGCCAGCCTGCCGGTCACGATCTTCAAGTTCGCCATGAGCCCGTACGAGAACTGGCAACAACTGGCCTGGGCCGGTGTGTTCCTGATCACCGTCGCCGTGCTTGCCCTCAACATCCTGGCGCGCGTGCTGACGCGCAACAAACACTAAATCAAGAAGGCGCCAACATGCCAAACACCGTCGCACAACAACAACCGTCGCGCTCGAAGATCTCGGTCAAGGACCTGAACTTCTACTACGGCAAGTTCCACGCGCTCAAGGGCATCAACCTCGAGATCCCCGAGAACAAGGTCACGGCCTTCATCGGCCCGTCGGGCTGCGGCAAGTCGACCCTGCTGCGCACCTTCAACCGCATGTTCGAGCTGTACCCCGAGCAGCGCGCCGAAGGCACCATTGCGCTGGACGGCGAGAACCTGCTCACGTCCAAGCAGGACGTGGCGCTGATCCGCGCCAAGGTCGGCATGGTGTTCCAGAAGCCCACGCCGTTCCCGATGTCGATCTACGACAACATCGCCTTCGGCGTGAAGCTGTTCGAAAATCTGTCGGCCAGCGAAATGGACGACCGCGTCGAGTGGGCCCTGAAGAAGGCCGCGCTGTGGACCGAAGTGCGCGACAAGCTGCAGCAAAGCGGCTCGGGCCTGTCCGGCGGCCAGCAGCAGCGCCTGTGCATTGCGCGCGGTATCGCGATCAAGCCCGAAGTGCTGCTGCTCGACGAACCGTGTTCGGCACTCGACCCGATCTCGACCGCGAAGATCGAAGAGTTGATCGCCGAGCTGAAAAACGAGTACACCGTGGTCATCGTGACCCACAACATGCAGCAAGCTGCCCGCTGCAGCGACTACACCGCCTACATGTACCTCGGCGACCTGATCGAGTTCGGTGCCACCGAACAGATGTTCTTCAAGCCGCAGCGCAAGGAGACCGAGGACTACATCACCGGCCGCTTCGGTTGAAGTCAAAGGAAACACCATGACCGAGAAACACCTTTCCAGCCAGTTCGACAGCGAACTCAACGGCGTCTCGTCGCGCGTGATGGAGCTCGGCGGCATGGTCGAGTCGCAGATCCACCAGGCCGTGTACGCCCTGCTGCAGTTCGACGCCGAAGCCGCCGACCGCGTGATGGAGACCGAGCATCGCGTCAACGCGATGGAGATCGAGATCGACCGCGAGCTGTCGTCGATCATCGCCCGTCGCCAGCCCACGGCTCGCGACCTGCGCCTCTTGATCGCCATCAGCAAGACCACCGCCAACCTGGAGCGCGTGGGCGACGAGGCCAACAAGATCGCGCGCATGGTCAAGTCGATCATCGAAAGCGGATCGGCTCGCCAGCTGCCCACCACCGAGCTGCGCATTGCCGCCGACCTGGCCTCGAACCTGCTGCGCACCGCGCTGGACGCCTTCGCGCGCCTGGACACGGCCGCCGCGCTGTCGATCCTCAAGGACGACGACCTCATCGACAAGGAGTTCGACGGCTTCGTGCGCAAGCTGGTCACCTACATGATGGAAGACCCGCGCACCATCTCCGCCAGCCTGGACCTGCTGTTCCTGGCCAAGGCCATCGAACGCATCGGCGACCACGCCAAGAACATCGCCGAGTTCATCATCTACATCGTCAAGGGCGCCGATGTGCGGCACACTTCGATGGAGGAAATCGAGTCGGCATTGCAGTGACGACCGTCGCCGCAAAGACTCCCCATAACGCATGAAGAAACCAAGAGTCCTGATCGTCGAAGACGAATCCTCGATCGCCGAGCTGATCGCCGTCAACCTGCGCCACAACGGCTTCGAGCCGATCTGGTCCGAAGACGGTGCCGCCGCCCAGCGTGAAATCGACGCCTTCCTGCCGGACCTGATCCTGCTCGACTGGATGCTGCCGGGCCAGAGCGGCCTGCAGCTCGCGCGCCAATGGCGCAAAGACCCGCGCACCAAGGCCATCCCGATCCTGATGCTCACGGCGCGCGGCGACGAGCCCGACAAGGTCGCCGGCCTCGATGCCGGCGCCGACGACTACATCACCAAGCCGTTCTCCACCCAGGAAATGCTGGCGCGCATCCGTGCCGTGCTGCGCCGCCGCGCGCCCGAGGTGGTGACCGAGCGCGTCGAGATCGGCGAACTGGCCCTCGACACCTCCACCCACCGCGTGACGTGGCAGGGCGGGGCACTGAAGGTCGGCCCGACCGAGTTCAAGCTGCTGGCCTACCTGATGCAGCACGCCGAGCGCGTGCACAGCCGGGCGCAACTGCTCGACAAGGTGTGGGGCGACCACGTCTACATCGAGGAACGCACGGTCGACGTGCACGTCAAGCGCCTGCGCGAGTCGCTGGGCGTGGCCGCGCCGATGGTGGAAACCGTTCGCGGAGCGGGTTACCGGCTGACGGCCCAAGTCACGGTGTGAGCAGCGCCGTGAGCCTCGGCGGCGGGCGCGGATAATCGCCCGCCATGCCTTTCCGTATTGCTACTTTTTTAATAGCGTCCCTCGCAATTGCGGCGGGCGCTGTCGGCCTTTTTGGCTGGAAGTACGGCTGGCTGGGCGCCTGGCTGGGCGCGGTGCTCTGGCTGGGCTTCGATGCCTGGCGCGCCGAACGCCTGCTGCGCGTGCTGCGCAACGACGCGGCCGGGCTGCCGTCGCGCGGGCCGGGCGTGTGGGGCGAGCTTTCGGAGCGCATCCGCAAGCTGCTGCGCGAGCGCGAACAACAGACCCGGCAGGCCGAAGACCGGCTGCAGGAATTCCTGGCCGCCATCCAGGCGTCGCCCAACGGCGTGGTGCTGCTCGACGAGCAGGGCCGCATCGAGTGGTGCAACCAGACGGCGGCAGGGCAGTTCGGCATCGATGCGGAGCGCGACCTGCTGCAGCACTTGGCGAACCTCGTGCGCGATCCGGCGTTCGTGGCCTACCTGGCCTCGTGGAACTACAGCCGCGATGTCGTCATCGACGCGCCCGGCCTCGTGCATGCGCAGCATCGCGGCCATCCGGTGCGGCTGTCGGTGCAGGTGCATCCCTACGCCGGCAACCGGCGCATGCTGCTCACGCGCGACATCACGGCGCTGGAGCAGGCCGAGGCGATGCGGCGCGACTTCGTGGCCAACGTGTCGCACGAAATCCGCACGCCGCTCACGGTGCTGGCGGGCTTTGTCGAGACGCTGCAGAACCTGCCGCTGGATGCCGACGAACGCACGCGCTATCTGTCGCTGATGGGGCAGCAGTCGCACCGCATGGAAACGCTGGTGAACGACCTGCTGACGCTGTCGCGGCTGGAAGGCAGTGCGGCGCCGTCGGGCAACCAGTGGGTGCGCATGCGCGCGCTGCTGGCGCAGTGCGAAGACGAGGGGCGCGGCCTGTCGGGCCGGCTCACGCAGCAGGGACACCGGCTCACGTTCACGTCCGAGGCCGAGTCCGAGCTGTCGGGCGCGCCGACCGAACTGCAGAGCGCGATGTCGAACCTCGTGAGCAACGCCATCCGCTACACGCCGGGCGGCGGCGAGGTGGTGGTGACTTGGCGGGTGCTGCCCGACGGGCGCGGCGAGTACGCCGTGCGCGACACGGGCCCGGGCATTGCCGCCGAACACATTCCGCGTCTCACCGAGCGCTTCTATCGCATCGACCGCAGCCGTTCGCGCGAGACCGGCGGCACCGGGCTCGGGCTGGCGATCGTGAAGCACATCGCGCAGCGCCACGGCACCGAGCTGCGCATCGAAAGCACGGTGGGCAAGGGCAGCCGCTTTGCGCTGCTGTTCCCGGCGACGCGCGTGCGCGAAGCGCGCGTGATGAGCAAGTAAGCAGGCCGCGTGGCCCTCAGCGGGCCCGCGCCTTCATCGTCCAGCGCAGCAGCGCGACGAACAACAGCGCCGTAAGCGCCAGCGCCGCGGCGCTCATGAGCCAGAACGCCAGCGGCGACTGCATGGCCGGCCACGGCCCCAAGCCGCGGTAGGCCAGCAGGTAGCTGCCGCCAAGGCCCATGCCCCAGAGCATCGCGCAGTAGATGACCAGCGGCGCCAGCGTCACGCGGTAGCAGCGCAGCACGAAGACGCACAGCGTCTGGAACGCATCGGCGATGTGATACAGCGCCACCGTGGTCAGCAGCGCCGCCGCCATCGCGATCACGGCGGGGTTGTCGGAGTACACGTTGGCGAGCTGCGTGCGGAACACGGCCATCGCGCCGGCATAGAGCAGCGCGAACAGCGCGGTGAGTTCGAAGCCCAGCCGGCAGGCATGGCGGGCCCTGGCGGTGTCGCCGGCACCGAGCCAGAAGCTCACGCGCGCGCTGGTCGCGATGGCGAGCGACAGCGGCGTCATGTAGGCCACGGCCAGCAGGTTGGAGGCGATCTGGTGCGCAGCCGCCGCGGCGGTGCCCAGGCGCGCGATGAAGAGCGCCATCAGCGTGAACGAGGTCACTTCCACCAGCACCGCGAGGCCACCGGGCACGCCCAGCCGCGCGAACAGGCGGATCTGGTGCCAGTCGGGCGCCTCGATGCGTTCCCACAGCTGGTAGCCGCGGTAGAACGCGCCGTGGCGCAGCAGCCAGACCGCGCAGCCGAGCATGGCCCAGTTCACGCACAGCGTGGCCCAGGCGCAGCCCACCAGCCCCATCGCCGGCAGGCCGGCGCCGCCGAAGGTGAACCAGACCGACAGCGGCAGCTTCACGAGCAGCGAGGCCAGCTGCAGCCAGGTCACGAGCTTGGGCTTGCCCAGGCTCTGGTTCAGCGTGCTGAAGAGGCGAAAGAGCAGGGCGGGCGCCAGCGCGAAGGCCAGCACCGCGAGGTAGGCCTCGACCTCGCCGCGCATGTCGGCCGGCACCTGTGTCCAGCGCAGCGCGGCGCCGGGCAGCAGCAGCACGGTCATGCCCACCACGACGGCGATGGCTGCGAGGTAGAGCGACTGGCGCACCGAGCGGCCGATCTCGCTGCCCCGGTTGGCGCCGTGCAGTTCGGCCCACACCGGCAGCAGCGCCTGCAGCACGCCCATCAGCGAGACATACACGCTGACGAAGATGGCGGCGCCCACTGAGAGCGCGGCCAGTGCGCCTTCGGAATAGCGGCCCGCGATGATGGTGTCGGCCACGCCGAAGGCCATCACGGCCAGCTGGCCGATCAGCACCGTGCCGGCGTGCCGTGCGATGAGTCCGCGTTCGTTCCCGTGCGTGCTGCTGCTCACGGGTCAGCGCACGATCTTTTCGTAGAGCAGCAGGTCGTCCGCAGGGCTGCTGGGACGGCGCAGGGTGCCGCTGAAGCGCCACTGTTCCAGCGGGATGATGGTGTGCAGCCGCTCGATGGTGTCGGGGCTCACGAGCAGCCACGGGCAGTCGTTGCCCAGCAGCAGCGGCTGCAGGTTGAGGTTGCCGTGGTGGCGCAGCGCCGCGACGTGCGGCCGGCTCAGCGCCAGCTCGGCGACGCAGCGCGGGTGGCCGATGCGCTCGGTCACGGCGCGCACCTGCGGGACGTAGCTGCGCGCGTAGTCGATGGACGGCAGCCACAGCGTCATCAGCAGCATCCAGCACAGCGCGGTGCCGCCGGCCGGCAGCACCAGCGTCTTCCAGAGCGCGGCGCGATGGCGCCCGGTGCGCCAGCGCACCAGCCAGCACCAGGCCAGCGTGGCGGCCAGGGCGAGCACGAAGGCCACCGGCGAGAACTCGGCCACGAAGCCCGGCACCAACCGCGCCACGCTGGCGGCCGGCTTGCGTGGCGCGCCGGTCAGCATGGCGATCCAGTACATCCAGCCGAGCACGGCCAGGCCGCTGAAGAACAGCACGTTGAACCAGTCGATCAGCGCCGCCGCGCTGCGCCGGAAGGTCGGCAGCGCAAAGGCCGCCAGCGTGGCGAAGGCGGGCAGGGCCAGCAGCAGCGAGCGGTCGGAGAAGTCGGTGGTCCAGGTGGCGGCCAGCGGCACCAGCGCGAACCACAGCGGCAGCGCGACGTGGCGCTCGAGCCACTGGCGGCGCCAGCGCCAGAGCGTCCAGATCGCGAGCGGCCAGACCGGCCAGGTGAACCACAGCAGCAGCTTGGCCTGGCTGCGCACGTCGGACAGCAGCGAGTGGCCCAGCGTGATCTTCCATTGCGCCAGGCCCAGGCCGAAGACCAGCGCGGCGGCCAGCACGGTGATGCCGACCATCGTCAGCAGCGCGCCCAGCGTGAAGCCGGGGCTCTCGTCGTCGCTGTAGCCTTCTGCTGCACGGGCGGCGCGCTGATGGCGCTCGTAGGCCATGTACACGGCGCTGCCGATCGCCAGCGCGAGGCCGACCGTCGGACCGCCGCTCAGCGTCATGCCGAGCGTGCCGACCGCGAGTGCGATCACCGGGCCGACGCGGCGGTAGGGCAGTGCGGCGACGCCGTAGAACAGGTGCGAGGCGAAGTACAGCTGCGCCAGCGCGGGCGTGGTTTCATGCCCCAGCTGGGCCAGGCCCAGCGAAGCGATCAGCGCCAGCAGGCCGCCGTCCGCGATGGCGCGGGCGTAGTCGGTGGGGCGCGCCTCGCCGCCGAAGGCAAAGGCCACGGGCTGGGCGCGTGGCGTGCGGGCGAGGTAATAGACGGCGTACCAGGTCGCGGTGAAGGTGCCCCACAGCATCAGCGCGAACACGAAGCGCACGGCCAGGTCGGGGTTGACCCACGAGGGGGCAAGCTGGATCGCCCAGGCGCCGATCCAGTACGGAATCAGCGCGGGGGTCTCGGGGCGCATGCCCAGCAGCAGCGGGTCGAACCAGCGGGCGATGCCCTCGGTGCTGCGGGCCAGCTCGGCCATGTAGCCGAAGGCCGTGATGTCGGCGCTCTTCCAGGGGCCCCGGCCGAGCAGGCCCGGCAGTAGGTAGGCCGCGCACAGCAGCAGCAACGCGACGCGCGGCAGCCGGCGTACGGCATTCTGGGCAACGATCGCGGGGGTCGGCTGGTTCAAGGGCGAGGCGGAAGAGGCGAAGGGGTGATTGGAAAGAAAAAGGGCAGCGCGGTAAACCGGGCTGCCCTCGACGCCAGAGCGCGTGCCTGATTACTTGGCAGCGGTCTTGCCGAAGCGGTTGCGGAACTTCTCGACGCGACCACCCATGTTGTCCACCGACTTTTGCGTGCCGGTGTAGAAGGGGTGCGATTCGCTCGTGGTGTCGAGCTTGAACAGGGGCAGCTCGCGGCCGTCGTCGGTCTTGCCCATTTCCTTGGTGTTCGCGCACGAACGGGTCACGAACTTGAAGCCGTTCGACATGTCGACGAACAGAACTTCGCGGTAATTCGGGTGGATGCCTTCTTTTGCCATGGTGTTTCCTTTTGCGCTGTTGGAATCAATGCGCGGTCGATGCGAGAGCCACCAGCGTGCCAGCAGTCTGGCGCGCCGCCCTGAGGCCTTTGACGTGAAGTGTGAGGGCCAAGGAAGCCGGGCGACGTGCCCGGCCGCACTTTTCGCGGAGCCCATGATTATCGCATACTGCCCCAATTGCGAGCAAACCGGGCCCTCCCATGACTTCTACACCCCTTCGCGCCGGCCTCGTCGGCTACGGTTTTGCCGGCCAGACCTTCCATGCGCCGGTGCTTTCGGCCGTTCCGGGGCTCGAATTGACGGCCGTGGCGAGCTCGCAGCCGCACAAGGTGCACGCCGACTGGCCCGGCGTGGCCGTGGTGCCCGACGTGGCGGCGCTGGTGGCCCGGGCGGACATCGACCTCGTGGTGGTGGCGACGCCCAATGCCCAGCATCATCCGGTCGCCAAGGCGGCGCTGGAGGCGGGCAAGCACGTGGTCGTTGACAAGCCGTTCACGCTCGATGTGGCCGAAGCGCGGGATCTCGAATTGTTGTCTACGCGCAACAATCGCGTGCTCTCGGTCTACCAGAACCGGCGTTTCGACGCCGATTTCCTGACGCTCCAGCAGGTCCTGGCGTCTGGCGATCTGGGGCGCCCGGTGTATCTGGAATCGCATTTCGACCGGTTCCGTCCCGAGGTTCGCGAGCGCTGGCGGGAGCAGCCCGTGCCGGGCGCGGGCCTGTGGGTGGACCTGGGCTCGCACCTGCTCGACCAGGCCGTGCAGCTTTTCGGCCGGCCCGACACGCTGCAGCTCGACACGGCCGCTTTGCGCGACGGCGCGCTGGTCGAAGACTATTTCCACGCCGTGCTGCGCTACGAGAGCGGCCCTCATGCGCCGCTGCGCCTGGTGCTGCACGCCACGACGCTCGCGGCCCATGCGGCGCCGCGCTACATCGTGCACGGCACGCGCGGCAGTTACGTCAAGCACGGCGTCGATCCGCAGGAAGACGCGCTGCGCGCCGGCCAGCGGCCGCCGGCCGAAGGGTGGGGCGCCGATCCGCTCGATGGCGAACTCACGCTGGTCGGCAGCGACGGCGCGCCGCACTTTCGCGCGGTGCCGACGCAGGCCGGCAACTACGCCGACTACTACGCCGCGGTCCGCGATGCGATCCTCGGCAAGGGGCCCAATCCCGTGCCGCCCGCGCAGGCCGTCGCGCTGATGGAACTGCTCGACATCGGCCGCCAGAGCGCCGCCGAAGGCCGCGCCATCCGCATCGAGCGCCCATGAAAAAAGCGCGTTGACCCGTGAGGGCCAACGCGCTTTTGCGGAAGAGCCTGAAGCTCAGCCGCCGCGACGCATCATGTCGAAGAACTCGACATTGGTCTTGGTCGCCTTCATGTTCTTGAGCATCAGCTCCATCGACTCGATCTCGTCCATGTTGTACATGAGCTGGCGCAGGATGCGGGTCTTCTGCAGGATCTCGGGCGCCAGCAGCAGCTCTTCACGGCGCGTGCCGCTGCGGTTGAGCTGGATCGAGGGGAACACGCGCTTTTCGTACAGGCGGCGGTCCAGGTGGATTTCGGAGTTGCCGGTGCCCTTGAACTCTTCGAAGATCACTTCGTCCATGCGGCTGCCGGTGTCGATCAGCGCGGTGCCGATGATGGTCAGCGAGCCGCCTTCTTCCACGTTGCGCGCGGCGCCCAGGAAGCGCTTGGGACGCTGCAGTGCGTTCGAATCGACACCGCCGGTCAGCACCTTGCCCGACGAGGGCACGACGTTGTTGTAGGCGCGGGCCAGACGGGTGATCGAGTCCAGCAGGATCACCACGTCCTTCTTGAGTTCGACCAGGCGCTTGGCGCGCTCGATCACCATTTCGGCGACGTGCACGTGGCGCGCTGCGGGCTCGTCGAAGGTCGAAGCAATGACTTCGCCCTTCACCGTGCGCTGCATTTCGGTCACTTCTTCAGGGCGCTCGTCCACGAGCAGCACCATCATGTGCACGTCGGGGTAGTTGGCGCTGATCGCGTGGGCGATGTGCTGCATCATCACCGTCTTGCCGCTCTTGGGCGGTGCCACGAGCAGGGCGCGCTGGCCTTTGCCGATGGGGGCGATGATGTCGATGATGCGGCCGGTGAGGTTCTCTTCGCCCTTGACGCCTTCGCGTTCCAGCTTCATCTGTTCCTTGGGGAACAGCGGCGTCAGGTTCTCGAACATCACCTTGTGCTTGTTGGCTTCGGGTGCGCCGTCGTTGACCTTGTCCAGCTTGGTCAGTGCGAAGTAGCGCTCGCCGTCCTTGGGCGTGCGCACTTCACCTTCGATCATGTCGCCGGTGTGCAGGTTGAAGCGCCGCACCTGGCTGGGCGAGATGTAGATGTCGTCGGTGCTGGCCGTGAAGCTGGTGTCGGGGCTGCGCAGGAAGCCGAAGCCGTCGGGCAGGATTTCGAGCACACCGTCGGCGAAGACCTGTTCGCCGGCCTTGGCGCGCTTCTTGATGATCGCGAACATCAGCTCTTGCTTGCGCATGCGGCCGATGTTTTCGATCTCAAGCGCCTCAGCCTGCTTGAAGACTTCAGACACGTGGAGTGCCTTGAGTTCGTTTAAGTGCATGGAACGACCCCTGGAGGGGTAATCGAATCGGGAACGGGGGGAGGTTTGATGTGGGGCAAGAACTGCCTCACGAACCGGGGAACTCGAACCGGTTGCCTGATGAAAGGCCCGGTGAACTGAGGGCGATTATGACAGGAAAATCGCCCCGGCCAACGCATTGCGCGCTGGCCGGAAGAAATGCATCAGGCGAGTTGCTGGTCGATGAAGGCCGTGAGTTGCGCCTTGCTCATGGCGCCGACCTTGGTTGCGGCCAGCTGGCCGTCCTTGAACAGCATCAGTGTGGGGATGCCGCGAATGCCGAACTTGGCGGGGATGTCGCGGTTCTCATCGACGTTGAGCTTGGCGATCTGCAGCTTGCCTTCGTAGGTGGCCGAGACTTCGTCCAGGATCGGGGCGATCATCTTGCAGGGACCGCACCATTCGGCCCAGTAGTCGACCAGAACCGGCTGGCTGGACTTGAGCACGTCGGCCTCGAAGGAAGAATCGGAGATGTGTTTGATCAGTTCGCTGGCCATGTGATGTGTCCTTGTGCGCAGAGAGAGTTTCGGTGCAGCTAAAGTGCGGGTCATTGTGACAGAAACCAAGGGGCGACGTGCCATGCGGCCCGGCTATGGCGGCGATAGCCAAAGCCCTTTGCGGCCCTGCCGCCGACCCCCTCAACCCCCTCGATAGAACATGAACGAAGGCCACCCCGTCCAGGCCCTGTGGTGCGATCCCGCCGAGGGCGTCGTCGCGCGGATCGTGCGCGCGCTCGACGCGCGCCAGCTGCATGCGGCGCGCACCGTGGTGCTGGTGCCGTATGCGCAGCTGATGGCGGTCGCGCGCGGCATGTGGGCGCGCTGCGGCAGCCCGGGCTTCGTGCCGCGCTTCGAGACCACGCACAACTGGGCGCGCAGCGCGGGCGGCTTCCTGCCGTCCGGCTACGACATCGCCTTCGACATGGCGCGCGACCTGGTCACGGCCCAGGGCCTGCTCGCGCAATCGGGCTTCCAGGCCGAACGCTTCGCGCTGGCGGGGCGCGTAGTCGAGCTGGCCTACCAGCTGGCGCCGCTGGCATCCGCCGTGGCGCCTGAGGTGCGCGGCAGCGACTGGGCCCAGGGGGCGTCCAAGGTGGCCGATGCAGGCAGCGAGTCGGAGTGGTTCCGCATCGAGAGCGCGCTGATCCGCGTTGCCGTGGCCTGGGCCGCGAACTCGGGCTACGCGACCGACGTGCTGCTGCGCGATGCGGCGCGCAGCCAAGTCGATGCGCTGATCGTGCTCGAAGGCTTCCAGACCGATCCGCTCACGCAGGCCCTGTGCGCGCTGTGGGGCGATCGCGCGATCCGCATTCCGCTCGTGCCTGCCGATGCCCCGCCGTCTGCGGCCCACGCGCACGTGGCGCTCGACCCCGAGGACGAGGCCCAGCTGGCCGCCGCCTGCGTGCTGCAGCACCTGGCCGAGGGCCGCGCGCCCGTCGCGCTCGTCGCCACCGACCGCGCGCTCACCCGCCGCATCAGCGCCCAGCTGAGCACGCAGGGCATCGTCACGCACGACGAAACCGGCTGGAAGCTGTCCACCACGCGCGCCGCCGCCACGCTGATGAGTGCCTTGCGCGCCTGCGCGCACGACGCGGCCACCGACCAGGTCCTCGAATGGCTCAAGAGTGGCGCCGAGGTCGATGGGTTCGCCGTGCAGTCGCTCGAAATGCGCCTGCGACGCGAAGGCGTGCGCGACTGGCAGGCCTGGTGCGCGTTGATCGCGCGCAGCGACAAGCCGCAGGACGAAAGCCTGCGCACGTTCACCGCCACCATCGAGGCCCGCCGCGCCCCGATGGTGCGCGCGCGCTCCCTGGCCGAGTGGCACCGCGCGCTGCGCGAGCTGCTGACGGCCGGCGAGCAGTGGGACGCGCTCGCCGCCGACTTCGCGGGCGCCAAGGTGATCGCCGCCCTCTGGCTCGATGCTGACGCGCATGGCGAGGAAGACGAGTTCCCCGGCGGGCGCCACAGCCTGGCCGAGTTCACGGCCTGGGCGCGCGACGTGCTCGAGGACGCCAGCTTCGTGCCGCCCGCCGGTGACGAGGCGCCCAAGGTGTCCGTGCTGCCGATGTACCAGCTGCTGGGCCGCGTCTTCGGCGCCGTCGTCATTCCCGGCTGCGACGACCGCCGCATGCCCGCGTCGCCCGAGCCGCCGGGCAACTGGAGCGCGGCGCAGCGCCTCGACCTGGGCCTGGCCTCGCGCGAGGTGCTGGAGGTCGCGCAGCGCGCGGCCTGGGCCATGGCCACGCGCAACCCGAGCTGCGACCTGGTCTGGCGCCATTCCGACGCCAGCGGCGAACCCGTGCGGCCGAGCCCGCTGGTGCAGGCCCTGCAGCTCGCCCATGCGCTGCAGCCGGGCGTCGATCCGCGCATGCCGCGCGACGTCGCTGTCACGCCGACCCTGCGGCCCACGCCCTCGGGCGCGCTGCTGCCGCTCACCAATGTGTCGACCAGCGTCTACGAAGACCTGCGGCGTTGCCCCTATCGCTTCTTCGCGCTGCGCCAGTTGGGCCTGCGCACCGCCGACGAGCTCGATGCCGAGGTCGACAAGCGCGACTTCGGCAACTGGCTGCACGCGGTGCTCGGCCAGTTCCACGAGACCTTGCGCGACGCGCCGACAAGCGATGCGCAAGCGCGCGCCACGCTGCTGGCCGACACCGCGGGCGATGTGACGCAGACGCTCGGCTACTCCGATGCCGAGTTCCTGCCGTTCGCCGCGGCGTGGCCGGCGGTGCGCGACGGGTATCTCGAATGGCTCGCGAAACATGAAGCAGACGGGGCGGTCTTCGTCGAGGCCGAGCCGTGGAAGGAGCAGCCCCTGGGCACCCTGCGGCTCGTCGGTCGGCTCGACCGCGTCGACCGCACGGCAGACGGCCAGCCCTTCGTGATCGACTACAAGACCGAGACCGCCTCCGTCACCAAGGAGCGGGTGAAAGACCCGACCGAAGACACGCAGCTCGCCTTCTACGCAGCGCTGGTCGCCGACGACACCTTGCGCGCGGCCTACGTCAACGTGGGCGAGAAGTCGTCCGGCACGCAGACCGTCGAGCAGCCCGCCGTGGTCGAGGCGCGCGATGCGCTGGTCGCCGGCATCATCGACGACTTCGCGCGCATCGCGCAGGGTGCGCCGCTGCCGCCGCTGGGCGAGGGCAGCGTCTGTGATTTCTGCGCCGCACGCGGCCTGTGCCGCAAGGATTTCTGGGAGGTCACGCCATGAACGGCGCTGCCTACGAACACAACGGCCGGCACGTCGCGCGCGAGGCCTTCTACACCGTCGCCTGCGATCCGCGGCGCTCGGTCGCGGTCGAGGCCTGCGCGGGCGCCGGCAAGACCTGGATGCTGGTGTCGCGCATCGTGCGCGCGCTGCTCGAAGAGGGCGATTCCGCCTGCGAGCCTCACGAGATCCTGGCCATCACCTTCACCAAGAAGGCCGCCGGCGAAATGCGCGAGCGGCTCGACCAATGGCTCGCGCTGTTCGCCGAACTCGATCCCGCCGCTTCGCAGCGCGAACTCGTGATGCGCGGCATGACGCCCGAGGCCGCGCAGGCCGCCGTGCCGCGCCTGCAGGGGCTCTACCGGCGACTGCTCGAAGGCGGGCGGCCGGTGCAGTTCCGCACCTTCCACGCGTGGTTCGCGGGCCTGCTGCGCAACGCGCCGCTCGCCGTGCTGCGCGAGCTGGGGCTGCCCGCGAACTACGAACTGCTCGAAGACGATGCGGAGGCGCGCAACCACACTTGGCGTCCGTTCTTCGAGGCCGTGACCGGCGATGCGCGCGCGTTGGCCGACTACTACGCCGTCGTCGCCACCCACGGCCGCTCGCAGACGGCCAAGGCGCTGGGCGAGGCGCTGTCGAAGCGGGTCGAGTTCTCGCTGTCCGATCCCCAGGATGCGGTGACACCGTTCGACGTGCTGTACCCGGCCCTGCAGGGGCTGGAGGTGCCGACCGACGCGTTGCGCGGCGAGGCCGTGCGCCGCCGCTGGCTCGACCGCGCTGCCGCCCTCGGCCGCGAGGCCAACAAGACACCGCAGAAGGCGGCCGAAGCCATCATCGACGTGTTCGGCACCGGCGAGCCCGCGCCCGAGGCGCTGGCCGACGCGCTTGCGGTGCTGCGCAAGACCTTCTTCGTCGCGAGCGAAGACCGGCTCACCAAGAACCTGCAGAAATTCCCCGCCGCGCAAGAGGCCGAGACCGAGCTGCAGCTGCTGTGCGCCGCGCAGGCCCAGCACGCGGCCTGGCTCTACCAGCAACGCATGACACGGCTCACGCGCCTGCTGATCGCCGCCTTCGGCGAGGTCAAGCGCGCGCACGGCTGGGTCGACATGAACGACGTCGAGCAGGCCGCGCAGCTGCTCTTGGGCCAGTCGGCGCTGTCGGGCTGGGTGCAGGAGCGGCTCGACGCGCGCGTCGCGCACCTGCTGATCGACGAGTTCCAGGACACCAACCCGCTGCAGTGGCAGGCGCTCTACGGCTGGCTCAGCGCCTACACCGGCGCGGGCGGCAGCGCGCCGCGTGTGTTCATCGTGGGCGACCCCAAGCAGAGCATCTACCGCTTCCGCCGCGCCGAACCGCAGGTGTTCATCGCTGCCAAGAAGTTCGTGCGCGAAGGGCTCGGCGGTGAATTGCTCAACTGCGACCACACGCACCGCAACGCGCGCGCCGTGGTCGGTCTCGTCAACAGCGCGATGCTGGCCGCGCAGGCGGCCGGCGAGTTCGACGGCTACCGCGCCCACACCACCGAGCGCGGCGACGATGGCGAGCTGCTGAAGCTGCCCGCCATCGACCGCGACGCGCTCGACACCGCGTCGGCCGCCGCGCCGGCCGACGACGGCATGCTGCACTGGCGCGACAGCCTCGTCACGCCGCGCGTGCTGCCCGAAGAACAGCTGCTGCAGAAGGAATGCGAGCAGGCCGCGCGCTGGGTCGCACAGCGCATCGCCGACGGCACACCGCCGCGCCAGATCATGGTGCTGGCGCGCCGCCGCAGCCGGCTGTCGGCCATGCAGGACGCGCTGCGCCGCCGCCACATCCCCGTGCAGCAGCCCGAGAAGAACGACCTGAACGACGCCCCCGAGGTGCAGGACGTGGTCGCGCTGCTCGACGCGCTGGTGTCGCCCGCGCACGACCTGTCGCTGGCGCGCGCGCTCAAGTCGCCGCTGTTCGGCATCGACGACGACACACTGGTGCAGCTGGCGCGCTGCCAGCGCGAGACGCCGGTCGCCAGCTGGTTCTCGCTGATCCAGAAGGGCGAAGGCCTGCCACCCGTGCTGACCGAGGCGGGCGTGCAGCTGCGCCGCTGGCAGCGCTGGCTGATGGCGATGCCGCCGCACGACGCGCTGGACGCGATCTTTCACGACGGTGACGTGCTCGCGAAGTTCGGCGCCGCGGTGCCGGCGGCTTTGCGCCAGAGCGCGCTGGCGAACCTGCGCGGGCTGGTCGCCGCTTCGCTCGACATCGACGGTGCGCGCTTCGCGACGCCTTATGCCCTGGTGCGGGCCTTGCGCGCGGGCGGCGTGCGCGCACCCACCGTGGCCGCGCCCGAGGCGGTGCAGCTGCTGACCGTGCACGGCGCCAAGGGCTTGGAGGCCGACACGGTGCTGATGCTCGACTGCGACGCGCCGCCGCCGCGCGCGCAGACCATGGGCGTGCTGGTCGAGTGGAAGGGCAGCGACAGCGCGCCGACGCGCTTCGTGTTCCTGGCCAGCGAGAAGACCCCGCCGACCTGCGCCGCCGCGCTGCTCGAAGAAGAGCAGCGCGCGCGCCACCGCGAAGAACTCAACGGGCTCTACGTGGCGACCACGCGGGCCCGCGAGCGGCTGGTGCTCTCGTCGGTGAAGCCGTCGCGCGCCAACGAGGGCAGTTGGTGGGCGCGGCTGGAGCCGCTGTGCGAGCCGACCGAGGCCGATGAGCCGCTGGTCGAAGCCTCCGCCGCCGGCGAGACCGGGGTGGGCACCTTCGCGATGAAGCGCCTGCCCGCACCGCTCGTGGCGGCAACCGGTGCGCCGCCCGAAAAGAAAGAGGCACAAGACGCCACGGTCGACGCACGCGCCGCCGCGTTCGGCCAGGCCATGCACCGGCTGCTCGAATGGGCGGTGCCCGGCGAGGCGCTGCCGCCGGCGCATGTGCGGGCGGCCGCGCGCGAATTCATGCTCGATCCGCAGCAGGCACGTGGCGCCGCGGCGCTGGCCCAGCGCATCCGCGCGGGCGCCGGTGCCTGGGTGTGGGACGATCGCAGCATCGACTGGCATGGCAATGAAGTCACGCTGGTCCACGAGGGCGATACCTTGCGCATCGACCGGCTGGTGCGCGAGCGCGCCACCGGCGCGTGGTGGATCCTCGACTACAAATCGGCCGCGCGCCCCGAACGGGACGCGGCCCTGATCGCACAGATGCAGCGCTACCGCGTTGCCGTGCAACATGCCTACCCCGGTGCCACGGTGCGCGCCGCGTTCCTGACCGGGCAGGGCGAACTGGTGAATCTCGAATGACTGTTTCTTCTACCGTCGCCGTCATCGGCGGCGGACCTGCCGGCCTGATGGCGGCCGAAGTGCTGAGCGCGTCCGGCGCGCAGGTGCACGTGTACGACGCGATGCCCTCGGTGGGCCGCAAGTTTTTGCTGGCCGGCCGCGGCGGCCTCAACCTCACGCACTCCGAGCCTTTCGATGTGTTCGTGACCCGCTTCAGTGAGCGCCGCGCGCAGCTCGAGCCGCTGCTCGCGGCCTTCGGTCCGCAGCAGGCGCGCGAGTGGGCGGCCGGACTGGGCATCGAGACCTTCGTCGGCACCTCGGGTCGTGTGTTCCCGACCGACATGAAGGCCGCGCCCTTGCTGCGCGCCTGGCTGCATCGCCTGCGCGCCGCGGGCGTGCAGTTCCACATGCGGCATCGCTGGGTGGGCGACGGGGCCTTCGATGCGAACGCGCTGCGCTTCGCGACGCCGACGGGCGAGGTCACCGCCAAGGCCGACGCCGTGGTGCTGGCCTTGGGCGGCGCGAGCTGGGCACGCCTGGGCTCCGATGGGGCGTGGGCACCGTGGCTGCAGGCGCAGGGCGTGGCGGTGGCGCCGCTGCTGCCCGCCAATTGCGGCTTCGACGGCGCAGGCTGGAGCGAGCATTTTTCGAGCCGCTTCGCGGGGCAGCCCTTCAAGTCGGTCGCGATCGCCTTCACCGACAGCCAGGGGCGGCACTTTGCGCGCAAGGGCGAGTTCGTCGCGACGGCCACGGGCATCGAAGGCAGCCTGGTCTATGCGGCGTCGGCGCTGCTGCGCGACGAGATTGCAGCGAACGGCAGTGCGACGCTGCTGCTTGACCTGCTGCCCGACCGCAGCGCCGAACAGGTGCTCGCCGCGGTGAAGCATCCGCGCGGCGCGCGTTCGTTGAGCAGCCATCTCAAGAGCCGTCTCGGCATCGAAGGCATCAAGGCGGGCGTGCTGCACGAAGCGCTGAGCAAGGAAGCGATGCAGGACCCGGCGCAACTGGCGGCCACCATCAAGGCGGTGCCGCTGAAGCTGGTCGCGACGCGGCCGGTCGACGAGGCGATCAGCACGGCGGGCGGCGTGCGCTTCGATGCGCTCGATCCGGCCCTGATGGCGACGGCGCTGCCCGGCGTGTTCGCGGCAGGGGAGATGCTCGACTGGGAAGCGCCGACCGGCGGCTACCTGCTCACGGCGGCGATGGCCAGCGGCGCGGCTGCGGCGCGCGGCGCAATCCAGCGGCTGGGGCTTTGATCGAAGGCGCGCTCAGCGCGAGCGCGCGCACGGCCAGAAGAACACCTGCTCGGGGTCGTCCGCATCGAGGTTCTCGATGTGGCCGCTCTCTCTGAACCCGGCTTCTTTCAGCAGCGCGTGCATCGCCGCGTTGGAGCGGTTCGTGGACGTGAAGAGCTTGGGGCGTTCGCAGATCGACTGGAAGTGATCGACGAGCCTCAGGCCGAGCCGCCTGCGGCGAAATGGCTCGCCGACCATGAGCATCTCGATGAAGCCGCAGTCGAAGAAGTGGTGGTGCAGCACGCCGTAGGCGGCGATGTCGCCGTCCACCTCCATCACATGACAGAAGCGATCTTCGATCCAGCCTTGGATCTGCACGGCGCGGCGCGCATCGTGCGCGGCCACGGTGTCGAGGCGCACCAGCGCTTCGAGATCGCTGATGCGGGCGGGCCGGATGTCCAAGTTCATGGATGGCTGCGCGAAGTTCTGGGAGCTTAAGGTGTCCGGGGTTGGTAACCCCTGGACACGGCGCGTAAGTTCTCTGCAAAGGAACTCACGGCTTCTGGATGTTAGGTTGACGAGCCTTACCCCTGGCACTGACTACGCAGTTAGGGCTGCTTGGTTCCCCACCTGACCCGGTTGGCCACTTCACCATGCAGGGAGGCCCGTCAGCCTGCATTCTAACCGCGCGGATTTGCCCCCTTGGCCGGGGCGTGAATCATTTCGACGGCGGATGGGAAACAAGCGTGAAGTGACCCCCGCCGCGCCTTTTAGAATGCCCGCAATGTCTTATCTCGTGCTCGCTCGCAAGTTCCGTCCGAAAACCTTCGGTGAGATGGTCGGTCAGGGGCATGTGGTCCAGGCGCTGGAAAACGCGCTGACGACGCAGCGCCTGCACCACGCCTATCTGTTCACCGGGACGCGGGGCGTGGGCAAGACCACGGTGTCGCGCATCCTGGCCAAGTCGCTCAACTGCCAGGGCCCGGACGGGCAGGGCGGCATCACGGCCACGCCCTGCGGCGTGTGCCAGGCCTGCCAGGACATCGATTCGGGTCGCTTCGTCGACTACACCGAGCTCGACGCGGCCTCCAACCGCGGCGTCGACGAAGTGCAGTCGCTGCTCGAACAGGCGGTCTACAAGCCGGTGCAGGGGCGCTTCAAGGTCTTCATGATCGACGAAGTGCACATGCTCACGAACACCGCGTTCAACGCGATGCTCAAGACGCTCGAGGAGCCGCCCGAGTACCTCAAGTTCGTGCTGGCCACGACCGATCCGCAGAAGGTGCCGGTGACGGTGCTGTCGCGCTGCCTGCAGTTCAACCTGCGGCCGATGGCGCCCGAGACGGTGCTCGAACACCTCACTAGCGTGCTGCAGACCGAACAGGTGCCGGCCGAGCCGCAGGCGCTGCGCCTGCTGGCGCGCGCGGCGCGCGGCTCGATGCGCGACGCGCTCTCGCTCACCGACCAGGCCATCGCCTTCGGCAACGGCGAGCTGCTCGAGACCGGTGTGCGCCAGATGCTCGGCAGCGTCGACCGCGGCCATGTGTTCCGCCTGATCGAAGCGCTGGCACAAGGCGACGGCAAGACCGTCGTCGACACCTCCGAGGCGCTGCGTCGCGACGGCATGTCCGCCGCGTCCACGCTCGAAGAAATGACGGCGGTGCTGCAGGCCATGGCCGTGCTGCAGGCCGTGCCCTCGCGCGCCGAATCGGCCGATGCGGCCACCGACCCCGACGCGGCCGACACGGCGCGCCTGGCGTCGCTGATGCCCGCTGACGAGACGCAGCTGCTGTACAGCCTGTGCCTGCATGGGCGCGGCGAGCTGGGCCTGGCGCCCGACGAGTACGCGGCGCTGACCATGGTGCTGTTGCGGCTGCTGGCCTTCAAGCCCTCCCACGCGGCCGCCTCGACGGCCTCCACGGAAAAAAAAACTCTGAATGACGCCGGTGGCGCCGCGCCGCGGGCTCCCGCGCGCGAAGCTGCCCCGGTTTCCCGGCCTTCGGTGCCCGATCCGACACCTGCTGCCGCGCCTTCGCAACCACCCGCGCAGTCCGCGCCGGCGGGCCAGCGGCTCGCGGTGGTCGATGCCCCGCAGCGCCAGCCCATGCCTCGGCCTGCCCCGCAGGAGGCGTCCGACGCCCCCGCGGCCCATGTGGTCGGCGTGCCGATCCGCGTGCAGCCGCCGCCCGGCCAGCGCGACGTGCCGCGCGAAGAAGAACAGCGCAGCACCTACACCCCGATCCCTCCGAGCGAAGAGGGCGACTTCTGGCATGCCACGGTCATGCAGCTCGTCGCCGCCGAAAGCGTGGCGGCACTGGCGCGCGAGCTGGCGCTGCAGTCGCAGCTGGTGGCCCGCGACACCGACCAGTGGATGCTGCGCATCGAGCGCGAAACCCTCAACCAGCCGTCCAGCCGCGAGAAGCTCACGGCGGCGCTGCAGGGCCTCGGCCACAATGTGAGGCTGGCCATCGAGATCGGCGGCGTGGTCGACAGCCCGGCGCGCCGCAACAAGCAGGCGGCCGACGAGCGCCAGCGGGTGGCCGAGGAAGCCATCCGCAGCGACCCCGAGGTGCAGATGCTGATGCGCGACTTCGATGCGAAGATTGTTCCCGGATCGCTGAAGCCCCTCTGAAGCCGGCGCCGCAGTCGCCGCATTTTTCGACCCGTATTCTTTCCATCACCAACCCATCACAGACAGGACCAACGATGTTCAACAAAGGACAACTGGCCGGCCTCATGAAGCAGGCGCAGGCAATGCAGGACAACCTCAAGAAGGCCCAGGAAGAATTGGCGCACATCGAGGTCGAAGGCGAGTCGGGCGCCGGTCTCGTCAAGGTCGTCATGACCTGCAAGCACGACGTCAAGCGCATCACCATCGACCCCAGCCTGCTGGCCGACGACAAGGACATGCTCGAAGACCTCGTGGCTGCCGCCTTCAACGCCGCCGTGCGCAAGGCTGAAGAAACCAGCGAGCAGAAGATGGGCAAGCTGACGGCCGGCATGCCCGGCCTGCCGCCCGGCATGAAGCTGCCGTTCTAAGCGACGCATGGCAGACGCCAGTTCGCTCGATGCGCTGGTCGATGCGCTGCGCCGGTTGCCCGGTGTCGGCGTCAAGTCGGCCTCGCGCATGGCGTTCCACCTGCTGCAGCACGACCGCGAGGGCGCGCAGCTGCTCGCGCGTGCGTTGCAGCAGGCGGCAGGCCAGGTGCGGCACTGCGAGCTGTGCAACACCTTCACCGAAGCGCCGATCTGCCATGTCTGCATGGACTCGCGGCGCGACGGCACCAAGCTGTGCGTGGTCGAGACGCCGGCCGACCAGGCCGCGCTCGAACGCACGGGCGCCTTTCGCGGCTACTACTTCGTGCTCATGGGCAAGCTCAGCCCGCTCGACGGCATCGGGCCGAAGGACATCGGCCTGCAGAAGCTGTTCGACCGCGCACGCGATGGCACGGTGAGCGAGGTCATCCTCGCAACCAACTTCACCGCCGAAGGCGAGGCCACGGCGCACGTGATCGGCGAGGCGCTCAAGCAGCACGGGCTCACCGTGACGCGCCTGGCGCGCGGCGTGCCGGCCGGCAGCGAGCTCGAGTACGTCGACCTCGGCACCATCGCGCACGCGCTGGTCGATCGCCGCTGACGCGCGGCCTGTTCAAGGCCGCGTTCGTTCTTCCCCTTTGTTGTCGTCACCATGACCTTCTCCCTGCTCACCGTCGCCTACTGGTGCGTGTTCATCGCCTGCGGGCTGCCGTACCTCGCGGCATGGATCGCGAAGGCGGGCAGCTTCGGCGTGCGCGACAACATGCATCCGCGCGACTGGGCCGCCAAGCAAAGCGGCTGGCGCGCACGCGCCAACAGCGCGCAGGCCAACAGCTTCGAAGGCCTGCCGTTCTTCATCGGCGCGGTGCTCATCGCGCACCAGCTCGGCGTGGCGCAGGCGCGGCTCGACATGCTCGCGGTGGCCTACGTCGTGCTGCGCGTGATCTATCTCGCGCTCTACATCCGCGGCGCGCCGAGCGCGCGCAGCGCGGTCTGGGCACTCGCGTTCCTGGTCAATATCGCGATACTTTTTCTGGCGCGATAGCGCCTTGGCGAAGGCTTCTCCAGGAGGCCTTCGTGCTTACGTGAAAACCCGCACGGGATGACCCCGATGCAGGCCCACAGGGCGCACGCCTAAGCTCGATTCAGTTCACCAGAATCACAGAGCCCGCAGGACCGCGCCATGCTTCATCGCAGAACCCTCATCTCCGCCTCCGCAGTCGCTGCCGCAGCGATTGCATTGCCGCGGGTCTTTGCGCAGCAGGCCAAGCTGGAGAAAACCAAGGTCTCGATCGCGGTGGGCGGCAAGGCGGCGTTCTACTACCTGCCGCTCACCATCTCCGAGCAGCTGGGCTACTTCAAGGCCGAAGGGCTCGAAGTGGAAATCTCCGACTTCGCCGGCGGCGCGCGCGCACTGCAAGCGGTGGTGGGTGGCTCGGCCGATGTCTGCTCGGGCGCCTACGAGCACACGATCAACCTGCAGGCCAAGAACCAGTTCTTCCAGGCCTTCGTGCTGCAGGGCCGCGCACCGCAGATCGCGGTGGGCGTGTCGACGAAGAACATGGCGGGCTACACCGGCATCCAGGACCTCAAGGGCAAGAAGATCGGCGTTTCGGCGCCGGGCTCGTCGACGAACATGGTGGCCAACCTCGTGCTCTCGCGCGGCGGCCTCAAGGCCAGCGACGTGAGCTTCATCGGCGTGGGCGTGGCGGCCGGTGCGCTCACAGCGCTGCGCTCGGGCCAGATCGACGCCATCAGCAACACCGACCCGGTGATGACGATGCTCGAGCAAAAGGGCGACGTGAAGATCATCAGCGACACGCGCACGCTCAAGGGCACCGAGCAGGTGTTCGGCGGGCCGATGCCCGCGGCCTGCCTCTACGCGCCGATCGATTTCATCCAGAAGCATCCCAACACCTGCCAGGCGCTGGCCAACGCGATCGTGCGCGGCCTCAAGTGGCTGCAGACGGCGGGGCCGGGCGACATCATCAAGACCGTGCCCGAGACGTATCTGCTCGGCGACCGCGCGCTGTACCTCGCGTCGTTCGACAAGGTGCGCGAGTCCATCGCCACCGACGGCCTCGTGCCGGCCGAAGGGCCGAAGACGGCACTCAACGCCATCGCGAGCTTCGACACCTCGGTCAAGGCCGACAAGATCGACCTCGCCAGGACCTACACCAACGATTTTGCAAAGCGTGCGAAAGACAGGTTCAAAGCCTGATTGCGAACGTTCAGCAACCCGGCTTCGGCCGGGTTTTTTCTTCCGGAGCGCCATGTCCGACTACGCCCTCGAACTCCTTTCCATCCGCTGCACCTTCCTTTCGAAGGACGACCCGGGCCAGCGCTACACGGCGGTGGACGACACCACGCTGCGCATCGGCGCGGGCGAGTTCGTCTCGGTGGTCGGGCCCACGGGCTGCGGCAAGTCGACGCTGCTGAACGTGGGCGCGGGCTTGCTCGAGCCGTCGTCGGGCGGTGTGAAGGTCTTCGGCCAGCCGCTCACGGGCGTGAACAGGCGCGCCGGCTACATGTTCCAGACCGAGGCGCTGATGCCGTGGCGCAGCGCCATCGACAACGTGAAGGTGGGGCTGCAGTACCGCGGCGTGCCCGATGCCGAGGCGCATGCGCAGGCCGAGGCCTGGCTCTCGCGCGTGGGCCTCACGGGCTTCGGCGACCGCTATCCCCACCAGCTCTCGGGCGGCATGCGCAAGCGCGTGGCGCTGGCGCAGACGTTGGTGCTCGACCCCGACATCATCCTCATGGACGAGCCCTTCAGCGCGCTCGACGTGCAGACGCGGCAGCTGATGGAAAACGAAGTGCTCGAACTCTGGAGCGCGAAGAAGAAGGCGGTGCTCTTCATCACGCACGACCTCGACGAAGCGATTGCGATGAGCGACCGCGTGGTGGTGCTGTCGGCCGGCCCGGCGACGCGGCCGATCGGCGAGTTCGTGATCGACCTGCCGCGTCCGCGCGACGTGGCCGAGGTGCGCACGCAGCCGCGCTTCGTGGAGTTGCATCGACAGATCTGGGAGGTGTTGCGCGACGAGGTGCTCAAGGGCTACGCGCAGCAACTGAGGAAGGCCGCATGATGCCGCGCCTCGATGCACGCCATGCGCGCTTCTGGCAGCTCGCGCTGCTGGCCGTGATTCTGGTGCTGTGGCATGTGGCCTCGCGCAACGACCAGATCGCGTTCTTCCTCGGCCAGCCGATCGTGGTGGCGGGGCGCATCTGGAGCTGGTTCCTGCCCTTCGAAGTGCCACCGAACCTGCTCTTTCCCGAAGGCCTGAAGGGCAACGCCGACATCTACCGCCACCTGGGCACGACGCTGCTCGAAACGGTGCTGGCCTTCGGCATCGGCACGGCGCTCGGGCTGGGTTGCGGCCTGTGGCTGGCGCTGGCGCCCACGGCGAGCCTGATCCTCGATCCGTACATCAAGGCCGCCAACTCGATGCCGCGCGTGATCCTCGCGCCGATCTTCGCGCTGTGGTTCGGCCTGGGCATCTGGAGCAAGGTGGCGCTGGCCGTCACGCTGGTGTTCTTCATCGTGTTCTTCAACGTCTACCAGGGCGTGCGCGAAGTGAGCCCGGTGGTGCTGGCCAACGCGAAGATGCTGGGCGCCAACCAGCGGCAGCTGCTGCGCACGGTGTACCTGCCCAGCGCCACGAGCTGGGTGTTCTCCAGCCTGCACACCTCCGTGGGCCTGGCCTTCGTCGGCGCGGTGGTGGGGGAGTACCTGGGGTCGGCGCGCGGCGTGGGCTACCTGATCCTGCAGGCCGAGGGCACCTTCGACGTGAACACGGTGTTCGCGGGCATCGTGGTGCTCACGGCTTTCGCGCTGGCGCTCGACGGGCTCGTGGGGCTGATCGAGAAGCGGCTGATGAAGTGGCAGCCGCGCAGCGGCGAGACAGAGAAGCTCTGAGCCGCGCGTTCAGCGCGTTCAGTGCCTTCAGTGCCTTCAGTGGGTCTGGCGCGTCTCGGTGTTGACCTGCACCAGCGCGCGTCCCGCGAAGAGGCCGCCGGACATCTCGAGCACCAGCCGTTCCTTGTCGCGGCGGCGCAGGTCGTCGATCACCTCGTCGGCTTCCTCGGGCGTGGCGCCTAGCGCGACCACGCCTTGCCGGCCGAAGGCCATCGCCGATTCGAAGGTCTCGCGGATCTGGTAGTCGACGTCGAGCTTGACCAGTTCCACCGCATGCTCGCGGTCGAAGGCGCGCACCATCAGGTGCGCATGCGGGAACTCGGCCTTCACGTGTTCGGCGATGCGCGTGGCCACGGCGCGGTTGTCGATGCACACCATGATCGCGCGGGCGTTGTGCGCGCCCGCCGCATGCAGCACGTCGGCGCGTGCGCCGTCGCCGTAGTACACCTTGAAGCCGAAGTCGGCGGCGTCGCGGATCACCTGCGTGTCGTTGTCGATGATGGAGATGGATGCACCGCGCGCCAGCGCGCCCTGGATCGCGATCTGTCCGAAGCGGCCGAAGCCGATGACGAGCACATTGCCGGCCAGTTCCTCGGCTTTCTCCACGCCCTCCATCGAGGCCTGCGCGGTGGGCGCGAAGCGGCGATGCACCAGCACCACCAACGGCGTGAGCGCCATCGACAGCACGACCACCGCCGTCATGTTGGCGTTGACCGTCGGGCTGATGACCTTGGCGGCGAGCGCCGACGAGAACAGCACGAAGGCGAATTCGCCGCCCTGCGCCATCAGCACGGCGCGGTCGAGCGCATCGGCGGGCGAACTCTTGGCAAGCCGCGCCACGCCGTAGATGCACAGCGCCTTGACCACCATCATCGAGATCACGCCCGCGACGATGAGCTGCCAGTTCTGCGCCACCACCGCGAGGTCGAGCGACATGCCCACGCCGATGAAGAACAGACCCAGCAGCAGCCCGCGGAAGGGTTCGATGTCGGCTTCGAGCTGGTGGCGGAAGGTCGATTCGGACAGCAGCACGCCGGCCAGGAAGGCACCCATGGCCATCGACAGGCCGCCGACCTGCATCAGCAGCGCTGCGCCCAGCACCACGAGCAGTGCCGCGGCCGTCATCACCTCGCGCGCCTTGGAGTTGGCGAGCACGCGGAACAGCGGATTGAGCAGCCAGATGCCGGCTGCCACCAGCGCCGCGAGCGCACCCACGGCAATGCCGATGCCGATCCAGCGCGAAGGTGCAATGGCCTGCTGCGCCGCATCGACCGGTGCGATGAAGGCGACGATGGCCAGCAGCGGCACGATCAGCAGGTCTTCGAAGAGCAGCACGGCGACGATCTTCTGGCCGCGCGGCGCGGCGATGTCGCCACGCTCGCCAAGCAGCTGCATCACGATGGCCGTGGAGGTGAGCACGAAGCCCATCGCACACACGAACGAGACGGCGAGCGGGAAACCGAAGGCCATGCCCACGCCGGTCAGCAGGATGCCGCACACCACCACCTGCAGGCTGCCCAGGCCGAAGATGTCGCGCCGCATGCTCCACAGGTGCGACGGGCGCATCTCGAGCCCGATCACGAAGAGGAACATCACGACGCCGAGTTCGGCCGTGTGAAGGATGGTCTGCGGGTCGGTGAAGAGGCCGAAGCCGAAGGGCCCGATGGCCAGGCCCGCCGCCAGGTAGCCGAGCACGGAGCCCAGCCCGAGCCGCTTGAACAGCGGCACGGCCACGACGGCGGCCCCCAACAGCGTGACGACCTTGATGAGATCGCCCGCGCTTCCTTCGACTGCCATGGCCTGTCCTCCTGATGTCGCTTTTTGGGTCCGGGCCCGGCACCGCCCGCCGGCAGGGCAGGGGTCAGCGCTTGCGCTTGGACGGCGTGCCGCCGCGCGGCTGGCGCACCACCGCCTGCTTGGCGCTGCTGCTGCCGCGTGCGGCGGCCTTCACCGGCGCGCCGCCGCGCTTGGAGGTGGCCACCGCCGCTCCCCGGCCGCGTGCAGGCGCTGCACCCGAGCCGACACGCGCCGCGGGCGTGGCGCGCACCGGCAGGTACACGACCACGCTGTAGCCGCGCTTGAAGGCGTGGTTGGGGTTGACGTCGTTCCAGTCGGCCACGGCTGCGGGCTTGAGGTTGTAGCGGCGCGCGATGCTCGCCACGTTGTCCGAGCGGCCGGCCTTGACGGTGGTGCGGCGCGTGATGATCTCGGGCTGGAAGCTCAGGTGGCCGCCGTCGGCCACGACCGCCGCCACGTCTTCCTTCACGCGCGCGCCGCGCGGCACGATCAGCGTGGAGCCGGCCTTGATGAGCATGCGCGGCGGCACGTTGTTGAGCGCGCGCAGGTCCGACTCGCTCATGCCCGAGCGCTGGGCGGCGTCGGCCACCGTCATCGTGGTGGGCACGACCCAGGCGGTCCAGCTGGCGTACTGGCCCTGCGTGTA
Source organism: Variovorax boronicumulans NBRC 103145 (assembly GCF_001591345.1). GTDB lineage: Bacteria > Pseudomonadota > Gammaproteobacteria > Burkholderiales > Burkholderiaceae_C > Variovorax > Variovorax boronicumulans. The sequence goes on along the minus strand of NZ_BCUS01000021.1, from coordinate 22,421 downwards.
GGCGTCGAAGTTGCGCTTGAAGACCGCCGCGTTGTCCCAGGGCAGCAGGATCTCGGAGGTGCCGGCCGCGATGAGCACGGGCTTGTGGGCAGCGGGGTTGAGCGCACGGAAATCCTCGATGCGCACGTCGGCCAGCTTGGCCGCCAGTTCCACGTCGAGGTCGCGCGTGAGCGGCACGGTCTGGAAGTAGGGGTGGTTGGCGATCAGCGGCAGCTCGGCGTTGAAGGCCTGCGGATTGGCCACGATGTTCTTCACGGCCTGCAGCTTGGGCACGTACAGCCGGGTCTCGGCCGGCATGGACAGGTCGCTGTAGGTGGTGGGCAGGCCCAGGCGCTGGTTCTTGGCGATGGCGCGTCCCACGCTGCCTTCGCCCCAGTTGTAGGCGGCCAGCGCGAGCTGCCAGTCGCCGAACATGCCGTAGAGCTTTTGCAGGTAGTCGAGCGCGGCGCGGGTGGAGGCCACCACGTCGCGGCGGTCGTCGCGGAAGATGTTCTGCTTGAGGTCGAAGTCGGTGCCGGTGGCGGGCATGAACTGCCACATGCCGGCGGCGCGCGCGCTGGAGACGGCCTGCGGGTTGAAGGCGCTCTCGATGTACGGCAGCAGCGCCAGCTCGGTCGGCATGTTGCGGCGCTCGAGCTCCTCGACGATGTGGAAGATGTACTTGTTCGAGCGCTCGGTCATGCGCTGGATGTAGTCGGGCCGGCTGGCGTACCACTGCTCGCGGTCGCGCACCAGGTCGCTTTCCAGGTTGGGCATCTTGAAGCCGCGGCGGATGCGGTCCCACATGTCGGCCGGCGGTGCCAGCGTGACCACGCTCTGCGAGCGGGCCTGGCCGCTGGTGAGCGGGCTGAGGTTGCTGTCGCGCGGATAGACCGGGGTGGCGCTGCCCGACGGGCGGGCGCCCGTGCCGCCGGCGGAGGCGCCGGCCTTGGCGTTGGTGGAGGAAGAAGCGCTGTTGTCCGTGCCCGCGCAGCCCGCGAGTACCAGGGAGCCTGCTAGGCAGGTGGCAACGATAAATTTCATCGGAAGTCGTTTTTCCATTGGCGCAGGGCGGCGAACACCTCGGCTTCGGCGGCATCCGCGGAAAGCTCGGCATGGGCCCGCACTGCTCGAAAGACGGTGGCTTCGCGGCTGCGAAGAAAGGGGTTGATCCGGCGTTCGATCGCCAGTTGCGACGGCAGCGTGGGCTGCCCTTGTGCGCGCAGGCTTTCGCAACGCGCGTTGTAGTGAGTGAGTTCGTCGTTGCCGGGTTCCACGGCGCGGGCGAACTTCAGGTTAGCAAGTGTGTATTCGTGCGCACAGCACACGCGCGTGTCGCCGGGCAATGCGGCCAGGGCGTCGAGCGAGGCGAGCATCTGCGCGGGCGTGCCTTCGAACAGGCGGCCGCAGCCGCCGGAGAAAAGGGTGTCGCCGCAGAACAGCACGGGGGCCTGCGCGGCCGAGGCCGGCAGGAAGTACGCAATGTGCCCGGCCGTGTGGCCCGGCACGTCGATGACCTCGAAGCGCAGGCCCAGGGCCTGTGCGATGTCGCCCTGCACCAGCGGTGTGAAGGGCTCGGGGATGCGCTCGCGCGCCGGGCCCCACACCTTCGCGCCCGTGGCCGCATGCAGCGCGGCCACGCCGCCCGTGTGATCGGAGTGGTGGTGCGTGACTAGAATCGCGGCCAGCTGCAGCTTGTGGTGCGCCAACGCATCGAACACCGGTTGGGCATCGCCCGGGTCCACCACGATGGCGTGGTGCCCGTCGTGCAGCATCCAGATGTAGTTGTCAGCAAAAGCGGGCAGCGGAACAAGGGTCATGAGCGGTCAAATTATAGGTTTGCAGGATTGGTTCGCGACCCCCCCCGGTCGCTACCTCCTGGCCTGGGAGCAGGCCCAGTTCGACGAGGCGGTGGCCGATGTTTTCGGTTACCACGCCTTGCAGCTCGGGGCCGCCGAGGTCGACGGGCTGCGCGCCAACCGCATGCCGCACCGCTGGCTGGCCCTGACCGACCCGGTGCGGGCTGGCAAGGCGACGCTGGTGACCGATTTCGCCGCCTTGCCGTTCGCGGCCAACAGCCTCGATCTCGTGGTGCTGCCGCACGCCTTGGAACTCAGTCCCGATCCGCACGCCACGCTGCGCGAGGTCGAGCGGGTGCTGGTGCCCGAGGGGCGGGTGGTGATCTGCGGCCTGAACCCGACCAGCCTGTGGGGCCTGCGGCAGCGCCGCGGGCACCTGTACCGCCGGCTGGGCCTGGGCGAGACCTTCCTGCCCGAGGCCGGCGAGTTCATCGGCTACTGGCGCATGCGCGACTGGCTGCGCCTGTTGAGCTTCGAGGTGGAGTCGGGCCGTTTCGGCATCTACCGGCCGGCGGTGCGCAGCGACGCCTGGCTGGAGCGCTCGCGCTGGATGGACGCCGCCGGCGAGCGTTGGTGGCCGATCTTCGGCGCCGCCTATTTCCTGGTGGCGGTGAAGCGCGTGCGCGGCATGCGCCTGCTGAGCGCCGACTGGCGCCGCAGCGGGGCGCGGGCGACGGCGCCGGTGCCCATCGCGGGCAAGGTGCACCGCAGCAAGCAGTGAACGAACGAATCCATGGACGCGGGCGGCATCGCCCGCATGACGTTAGAGAAAAAAGGAACAGTCAGTTTGAACGAAGTCGTGATCTACACCGATGGCGCGTGCAAGGGCAACCCGGGACCGGGCGGCTGGGGCGCGTGGCTCAAGTCGGGCCCCACCGAGAAGGAACTGTTCGGCGGTGAACTCAACACCACCAACAACCGCATGGAACTCACGGCGGTGATCGAGGGCCTGGCCGCGCTCAAGCGGCCCTGCAAGGTGCTGCTGTACCTCGACAGCCAGTACGTGCGCATGGGCATCACCGAGTGGATTCGCGGCTGGAAGGCCAAGGGCTGGCTCACCTCGACCAAGCAGCCCGTGAAGAACGTCGAGCTCTGGCAGAAGCTCGACAAGCTGGTGTCCGAGGGCGGCCACCAGATCGAGTGGCGCTGGGTCAAGGGGCACTCGGGCGATCCGGGCAACGAGCGGGCCGACATGCTGGCCAACAAGGGCGTGGACAAGGCATTGGGGCGGCTCTGACTGTCGAGACTGTCTGTTCGTGAGACACCGCGGAACCGGCTTTGCCGGGCCGCTGGTGTCGCCCCCGGCGAGGGGGTTGGCGAAGCGACACGAAGTGCGCGAAGCCTGGGGGTGTACTAGATGAGCCCTTCGAAGACCATCACGTCGACTTCCTGCCCGGCGTCGACATGGCCCTGCTCGTGGGGCAGCACCACGAGCCCGTTGGCCTCGAGCATCGAGCTCAGCACGCCCGATCCCTGGTGCGCCGCCACCCGCACCTCGGGCAACGACCCCGGCACTTGGCGGACAACGCCGCGCTGGTACTCGGTGCGCCCCGGTTTCTTGCGGATGGGCCCGGCGCTGCGCGCGCGCAGCAGCGGCGGCGGGGCGCAGGCTTCGTCGTGGCAGCCCATCAGCCGCAGCAGCGCCGGCCGCACGAAGGCCAGGAAGGCGACCATCGCCGCCACCGGATTGCCCGGCAGGCCGAACAGCACGGCCGACGTGGCCGTGGCCTCGCGCGGACGCGGAATCAGCCCCACCGCCAGCGGCCGGCCGGGCCGCATCGCGACCCGCCAGAAGGCCATGTCGCCCAGTTGCTGCATCACGTCGCGCGTGTGGTCGGCCGCGCCTGCGCTCACGCCACCGCTGGTGACGATGGCGTCGGCCTCGTGCGCCGCGCGCTGCAGCGTGGCCGCGAGCGTGGCGGGGTCGTCGTGCACCAGGCCGAGGTCGACCACCTCGCAGCCCAGCCGCGTGAGCAGCCCGAACAGGGTGTAGCGGTTGCTGTCGTACACGGCGCCTTCGCGTGGCGTGTCGCCCAGGCAGAGGATTTCGTCGCCCGTCGAGAAGTACGCCACGCGCAACCGGCGTCGCACGGTCACGCGCGCCAGGCCGAGGCTGGCGACCATGCCGAGTGCGGCCGGCGACAGGCGCTCGCCGCGCCGCAGCGCCGGCTGGCCCTGCATCAGGTCTTCGCCGGCCAGGCGCCGGTTGTCGCCGCGGCCCAGCACGCGGGCCGGAAAGCAGACCTGGTCGCCGTCGACCTTGCAGAACTCCTGCGGGATCACGGTGTCCAGGCCCGCTGGCATCATCGCGCCGGTCATGATGCGCACCGCGTCGTTCGGCCCGAGCGCGCCGCGCCAGGCCGAGCCGGCCAGCGCCGTACCCGCCACGCGCAGCGTGAGCGAATGGTCGATGGGCGCATCGGCCGGCAGCAGCGCGCCGTCGAAGGCGTAGCCGTCCATGGCGGAGTTGTCGTGCGGCGGCACGCTCACGGGCGAAACGAGGTCGTCCGCCAGCACGCGGCCGAGCGCGTCGCGCAGCGCGACCTCTTCGGCGTCGGCCACGGCCAGTGGCGCGACGAGGCGCGCGAGAAAGGCGGCGACGGTGTCGACGTCGAGGTCGCCCGCGTCGTAGTCCGCGAGGTCGGCGGCAATGGCGGCGATGCGGCTCATGGCTGTTCGAGCGTCTGCAGGTCGGCCAGCGTGTTCGCGTTGAAGAAGGCGTCGGGCGCGTCGCCGGGGCGGTCGAAGGGAACGGTCAGGGCGTTGTGCTGCGCGGTCCAGGCGCCGACCTTGCGGCCGCCTTCCTCGACAAAGCGGCGCAGGCTGTCGCGCAGTTCGATGTGCAGCAGGCAGAACACCGGCTGACGGCGCAGCACCGTGCGGCCGTCGGCCTCGGCTTCAGGCGCGGCGGCCATGGCGATGCGCGCGTGGGGGCCCTCGGCGGCCAGCGCTTCGGCCAGCCGCGCCGCCAGGTCGGGCGGAAAGCGCGGCGTGTCGCAGGGCACGGTGAGCAGCCAGGGCGTGGGGCAGTGTTCGAGCCCGCTCAGCATGCCGGCGAGCGGGCCGGGGTGGTCGGGCACGCTGTCGGCGAACACCGGCACGCCCAGCGCTTCGTAGGCGGCGAAGTTCCGATTGGCATTGATCAGCACGCCGCCGACCTGCGGCCGCAGCCGCCGCACGGCATGTGCGGCGAGCACTTCGCCCTGGAGCAGTTGCAGGCCCTTGTCGACCCCGCCCATGCGGGTGCCGCGCCCGCCGGCGAGCACGAGGCCCGTGATGTCGGCCGCTGCGATGGCCGGTGCGGTACCCATGGCTGGCGGCCTCATCCGCCGATGTAGCTCATCTCGACGCGCCGGGGCGCTGCCGCGTCGGGGGCGCTGTCGTCGGGGCCGCGCAGCGCGCGCAGCTCGGAATAGCGGTCGGCACGGCCCTGCCAGATGTGGCCGATGGCGGAGGCGATGTCGCCGTCGCTCGCGCCATCGCGCAGCATCGGGCGCAGGTCGTGGCCGTGGCTGGCGAACAGGCACAGGTACAGCTTGCCCTCGGTCGACAGGCGCGCGCGGCTGCAGTCGTGGCAGAAGGCCTGGGTCACGCTGCTGATCACGCCGATCTCGCCGCCGCCGTCGGCATAGGCCCAGCGCTGGGCGGTCTCGCCGGGCGTGGTGGCTTCGAGCGGCACGAGCGGAAACTCGGCCGCGATGCGGGCGATGACTTCGGCCGAAGGCAGCACCTCGTCCATGCGCCAGCCGTTGGTGGCGCCCACGTCCATGTACTCGATGAAGCGCAGCACGACCTTGCCGCCGTGGTGCTCGCGGAAGTAGCGCGCCATCGGCAAGATTTCCTGCTCGTTGGTGCCGCGCTTGACCACCATGTTGACCTTGATCGGGCCCAGGCCCGCGGCCAGGGCGGCGTCGATGCCTGCCAGCACGTCGGCCACCGGAAAGTCGACGTCGTTCATGTGGCGGAACACGGCGTCGTCCAGGCTGTCCAGGCTCACGGTCACGCGCTGCAGGCCGGCGGCCTTCAGCGCGGCGGCCTTGCGCTTCAGCAGCGAGCCGTTGGTGGTGAGCGTGAGCTCGAGCGGGTCGCCGCCGGGCGTGCGCAACTCGGCCAGTTGCCCGATCAGCCCCTCGATGTGCTTGCGCAGCAGCGGCTCGCCGCCGGTCAGGCGGATCTTGTGCACGCCGTGCGAGGCGAACAGGCGCGCCAGGCGCGTGATTTCCTCGAAGCTCAGCAGGGCGCTGTGCGGCAGGTACTGGTAGTCCTTGTCGAACACGTCCTTGGGCATGCAGTAGCTGCAGCGGAAGTTGCAGCGGTCGGTCACGCTGATGCGCAGGTCGGTCAGCGGGCGGCCCAGCCGGTCGGCCAGCAGGCCGGTGGCGGGCACGGCGATGTCCGGCGCGGCCACGACGGCGTGGCCGGCCTGAGCGATCGGAATGACGGTGCTGCTGCTTTTCTTCATGGGGCGATGCCGATTTTGCGCCATGGCCCGCGACCGCGCGCCATGCGGGCTACTTCAGCACTGCCGCATAGACCATGTTGCGCGCGAGGCTTCGGTAGTGGGTGCGGTACTTGGGCGACTGCAGCATCAGCACCACGAACAGCTCGTTCTTCGGATCGACCCACATGTAGGTGCCGCCCGCGCCGCCCCAGTTGTACTCGCCGCCGCCGGACGGGTAGGGCGCCTCGCCGTCGTTGCGGCGCACCGCGAAGCCCAGGCCGAAGCCGTAGCCCGGGCCCGGCAGGTACAGCGGCCCGGGCACGATGCCGGCGCCGGCGTTCGAATGGTCGGTCGTCATCAGCGCCAGCGTGCGCGGGCCGAGGTAGCGCGTGCCGTCGAGCGTGCCGCCGTTGAGCAGCATCTGCAGAAAGCGCGCGTAGTCGGATGCGGTCGACACCAGCCCGCCGCCGCCCGATTCGAACTTGCGCACGATGCGCGGGTCGTTCAGGTCGGCGCCCACGCCGAAGCTGCGGTCACTCGGCAGCGGCTCGGCGATGCGCGGCTGGCGCGCCGGCTCGGGCACGTAGTACGTGGTGTCCTTCATGCCCAGCGGGTCGAACAGGCGCGTCTTTTCGAACTGGTACAGCGACTGGCCCGACACCACCTCGACCACGCGGCCCAGGATGTCGGTGGAGTAGCTGTAGTCCCAGGTCGTGCCGGGCTGGTAGGCCAGCGGCAGCTTGGCCAGGCGCTGCGAGAACTCGGCGCTGGTCGGGTCGCCGTCCGCGAGGTTGGCGGTGTTGTAGGCCTGTTTCACCAGCCCCGGGCCGAAGAAACCGTAGGTCAGGCCCGAGGTGTGGCGCATGAGGTCCTGCACGGTGATCGGGCGGCGCGCGGGCACGGTCTCGAGCACCGGCTTGCCGTCGGCGCCGGGCTTCTCGATGCCCACCGTCATGCGGGCGTACTCGGGCAGGTACATCGCGACCGGGTCGTCCAGCTTCATGCGACCGTCTTCCACCAGCATCATCGCGGCGACCGTGGTGATGGGCTTGCTCATCGAGTAGATGCGGAAGATGCCGTCACGCGGCATCGGCGTGCCGGCTGCCGCGTCGAGCTTGCCGACGGGTTCGAACCACGCGACCTTGCCCTGGCGCGCGACCAGCAGCACCGCGCCGGGGATCTTGCCGGCGGCCACGTCGGCCTTGAGCACGTCGGTGAGCTTCTGCAGGCGTTCGCTCGAGAGGCCCACCGACTCGGGCCGGGCGGTGGGCAGCGACTGGGCGGTGGCGAGCAGCGGCAGGGCGAGGCTCAGGCCGAGCAAGGCCGTGCGCACCAGGGCGCGGCGCTTCAGGAAGGTCATGCGTGTTGTCTCCGTCGGTGGTGGATGGATGGAACCGGCAGGACGGTCTTGACGCCGTCCGTTCGAACCGGTCGCGGGGCAGTGTATCGGTGGATGGGCCGCAGGGCGGCACGCGACGAGCTGGCTGATTGGCGGCATCTATGGTGCCGATATCTTGACGCAGACAATGAGAATTACTATCATTTGAACGCCTGAGTACGCAGCACAAGCACCACGCAAAGGGCTCTCTTCCAACAAGGAGCTTCCGAACCGTGCCGTACACCCTGCCAGCCTTGCCCTATGCCTTCGACGCGCTCGAACCCCACATCGACGCGCAGACGATGGAAATCCACCACGGCAAGCACCACCAGACCTACGTGAACAACCTGAATGCGGCGTTGAAAGACACGCCGCTTGCGGACACGCCGGTCGAAGCCCTCATCGCCGGTGTCGAGGAACTGCCCGAGGCGCTGCGCGCACCCGTGCGCAACAACGGCGGCGGCCACGCCAACCACAGCCTGTTCTGGACCGTGATGGCCCCCGTGGACCAGGGCGGTGGCGGGGCGCCGTCGGGCGCGCTCGCAAAGGCCATCGACGCCGACCTGGGCGGCTTCGACGCCTTCAAGGACGCCTTCACCAAGGCCGCGCTCACGCGCTTCGGCAGCGGCTGGGCCTGGCTGGTCGTCGGTGCCGACGGCAAGCTCGCCGTGGAAAGCAGCGGCAACCAGGACAGCCCGCTGATGCGTGGCATCGGCTCGGGCAAGACCCCGATCCTGGGCCTGGACGTGTGGGAGCACGCCTACTACCTGAGGTACCAGAACCGCCGCCCCGAGTACATCGCGGCCTTCTACAACGTGGTGAACTGGGCCGAGGTGGCCCGCCGCCATGCCGCCGCGACCGGCGGCCGATGAGCCGAAGAGGAGCCCGCCCATGAACGACACGCCGCAGGGCACGGTGGCCACAGCGCCGCCGCCGAGGTCGCCGCGCCCGTTGCGCGAATGGATCGGCTTTGCCATCGTCGCGGCCGGCGCGCTGGCGCTGGGGTCGCAGTTCTGGTCCTTCGTGCGCGCCGACCCGCTGGTGTGGAACGCGCTGCGCGGCGGCTCGGTGGCGGCGCTGGCGACCGCGCTGGGCACGCTGCCGGTGCTGTTCTCGCAGAAGCTGCCCGACAAGCTGCAGGACACGCTGTTCGGCTTCGGTGCCGGCGTGATGCTCGCGGCCTGCGCCTTCTCGCTGATCATTCCCGGGCTGGACGCCGCCAAGTCGACGGGCGTTTTCGGCGGCGGCGACTGGGCCGCCGGCGGCGTGATCGGCACGGCCATCCTGCTGGGCGGCCTGGTGCTGATGACCATGGACCGCGTGCTGCCGCACGAGCACTTCATCAAGGGCCGCGAAGGGCAGAGCGGGCGGCAGCTGCGCCGCACCTGGCTCTTCGTGTTCGCGATCGCACTGCACAACGTGCCCGAGGGCCTGGCCATCGGCGTCGGCTACGCGGCCAACAACGGCGTGCGCGCCGATGCGTTGGCCACCGGCATCGCGATCCAGGACGTGCCCGAAGGTCTGGTGGTGGCCGTGGCGCTGCTGGCGGCGGGCTACAGCCGCCTGTTCGCGGTGCTGATCGGCATGGCCTCGGGGCTGGTGGAGCCGCTGGGCGCCGTGCTCGGCGCGGCGGTGGTGGGGCATTCGGCGATGCTGCTGCCCTGGGGGCTGGGCTTCGCAGCGGGTGCGATGCTGTTCGTGATCAGCCACGAGATCATTCCCGAATCGCACCGCAAGGGGCACGAGGCCTATGCGACCAGCGGGCTGATGATCGGCTTCGTGCTCATGATGTTGCTGGACACCGCGCTAGGCTGACGCCCGGGCGCGGCGTCGGTCAGCCTCAGCCGTGCTTGACGGCGATGGTTTTCAGCGTCGTGAAGCCGTACAGCGCCTCGAAGCCCTTTTCGCGCCCGTAGCCCGACGACTTCACGCCGCCGAACGGCAGTTCGACGCCGCCGCCCGCGCCGTAGTTGTTGATGAACACCTGGCCGCTCTTCACACGCCGGGCCATGCGGAACTGGCGCGCGCCGTCGGCCGTCCAGACGCCGGCCACGAGGCCGAACTGGGTGGCGTTGGCCAGGGCCACGGCTTCGTCCTCGTCGGCGAACTGCATCGCGGCGAGCACGGGGCCGAACACTTCCTCCTGCGCCAGCCGGTGGCCCACGGGCACATCGCGCAGCAGGGTCGGCGCCTGGTAGAAGCCGGTCTCGGGCGCTTCCTCGACCACCACGCCCTGCGCCACCATCGGGATGCCGGCGTGCTGCGCGTCGCTCAAGAAGTCCCACACGCGCTGCTGCTGCGTCTGGCGGATCAGCGGGCCGACGTCGAGGTCCATCGCCGCGGGGCCCACGCGCAGGGCTTCGAAGGCATGGCCCAGGCGTTCGAGCAGGGGCTCGTAGATGTCGCGCTGGATCAGCACCCGCGAACCCGCCGAGCAGGTCTGGCCGGCGTTCTGCACGATGGCGTTGATCACCACGGGAATCACCGCGTCCAGATCGGCGTCGGCGAACACGATCTGCGGGCTCTTGCCGCCCAGTTCGAGCGTGACCGGGCAGTGCCGTTCGGCCGCCACCTGCTGGATCAGCGTGCCGATCTTCGGGCTGCCCGTGAAGCTGATGTGGTCGATGCCTTCGTGCCGCGCGAGCGCGTCGCCCACTTCATGGCCGTAGCCCGTCACGATGTTGAGCGCACCGGCCGGAAAGCCGACCTCGGCCGCCAGTTGCGCCACGCGGATCAGCGACAGGCAGGCGTCTTCGGCCGGCTTCACCACGCACACGTTGCCCGCCGCCAGGGCGCCGCCCACGCTGCGCCCGAAGATCTGCATCGGGTAGTTCCACGGAATGATGTGGCCCGTGACGCCGTGCGGCTCGCGCCAGGTGAAGACGCTGTAGCCGTCCTGGTAGGGAATGGTCTCGCCGTGCAGCTTGTCGCAGGCGCCGGCATAGAACTCGAAGTAGCGCACCAGCGCCACCGCGTCGGCGCGGGCCTGCTTCACGGGCTTGCCGCAGTCGCGCTGCTCGATGAGCGCGAGCTCGTCGACGTGCTCGGCGATCTTCTGCGAAAGCTTGAAGAGCAGGCGGCCGCGGTCGGCGGCGCTGACCTTGTGCCACACGCCCTCGAAGCAGTCGCGCGCGGCGCGCACGGCGGCGTCGATGTCGGCAGCGTTGCTGCGCTGGATCTCGTCGAAGGGCTGGCCGTCCGACGGGTCGATGACGGGGAGGGTGCGGCCGGAGGCGGAGGGAACGTCCGCGTTGGCGATGTAGTTGAGCTGCATGGGGCGAGATTTTGCGCGAAGCCCGCCCCGCGCGTGGCGCCCCGGCCGGCCCGCCTTACTTCGCCGCGGTGGCTTTGGGCAGCGCGCGCACGGCGTTCAGCATGCGCTCGACGTGCTTGTCGGGGTTGAGGTTCTGGTAGTAGTAGGCGACCTTGCCGTCGGTCGCGATCACGTACGACAGGCGGTTGGCGAAGTCGGGCCGGGTTTGCATCAGCGCGTCGAAGCCCTGGATCACGGTCTTGCCCTGGTCGGAGGCCACCGGAAAGCGGCTCTGGCACGACTTGACCGAGAACTTGGAGAGCGTGTCGATGTCGTCGGCCGACACGCCGATCACCGAGGCGCCGAGTGCGGCGAACTGGTCGACCGCCTCGGCGAAGGCGTGGGCCTCGATGGAACAGTCGTTGGAGTCGGCCGCCGGAAAGAAGTACAGCACCACCGGCCCCTTGGCCAGCGCCTCGGCCAGCGAGTAGCGGAAGGTCTTGCCGCCGAGCGCGGCCGTGGCCGTGAACTTGGGCACCGGATCGCCGATGTCGAGTGCGGCGTGGGCATGGGGTACCCCGGTGGCGAGGGCCGCGGCCCACAAAGCGGTGCGCAAAAGGAGCGATCGGGCCATGATGTAACTCCGAAGCGAAGTGAACCGAATTCTAGGACGACGCTTCGCGAAATGGGCCCCGTTGAAACCGCCGCGGGAGGACCGGCGTACATCAGGGCAGTGGCACCCACAACGACAAGAGGAACCCGACCATGAACGCCTGGGCCCGATCTCTTCTGCGCACGGCGCTGGCCGGCGTGCTGCTGGCATTGCTCGGCGCGTGCGGCTCGCTGCCGCCGGCGCGCGAACGCCCGGCCGAACACGCCGCCGCCGCCGACCCGGGCACCGCGCTCGCGAAGATCGTCGCGGCCTCCACGCCGCCCGGCGAGCATTCGGGCTTCCGGCTGATGCCGCTGGGCGTGTACTCGCTCGACGCACGCCTGCAGCTCGCGCAGCGCGCCGAGCGCTCGCTGGTGGTGCAGTACTACCAGCTCGAGAACGACGCCACCGGCCGGCTGCTGCTGCGCACGCTGCGCGAGGCGGCGGCGCGCGGCGTGAAGGTGCGGGTGCTGGTGGACGATCTGTACACGGTGAAGAGCCAGCAGCTGTTGCTGGCGCTGTCCGAGACGCCCAATGTGTCGGTGCGCCTGTTCAACCCGTTCTGCTGCGCGCGCGACGGGTTCCTGTCGCGTTTCGTGGTGTCGATCTTCGACATCCATCGGCTCAACCACCGCATGCACAACAAGCTCTTCATTGCCGACGGCGCGATGGCGGTGGTGGGCGGGCGCAACATCGCCGACGAGTATTTCGTGCTGAGCGAAGCGCAGAACTTTATCGACATGGACGCGCTGGTGGTCGGCAAGGTGGTGCCGCAGCTCGAGTCCATCTTCGACGCCTACTGGAACAGCGACCAGATCTGGCCCATTGCCGAGATCGTGCGCAAAGAGGCCGGCGCCGCCACCTTCGATGCCGAGATCGGCATGTCGGGCCCGCCGCCGAAGGTCGTGCTGCCGCCCTCGGACATCCTCGGCTACGGCCCCATCGCCGAAGAGCTCGACGGTGGCCGCATGGGCCTGCTGTGGGGCGAGGCCCGCGCCATCGCCGACCCGCCCTCCAAGCCCACGACGCTGACGGCCGAGGACGCCATTGCCACCAGCGTGACGATGAAGGTCTGGGCGCTGCTGCTCGACGCCAAGACCGAGGTCGACCTGACCTCGCCCTACCTCGTGCCCGGCGAGCGCGGCATGGCCGCCTTCGAGGACCTGGCCAAGCGCAAGGTCAAGCTCACGCTGCTGACCAACTCGCTGGCCGCCAACGACGAGCCGCTGGTGCACACCGGCTATGCGCGCTACCGCGAGCGCCTGCTGAAAGGCGGCGCCGACCTGTACGAGCTGAGCCCGCAGCGCACCACCGCGAGCATGCGTTTCGGCAGCTTCGGCAACTCGCTGGGCCGGCTGCACGCCAAGACCGCCGCCATCGACAAGACGCGCATCTTCATCGGCTCGATGAACCTCGATCCGCGCTCGGCCAGCCAGAACACCGAGATGGGCGTGGTGGTCGACAACCCGCAGCTGGCGCGCGAGATGCTGCGCATCATCCATGTGAGCAAGCTGCAGAACTCGTACCGGCTGCGCCTGTCGAAGGAGGGCGGCACGCTCGAATGGCTCACGAACGATGGCGAGAAAGAGGTGATCCTCACCTCGGAACCCGAGTCGGGTTTCTTCCAGCGCCTGTACAACACCCTGATCTCCCCGCTGGTGCCCGAGATGCTGTTGTAGCCTCGGGGGATGGCGCAGACCTTCACTTCTCTTTCGGCCCCGCAGGTCATGCTGTGGGGCCTGCTGTTCTTCGGCGGCATCTACCTGGGTTTCGGCACGCTCACCTGGCTGCTCACGAAGCGGGTGCTGCCGGCGCTGGGCATCGGACGCGCGCTCGACCCTCGGCCGCTGCAGCCCGGCCAGCTGCGACGCGAGCTCACGCAGTCGGGCATCTCGGTGCTGATCTTCGGGCTGGGCATGGTGTTCCCGTGGGGGCTGCTGCAGCTGGGCTGGGCGCGACTCGAGCCCGACGCGGGCTGGCGCCGCATCGGCATCGAGATCCTCGTGCTCGCGGTGTGGAACGACGTGCATTTCTGGCTCAACCACCGGCTGCTGCACACGCGCTGGCTGCGCCGTTTCCACGGGCCGCACCACCGCTCGTTCGTGACCACGCCGTGGGCCACCTACAGCTTTCACCCGATCGAGGCGCTGATGCTCGGCAACGTGATCCTGCTGCCGATGGTGCTGCACGACTTCAGCTTCTGGTCGCTGGCGTCGGTGCCGGTCTTCAGCCTGTTCTTCAACTGCGTCGGGCATTCGAACTACGACTTCGTGCCCGGCGTGTCGTACAGCCACTGGTTCGCCGCGAGCCGCCGTCACCACCTGCACCATGCCGTGCACAACGGCAACTACGGCTTCCAGTTCACCTTCATGGACCGGCTGTTCCGCACGCGCATCGCGGCCGACGCGGCCGAGCCGCTGTTCCAGGCGTTTCGAAAGAAGCATGGCGCCACGACGGCCTGACGGGCGCCATCGGCTGCCGCGGCTGCGCCACTGGCGCGACTGGCAAAGCCTCGCGTACCTCGTCGCCTTGCCCGCGCTGGCCGCGTGGCAGTGGGTGCACGGCTTCCAGGTGGTGCTGTATGCGCTGATGCTGTTCCTCACGCTCGGCATCGGCGTGATCCACCACAACCACGTGCACCTGCGCATGTGGCGCGGTCGGCGCATGAACCGGTTCACCGACTTCTGGATCACGCTGCTGCAAGGCCACCCGACCTTCGTCTTCTGGCCCGCGCATGTGGCCAACCACCATCGCCATCGTCATGGACCGAAGGACGTGGCGCGCACCTACCGCTTCGGCGGCGACACCAACCACCTGTGGGGCTACCTGCTGCACCCGTTCCAGGCGGTGTGGGTGCTGATGCCGCTGTTTTTCGGCTGGCTCGCGCGGCTGCACCAGCATCACCGCGGTGCCTGGCGCTACTGCATGGCGCAGTACGCGCTGTGGCTGGTCAGCTGGACCGTCCTGCTGGCGATCGACTGGCGCAAGGCGTTGCTCTTCGTGATCGTGCCGCAGCTGCACGGCCTGCACTGGCTGCTGGCCACCAACTACCTGCAGCACGCGCACGCCGACGGCCGCAAGACGTCGCGCAAGGAGGCACCCGGCGATACCCGCGGTAGCCAGTTGAACTACGCACGCAATTTCGAGGGGTTGGTGAACCCCTTGCTGTTCAACATCGGCCTGCACACCGCACACCACGAGAACCCGCATGCCCATTGGTCCGAGCTCACGCACCTGCACCACACGCGCTACCGCGCGCAGGTCGCGCCCGCGCTCAACGAGGGCGGGCTGGTGCCGTACATGGTGCGCGTCTTCGTGCTGGGGACCGTGTGGCCGCGTTTTCGCAGCCGCTCGCTGATGCCTCCCGATTCACCTATTGCCTGAACCCATGCCCGTTTCATTCCAACGCGTGTACCTCGAAAGCGCCGGCTATTTCATGCCCGGCGAGCCTGTTCCCAACGACCGCATGGACGCGTACATCGCGCCGCTCAACCGCATGTCGGAGCGCATCAAGCGCCGCATCCTGGCCGAGAACGGCATCCTCACGCGACACTACGCGATCGACGAAGAAGGCGTGACGCGCCACACCAACGCGCAGCTGGCGGCCGGCGCGATCCGCGACTGCCTGCAGCGTGGCGGCGCGGAGTTGTCGCGCGTGTCGCTGCTGGCCAGCGGCTCCTCGGGCGGCGACACGTTGATGCCCGGCTTCGCCAACATGATCCAGGGCGAGCTGGCGGCGCAGCCGATGGAAACGCATTCGGTGCACGGCATCTGCGCGGCCGGCGTGTCGGCGATCCAGACGGCGGCGCAGGGCATCGAGCTGGGCGCGCACCGTTCGGCGCTGGCGGTGGCGAGCGAAATGCCGTCGCGCCTGTTCAAGCGCTCACGCTTTGCCGCGCGCGGCTACGAGACCGACTTCGACTCGCACTTCCTGCGCTGGATGCTGTCCGATGGCGCGGGCGCGCTGCTGCTGTCCGACGGCACGCCCGCGCTGGCCGGCAAGCCGGGGTTGCGCCTGAAGCTGAAGTGGGTGCACCAGCGCGCCTTCTCGGGCGACTACCCGGTGTGCATGCAGCTCGGCCTCACTGAGGATCGCGCGCGCGGCCACCTTGATTTCGGTTCATGGGCCGAGGCCGAGGCGGCCGGCGCGCTGTCGCTGCGCCAGGATATCCGCCTCTTGCCGCACCTGTTCGACATCGGCATCCACGAGTACGCCGGCCTGGTGCGCGACGGCTGGGTCGATCCGAAGCGGGTCGACCATTTCCTCTGCCACTACTCGTCGGAAAAATTCATCCCGGTGGTCGAAGACCTGATGGCCAAGGCCGACCTGGCGATTCCGCGCGAGCGCTGGTGGAGCAACCTGGCCTGGCGCGGCAACACCGGCGCGGCATCGATCCTCGTGATGCTCGCCGAGTTCCTGCACACCAAGGCGTTGAAGCCGGGCGAGCAGATCTTCTGCTACGTGCCGGAGTCGGGGCGCTTCATGGCGGCGTACATGCTGCTCGAGGTCGAGGCCGTCGATGCGGCGCCTGTCGTGATCGCGCCCCGCGCGGCGACGGTGGCGCCCGACGACGACCTCGTCATTGCGCCCCCGCACGACCCGGCCGCCGCGCCCGAGGGCCTGGGCGCCTTGCTGACCGAGCTGGCCGCGATCTGGCACGACTACCGTTCGCGCGTGTGGCGCACGCCGCTGATCCGCCAGATCCGTGAGCGCCGTTTCGCCGTGCCCGACTACCTGAACTGGATGGAGCAGTGGGTGCCGCAGGTGCGCGAAGGCAGCCTGTGGATGCGCGAAGGCGCCGCCTCGCTGAGCGAGCCGTACCGCATGCTGTCGTCGCTGATCGACGTGCACGCGGGCGAGGAGCAGAACGACTTCAACATCCTCTTCAGCGACTACCGCAAGGCCGGCGGCACGGTCGAATCGATCGACGAACTGCGCCGCAACCCCGGCGGCGAGGCGCTCAACGCCTACCTGCACGGCCTGGCCGCCACGCGCGACCCGATCGGCCTTTTGGGCGCGATCTACATCATCGAAGGCACGGGCCAGCGCATCGTGCCGGCGCTGCTGCCGCTGCTCAAGGCCAGCCTGAAGCTGCCGCCCGACGCCTTCCGTTTCCTCGAGTACCACGGCCACAACGACGAGCACCACCTGAATCGCTGGCTCGCCGCGGTCGAGATGGTGATGGCCGTGGAAGGGCAGGCCCGCGCCGCTCGACAGATTGCCGACACCGCGCGTCACACGGCGGCGTTGTACCTGATGCAGTTCCAGCACATCACCGAACGAATGCCCCATGGATCGAACACCTGAGTTCCTGAAGCAGGCCCACGACGAGCGCGACCCCAGCCCCTGGCTGGCGCTGTACCTCGACCAGAGCACGCCGCTGCCCGACGACGTGAAGGCGGCGTGGCTGGCCGATTCGAGCTCGGCCTCGCGCCAGTACCTGCTGCCGTTCCTGCGGCCGATCGCGCGGCTGACGATCATCCTGATCCAGATCGTGAAGGTGTTCGTGCCGCGCAACTGGTCGCATTCGGTGCTGCTGCACCGCTTCCTGGCGTGGGGGCTCAAGCGCTTCGTGTCGCCCGAGGCGAACTGGCTGATCCTGCGGCACTTTCACCTGGGCTCGCAGGTGCTGGCCTTCATCGGGCGCAACTCGCCCGCGCCCGTGGGCACGTCGCCGCTGGAACCGGCCGACATCGACGCGCTGAAGGACGAGATGTTCCTCAAGCACGACCTGAACCTGTTCAACTTCGTGATCCGGCTGAACACGGCGCTGCGCGACAAGGGGCTGGCGCTGTGCAAGGCCGAGCAGGTCGATTTCTCGATGATCCAGCCGCCGGCGTTGCGGCTGGAAGACATGCCCCAGGGCAAGCTGAATTTTCTCGACCTGCAAAGCGCCATCGAGCTGTTCACGCCGTTGTACCAGCTGATGCTGACCGACAACGATTTCTGGCGCGCCGCCAACTCCTTGCAACTGGACGAAACCATCGGCATCTACGCGGCGACGATCCTGAACGCGCCGGAGCACCTGATCCTGGTCAACAACAAGCATCCGCTGGTGCCGCTGTCGACCTTGCGGGCCGGGCACCGGCTGGTGATCCACGGCCTGTCGACCGAAATGCTCCACAGCCTGCTCCAACGCATGCGCGCGGCGCAGGAAGCCATGTCGGCAGAGACACTTCCGCGCGACCCGCCCCTTGCATAGGGGTATGCTGTCCCCACATGCAAACCATGAACACGACCCGAAATCCGTCTCCCAAGACCGATCTGGCAGTGACCCACGTGCTGGCTCAACTGCTGGAGAGGCTTGAGCACAGCGCCGTGCCGGTTGGTGCCGAGCAGTACCGCTCGGTGGTCGAGCACCTGGTGCATGAATTCGAAGACGTCGAGCCCGGTGCCGAACTGGGCCAGTTGCTCGATGCCTATCCGGCCGCCTCCGAGGTCTACGAAAATATGAATTACCAGCACGCCGGCCTTTGCCGCTCGGCGCTGGACGTTTCCCTGGCCGCCGAAGGCGCAGCCAGGGAAGCCATTGCCCGCGCCATGCGCGGTGACGAATCGAACAAGGACAAGATGCATGGCCAAGGGTGAAGTGAAAACGGCAGTGGTGGCGGACGGGCTGCGCTACAAATCGAAGGCGCCGGGCTCTCCGTTCCGCGCCTCGGCGTCGTTCAGCGGGGCCACGATGTCCTGCTTCATGTGCGGCAAGCACCGCGTGCGTTCGCAGCTGCGCACGCGCCAGGTGCTGGGCAAGTCGCAGACCGTCTGCGCGCCGTCGTGCAAGGCGCTGGACGAGGCCCTCGAGGCCGAAGCATCGTCGAGCTGAGCGCCTAGCACGGCGCCGCGTCGCGTTGGCGACATGGCCTCATCGGCATGTCGTCGATTGCCTTCCATCCCGGTCGCAATCGATATACAGTTGGACACAAATGATGCAAGTAATTGCATTTAATCTAAAGTTCTAATTTGTAGCCGATGACCACTCAAATCCAGCAAGAAGGCGATCGGTGCCCCGCGGCGGGCGTGGATTTTTCTCTGCGTGGAGGGCCTGAGCTGTGAACAAGCCACGTTACGTCGTCATGCAGGTCGTCAAGCGCTCGTCCGGCAGCGCCGCGCACCATGTCGAATTCCTCATGGACGACAACTTTGCCGAGCGCCTGCGCCAATTGCGCTCACTGGTGCCGCCGCTGGGAGCCCTCAACAAGCAACGCGACCTCGTGATCGACAAGGTGCGCGTGCGCCTGCCCAACGCCATCTGGCGCTCGGGCAACGAGATCGCCATCGACGGCGGGGTGGACGGCTCCTGCATCGTGATCGCGGCCGAGGGCTCGTTCAACTGCGGCGGCAAGGACCGCCGCACGCGCGAAAAGCTCGTGACCTACAACTTCTCGATCGCACGCCTGATCGAACTGCACAGCGAACGCCCCGAAGGCGAAACGCTCTACATCCGCGACGGCGTGTTCGCCAACGACGAACCGGCCGAATCACCGGCCGGCCGCTGGGTGGCTTCCATGCACGAACTCGAAGTGGTGATGCGCGTGCCCGATGCGCCGTCGGACTTCGACACGCTGCACGACCTCACGCTGCGCGCCGACGGGCAGCCAACGCAGGCGGGCGCGCTGAGCCCGCACCGCGCCAGCATCTACTGACGAACTCAGGCCGACGTGGCCGCAGGCGCGCCCACGGGCGTGAACTGCGCGCCGTTGTCGGCCAGCCAGCGCGCCGAGAGGCTGCTGTCCTGCTGGTCGGGGTGGAAGTCGCTGCGCAGGTACTGGCGCCAGCCCGCGAGATTGCCCCGCAGCAGGCCGCCGCGGCCCAACAGGATGCGCGCGGCGCTCTTCCAGGTGGCCCACTTCCACAATTGCTTTTCATGCCGCAGGTTGTCGACCGTCTGGCGCATCAGGTCGCCGAGGAACATCACCGTCACGCGGCGGAACCAGCGCGTGCGCCATTCGTCGGAGCCGCCCGCGGCCTTGTAGATGTCGAAGGCCACGCTCTTGTGCTCCAGCTCTTCCGCGCTGTGCCACAGCCACATCGTGCGCAGCCGGGGCTCGGCGCCGTCAAGAATCTCGGGGCGGGCCAGCAGCCACTCGGCGAACATGGCAGTGAAGTGCTCGGTGGCCGCCGTCACGGCCAGCGCGTGGCGCGGATCGGCGCCGTCCATCAGTTCCATGCGCTGGCTGGCGCGCGCGGTCCAGCGGTCGACCAGGCCTTGCTGCTCCAGGTGCGCGTTGAACAGCGAATGGATGCGCCGGTGCGTCGCCTCCTGGCCGATGAAGCCGCGCACGTCGGCGCGGTGGCGTTCCTGCACCTCGGGCGGCAGCGTGGCCATGGCGTCGCGCACGGCGTCGATGAAGAACTGCTCGCCGAAGGGGAAGCTCATCGACAAGGCGTTGAAGAAAGCCGTCGAGAAGGCATCGCCGCCGCACCAGTCGTGCGAGAAGGGCGGTTGCAGATCGATCAGCAGGCGGCGGACAACGAGTTCGGTCATGGGGTGGCAATTCCTGAGTTCGTGGGTAAAAGTTGGTACAACTCCGTACCGCGTGCCGCCATGGTGCAATTGTGAGCTGGTACTGTCAAGTACCAAGGCGTAGGAAAATGAATCGCACATGACTGCCACGATCGACAAAACCGCCACGCCCGATGCCGCCGAAGGCGCGCCCAGCGAGCACTACGCGCGGCTGCTCCAGGGCATGGCGCACGCCGTGGCGGCCAAGGGCTACGCCGACACCACCATTGCCGACATCGTGCGCGAGGCCGCCGTGTCGCGGCGCACGTTCTACGAGCACTTCAGCACCAAGACCGAGTGCCTGATCGCCCTGTACGAAACGGCCAGCCGGCTCGGCCTGCAGGCCGTGAGCGAGGCCTTCGACCCGGCCCAGCCCTGGCACACGCAGGTGGAGCAGGCGATGACCGCCTACATGGACTACCTCGCCCAAGACCCGGTGCTGCTGCGCACGCTGTTCGTCGAGATCCTCGGGCTGGGGCTGCCCGGCCTGGCGGCGCGGCGGCGCGTGAACGGCGAGATCGCCAACTTCATCCAGGTGGCGATCAACAGCAGCGACTCAGGCGAGGTGCCTGCGGCGCACATGAGCAGCCAGATGGCGATGACGGTGGTGGGCGGCATCAACGAACTGGTGCTGCAGGCCATCGAGCAGGACCGCGTGGGCGATCTGCGCGAGCTGGTGGCGCCCGCCACGCGGCTGGTGCGCGCCGTCGCGGCGGACAGCCGACGCTAGTCGCGTTCGTTGTGGCGCGACGTGGCCGCAGCCCACAGCACGAGCAGTCCCGCCACCACCATCGCCGCCAGCGCGGTCAGATACGGCAGCACGTCGTGCAGCGGCGCCCCCATCTGGTTGAGCCGCAGCGAGGCCTGGATGCCCGCCGTGCTCGGGAACAGCCAGCGCAGCGCCTGCAGCGGCGCGGGCAGGGCCTCGACGGGCCACGAGAATCCTGAGAGAAACGCCATCGGCAGCGCAGTGAAGAGCAGCACCTGCAATGCACGCTCGCGGTCGCGGAACCAGCAGCCCAGCAGCAGACCGAGCATGCAGATCGCCGGCACGTAGAACAGCAGAAGCACCAGCGCCCCGAACGGATTGCCGCCGCGCGGGTAGTCCTGCAGGAAGAACACCCAGCCGAAATAGAACAGGCCGCTCAGCACGCCGAAGCCCGACAGCGCGCCCAGCCGCCCCAGCCACGCGCCCATGCCGGCGCGCAGCCGGCCGGCCTCGGCCCAGGTGCCGGCCAGCATCGCGGCGCCCATCAGCAGCGTCTGCTGCAGGATCAGCAGCGCCACCGCCGGCACCACGTAGCTGCCGTAACCCTCGGTCGGGTTGAACAGCGCCACCAGTTGCGTGTTGAGCGGGCTGCGGCTGCGCGCGGCCTGGACCGCGCTTTGGCCGCCGGCCTGCAGCTTGCGGATCTCGACGCCGGCCGACACCGTGCCCACCGCCTCCGAGAAACCGTAGAGCACCGCCTTGTTCAGCAGCGCGTAGGCGCCGTTGCCCTCGATGCTCACCACCGCCGGCGTGCCGCGCAGCACGTTGCGCTTGAGGTCCTTTGGCAGCAGCGCGTAGCCCTCGATCTCGCCGCGCCACAGCGCTTGCTGCGCCTCGTGCACGTCGGACGTGACCATGCGCACATCGAGCCGCGGGCTGGCCATGGCGAAGCGCGCGATCTGCCGCGACAGCCCGCTGTGGTCCTGGTCGACCACCGCCACCGGCACCCGCGTGACGGCCTGCGTGCCGTAGGGCCACGGGTAGAAGAAGCCGTAGATGATGGGCGCGAGCAGCATGATCAGCAGCACGCCCTTGTCGCGCAGCACGCCGAGGGCGGTGTCGCGCCAGGCGTCGGCGAAGCCTGGGATGCGCGTGCTCATCAGCGGCCTCCCCACGTCTCGGGCGCACCGGCCGCACGCACCAGCAGCGTGGCTGACACGGCCAGCAGCACCGCGGTGCCCACCACCATCCACAGCGGCGTGGCGGCCGAGTAGGCCAGGGGCGCGCCCATCTGCAGCTGCTCCATCTGCACGCGGATGTAGTGCGTGTACGGCAGCAGGCCGGCCCACAGCTGTGCGAGCACCGGCATGGCGACCAGCGGAAAGCCCACGCCGCCGAACGCGAAGGCCGGCGCGGTGATGAAGCCGGTGGCCGACAGCGCGGTGCGCAGCGAGCGCGTGAGGCTGGCCACGAAGGCGCCGAGCGCGATCGACAGCGCAAGGAACACCATCAGCGCGAACAGCGTCCATCCCACCGAGCCGACCGGGTGCCAGCCGCGGCCCGCCGTGATCCACAGCATGGCGGCCAGGCCCACCGCCGACAGGCTCGCGAACGGCAGCGCCAGCTTGCCCGCCAGCGCGGCCAGC
>NZ_BCUS01000020.1 GCF_001591345.1 Variovorax boronicumulans NBRC 103145 | reverse complement strand
GGGCGTCGGCTTGGGTTCGCGGATGGCCTGCGGGCGCGGCGGCGGCGGCGCCTTGCTCACCTTGGGTTGCGGCGGCGGAGGAGGCGGGGGCGGCGGGTCGGCCTTGGGTTTCGGCGGTTCGACGAACTGGCTCAGGATCTCGACGGGAATCACCACTTCGGCGGCCCGGCGCAGCAGGCCGCTTTGCAGCGCCCACAGCGCGGCGCCGTGAAACAGGATCACGCCGCCGGCAATGACGACAGTGCGCGACAGGCCAAGAAAGGAGGGAGGGGGGGCAAAGCGGTCAGACACGATCAACCATTCGAATGCGGGCACTACAAATCGTGCCCCGATTGCAGCAAAACCGCTACAGAGACGCTACTTGCGAAAAATCCACCAGACAGAGCCGGCGACGAGGATCAGGCTGCCGCCGAGAGCCGAGACGAGTTCCATGCTTTGCTTTCCTTGATGGAGTTGGCAAGCTGGATCGCTCTCGGCGCCGATTCGCAGTTCAGGGCGGCGACCGGGTGAGAGACACTGCACTGCGCCACGATGTCGCGGGCACAACCTTCACACTGGCCACACTGGGTGGCCACGCCGAGCTCGAACTGGACTTCGTCGAAAGTCATGCCCGCGCGCACGTGACGTGCGATTTCACGGTCAGAGACTCGGCGGCAGACGCAAACGATCATGGCGGTGAAAGCGGCAGTTGGCTGGCTGTTGGATGTGACTCATTATAAATAAGAATCCATCGCATTTGCAATCACTATGACTGACATGCCACCGGACTTTGCAAGCCGGTGTTACACCTCGGCCCAGAGCCGCAAGAGGTTGTGATAGTGGCCGGTGAGCGCCACGGTTTCCTCGCATTCGCCCAGGCGGGCGCGCAGTTTCTGGATGGTCTGGTCGAGTTCGAACAGCATGCCGCGCTGGGCATCGCTGCGCACCATGCTCTGCAGCCAGAAGAAGGAGCACACCCGCGCCCCGCGCGTGACCGGGTGCACGCGGTGCAGGCTGCTCGCCGGGTAAAGGATCAGATCGCCGGCCGGCAGCGTGACCTCGTGCGAGCCGTAGGTGTCGATCACTTCCAGCTCGCCGCCCTCGTAATCCTCCGGATCGCTCAGGAAGAGGGTGCACGACAGGTCGGTGCGCAGCTGCTGGCTGCTGCCCGGCACCGCGCGCACCGAGCCGTCGACATGCACGCCGTAATGCTCGCCGCCCTCGTAGCGGTTGAACAGTGGCGGCACGAAACGCGCGGGCAGTGCCGCCGAGAAGAACAGCGCGTGGCGCGACAGCGCCGCCAGGATGGTCGCGCCGAGTTCGCGCGAGACCGGCGAAGACTCCGGCAGCTGGCGGTTGCGCTTCACCTGCGCGCCTTGATCTCCCACGGTTTCGCGGCCGTCGACCCATTGGGTGGCGTCGAGCGCGGCGCGCATCTCGCGCACCTGGTCCGGGCTCAGCACGTCGGGCACATGCAGCATCATTTCGGTGAACTCCACAAGAAAAAAGCCCCGGCGCAGGCCGGGGCTCGAGTGTCGCACCGCGCCTGCCGCAGGGGCCGGCACGGAGGCGACGCGTTCGTCTGGATCAGAACGCGAAGTTCGCGGTGATCTTGGCCGAGCGAGGGATGCCCGGCGTGTAGCGGTAGCCGCTCTTGTTGATGGCAGCCGCGTACTGCTTGTCGAACACATTGGCGATGTTCAGCTGGATGTCGACGTTCTTGTTGATGCGGTACGACGCCATGGCATCGAACACCCAGTAGGAGTCGATGTACGCCGGCGTGCCCACCGCGCCGTCGGTGCCGCGGTGCAGCTTGCCGTTGTAGCGCGCGCCGCCGCCGACCGTCAGGCCGAACGGGAACTGGTAGGTGGTCCAGGCCGTGAAGGAATTCTTCGGCGTGTAGGTCAGCACGTTGGTGCCATCGGCGGTGACGTTGGGGCCGCTTTGCACCTTGGTGTCCATCGTGGTGAAGCCGGCGCTCATGCCCCAGCGTTCGGTGATGGTGCCCGCCACGCCCAGCTCGATGCCCTGCACGCGCTTCTTGCCGCTCTGGTAGTACAGCGCGGTGTTGGTCGGGTCCTGCACCACTTCGTTGGTCACGTCGGTGCGGTAGACCGCGCCGGTCAGCGACAGCTTGTCGTCCAGCACGTCCCACTTCGTGCCGACTTCGAAGGTCTTGGCCTTCTGCGGCAGGAAGTCGGTGCGCGCTGCGCTGTTGCCCGTGCCAGCGGCCGACAGCGAGAAGTTCGCGCCGCCCGGGGGCTGGGCCGAGGTGCCGTAGGCCGCGTAGATGCTGCCGTTCTTCGCGGGCTTGTAGACCACGCCGATCTTGCCGGTGAACAGGTTGTCGGAGAGCTTGAGCGACGAGGGCACCAGCGTGCCGACCGGCAGGCCGGGGTTGGTCGTTGCGGTCGACAGCGTCGCGCTCTGGAACGAGGTGCTGTAGTGGTCGAAGCGCAGGCCGCCGGTGATCTGCCATTGCTCGTTGAGCTTGATGGTGTCGAAGGCGTACAGGCCGACCGTGTTGGTCACGCCCTTGCTGTCGGCGCCGCTGAGCATGCGGTTGTAGCCGTTCACGTACGGGTTCGGCGCGTACAGGTTGGCCACCGGCCAGGCGCCGTTCTGCACGACCTTGCCGTTGAACGTGGCGCCGGGGCTGAAGTAGCCCAGGCTCGACTGCTCTTCACGGATCAGCTCGACGCCCGCGCTGAGCGAGTGGCTCAGGCTGCCGGTGTTGAACTTGGCGGTCACGTTCGTCTGGTTGACGAAGATCGTGTTTTCCTGGTTCTTGTTGGTCGGCAGGTTGCGCGTGGTCGTCCAGGTGGACGGCAGGCCCGGGATCGGCGTGCTGAGGAACGCGGTGTTGCCCGAGGGCGGCGGGTTGCCGTTGGTGCCCAGGCCGCCGAGCATGAACGCCGTCAGCATGTAGTCCTGCTTCGTCTTGCCGTAGCGGGTGGTGTTGCGCAGCGTGACGTCGGGCGTGAAGTCGTGCTCCACGCGCGCGGTAAACATGTCGGCCGTCACCTTGTTGAAGTCGTAGGCGGTGCCGTAGAAATTCTTCGGATCGACCGGTGCCGCGTAGTTCAGGAAGCTGCGGCGACGTGCACCGAGGGCGACCGGATCGGGGTTCGAGTAGCTGGGCAGGCCGATGGTCGGCACGCCGCCATCGGGCACGTTGTCCTGGTCGACGTGCAGATAGTCGAAGTAAAAGCGCGTGGGCGAATTCAGGCCGAGCGCGATCGACGGTGCAATGGCGGTGCGCTTGTTCTTGACGAAGTCGCGGCCGGGCACGCCCGAGTCTTCCATCGCCGCATTCAGGCGGAAGGCGGCGCCGATGCCGTTGGCGCTGCTGAGCGACTTGTTCCAGTCGATGCTGCCGCGCTTGTAGTCGGCGCTGCCGAAACCGAGCGAGCCCAGGAAGCTGTCTTCGAGCTTCGGCTTCTTGGTAACGAGGTTGATGTAGCCGGTGGGCGAGGTGCGGCCCACGTCGGTGCCCGACGGGCCCTTCACGACTTCGACCTGCTCGATGTTGAACATGTCGCGCGAGACCGAGCCCAGGTCGCGGATGCCGTCCACGAAGATGCTGCTGGAGCTGTCGAAGCCGCGCATGAAGACGGCGTCGCCGGTGTTCGTGTTGCCGTTCTCGCCCAGGAAGAAGGTGCCGACGCCGGCGGTATTGCGCAGCGCTTCGGTGAGCGTGGTCGCGCCCTGCTCGCGAATGATCTGTTCCTTGATCACCTGGATCGTCTGCGGCGTGTTCACCAGCGGGGCCGTGAACTTCGGGTTGGCCGAGGTGTCGGTCTTGTAGTCGGCGGCGCTCGAATCCTGCACGCGGACTTCAGGCAGGGCCCGCCCGGTCTGGGCAAAGGCGGCGGGGGCTGCGATGGCCAGCAGCGTGGCTGCGGCGGCACCCGAAAGGTGAGGAACGGCGCGTGCGACGGCGTGTTTGCGGCTCTTGATATAGGCCATGTTGTTTTCTCCAGAAAGGGCGGGCGGGCAGAGCTCGACTGGCTGGGTCCGGGCGGCGCACTCTCGGGGAGAAAAAGGGCGGCAAGACTGGCTGGGTGAGCTGATCTGCGAAGGGTTTTTGCAAATCGATGCAAATGATATTGCTTCTCAATACCAAGGTGCTCAACTGGCCGCTTTTAACCAGAAAGTTTCGCCCGCTCCGTTGCCGGCGCGCAACTGACGAGGCTGCGCGGGCCGTTCAGTAGACGTCGCGGCGGTAGCGCCCGTCGGCCGACAGCTCGGCCCAGAGGTCGTCGCCGGCGATCTGCCGCAGCGCTGCGTCGACGCCCGATGCCATGCCCTGCAGGCTGCCGCAGACATAGACGGCGGCGCCGTTTTGCAGCCAGGCCTGCAGTGTGTCGGCCACCTGCAGCAGGCGGTGCTGCACGTAGAAGCGCTCGGCCTGGTCGCGCGAGAACACCATGTCGAGCCGCGCGAGCGTGCCGTCGGCCTGCCAGGCTTCGATTTCCTGGCGGCAGAGGAAGTCGTGGGCGGACTCGCGCTCGCCGAACACCAGCCAGTTGTCCTTGAGGCCGGCCGCGGCGCGTGCGCGCAGGTGGGCGCGCAGGCCGGCCAGTCCCGTGCCGTTGCCGATCAGGATCAGCGGACGGTTCTCGTTGCCCTCCAGCCGGAAGCCGCGGTGCGGCCGCAGGCGCAGCGCGACGGAGTCGCCGACCGAGAGCGTCGAGGTGAGCAGGCCCGATGCGGCGCCCATCGAGCCGTCGGGATGCTGTTCCTGCCGCACGAGCAGCTGCAGTTCGCCGTCGGCGGGCAGGGAGGCGATCGAGTAGTCGCGTGGCCGCGCCGGGTCGCTTGCGATGGCGACCTGCACCAGGTCGCCCGACGCCCAGTGCGGCAGGGCGCCGGCTTGCGGCGTGAGGCCGAGATGAAAGACGGGGCCGCCCGTGCTGCCGGCGTTGAGCAGTTCGCGCCGCGTGAGCCGCCAGGGCGCGAAGCTTGCCGGGGCGTCGTCGCCGCCCTCCGGCGCATCGCCCCAGCGGGCGTGCCAATCGGCGAGCGCGGCGGGGTCGCTGTTGTCGACCTCGATGGGAGCGAAGTCGCGCACGGCGCCGGCCGTGTGGAGCCACGCGTCGAGCGCGCGGCCGAAGCCGCAGAAGTGGGCGTACTGGCGATCGCCCAGCGCCAGCACGGCGTAGCGCAGCGATGGCAGTGCGAGCGGCGCGCCCATCACGCGCTCGGCGAACACGCTGGCGCCGTCGGGCGCATCGCCTTCACCGTAGGTGCTGGCCACGAAGAGGGCGCGTCGGGCCGAGGCCAGCGTGGCGCTGTCGAGGGCGTTGAGGGCCATCACGCGCACGGCGGTGCCCGCTGCGCGCAGCCGCCGCGCGGTCTGCCACGCGATGGTTTCCGCCTGGCCGGTCTGGCTGGCGAACAGCACGAGGGTGGGCGACGCCTGCGCGCCGTCACCGGCCGACAGCGCCGCGGCTTCGCGGGCGGCCGTGGCGTGCAGCTGCCGCTGGCGTGCGTAGATGCGCAGGCACAGCGCGGCATAGGCCGCGACCGTCGCGCTGGCGGCCAGCGCGCGCCACAGGGTCTCGGTCATGCGCCCGCCTGGGCGAGCCACGCGCGCGTGGCTCGCTCGGTGAGCGACCCGTCGTCGGCGCGGGCGATGAACAGGGCCGCGATGTCGCGCTGCTGCGCGAAGGCCAGGCCCTCGTCGGGGCCGAGCACGGTCAGCACGGTGGCGAGCGCGTCCGCCTGCATGCACTGCGGGTGCAGCACGGTGACGCTGGCCAGCGCATGCGCCACCGGCTCGCCGTCACGCGGATCGATGGTGTGCGACCAGCTGCGGCCTTCGACCGCGCGCCGGTGCCAGCGGTCGCCCGAGGTGGCCACGGCCATGTCGGCCAGGGCGATGCGTTGCGGGGTCGGCATCTCGGTGTCGACCTGCACCTGCCACGGCGCGCCGCCGGGTCGCCGGCCGATGCCGCGCAGCTCGCCGCCGACCTCGAACAGCAGGTCGGTGAGGCCGAGCGCGCGCAGCGCGTCGACGCCGTGGTCCACCGCGAAGCCCTTGGCGATGCCCGACAGGTCGAGCTGCACGCCGCCGGGTTGCATCAGCGTGTGGTTGACCTCATCGAAGGTCAGCCGTTGCCAGCCGACGTTCGAGTGGATCGCGGCCAGCGCGTCGCGTGAGGGCAGGGCGTTGTCCTGTGACGCTGCGGGGCCGAAGCCCCAGCGCGCCACCAGCGCACCGACCGTCGGATCGATCGCGCCGCCGCTGGCCTGCGCCCACGCGAGGGCGCACTGCATCACCTGTGCGAACTCCGCCGGCAGCGCATGGCGCGAACCGGCGGGTGCGGTGTTGAAGCGGCTGATGAGGGAGCCTGGCTCCCAGTGGCTCATTTGCGCGATCACACGCGCGAGCGCCGCCTCGACCGCCTCGCGCACTTGCGCGAGCGGCAGCATCCGCGGGTTGTCGAAGCGCAGCGACCAGGTCGTGCCCATCGTCTGCCCGCCGAGCTGCTGAAGGCTGGCGGGATCGGCGGGACGGGGAACGGCCGCGTTGGCGTAGCCGCCCGCGCGCCAGGTGCTGAAGGAAAGGCCCAAGGAAAAACGCAGGGTCAGGGCATCACTTCCAGGGTGGCCGCGTAGCTCAGGCGGCGTTCCTTGGCTTGCGGCACGGTGGTCTTGCTGTCCTTGGTGCTGGCGTCGAGCCAGTACATGCCGGCGGCCGGCCAGGTCACGCTGAACTGGCCCTTGTCGTCGGTCTTGAGCTTGAGCTCGTCGAGCTTGTCGCGGTACTGGGTGTTGCCGGCGGTCACGGTCACTTCGAGGTCCTTGGCGGGCTTGCCGTCCAGGTGCAGCGTGAAGGTGGCCTTCTCGCCCTTGGCCAGGTCGGTCGGGCTGCCGGCCGAGATCAGTTCCAGGCCCTGGCCGATGGGCTTGAGCGCCGAGGGCTTGCCGACGGTCACGAAGGTCTCGATGCGGCCGGCCGATTGGGTGATGGTCACGTCCTGCGCATCGGCCGGGATTTCCTTGGCGATGGTTTCGGCCGTGCCGCGGGCGCGCTTGTTCTGGCCCGTGGCCTTGTCCTTCCAGGCGGCGAACGCGCCGTTGTTGACCACCGCGATGCGGTAGGTGCCCGGCTGCGCGACGTTCACGTCGAACACGTTGCGCAGCTTGAGCTTGGCCTCGGATTCCGGCTTGACCGAGCTGCCGTCGGGGGCGGTGATCTGCAGGCCGTCCAGGCGCAGCGGCGCATGGTTGGCAACGAACAGGTCGTTCGACACGGCGGCGTCGACGCTCACGGTGTCGGCCTTCGACAGCACGGTGGTCGAGGGCAGCAGCCAGGCGTTGTGCGCCTGGGTCACGGAAGCAACGGCCGAAAGGGCGAGGGCGAGGCCGGCGGCGCGCAGGGTGAAGCGGGTCATGGTGGTCCTTGAAATGAGTGGGCGGGCGGAGTGGGTGGCGGCGGCGTTCAGGGCTTGAGTTCGAGCTTGATCTCGCCGAGCTCTTCCTTGCCGGCAGCGACCGGTTGCGCAGCGGCGGTGGGGGGCCACTGGAACGGGATGGTCACGACCTCGCGGCCGCCGACTTCACGGGCGGCTTCCACCACCAGCTTGTAGGCGCCGGGGGCGAGCTTAGGCATCGCGCCAGAGCCCTCGGTGAAGCTCAGCTGGTGCTTGCCGGCGGGCTTGGAGGCGCCGGTCACGCCATCGACCGGCACCGCCAGTTCGCGGCCGCCGCGGCGCCACCACTGGCGCATGTCCTTGAGCCACTTGGTGCCTTCGCCTTCGGGGTTGTTGGTCTTGGTGCGCACGTCGTACCAGACGGCCAGCGTGCCGGCCATCGTGCTGTCGGCGCGTTCGATCCAGGTCGCCACGTAGGGGCGGTGGTACTCCGACACGTTGAGCCGGGGGATCTCGATGTTGACCGACAGGCCGGCGGCGATGGCCGGGGCCGCGAACAGCGCCGACATGGCGATCGGTGCGAGCGAGTAGCGAAGGTGCACGGGAAAACCTCTTTCTTCCTGAATCAGCAAAGACGACGCACGGGCCGATCCGTCGATCGGATCGGTCAGTGAATGAACAGCAACGCGAGCAGCACCGGCACCACCAGCCCCATGCCCACCATGGGCCAGGTGAAGGGGCGGTTGCCCGCGTGCATCTTGAGAATGAACAGCCCGGTGACCGAGAAGACCAGCGTGGCGGCCGCGAAGATGTCGAT
This sequence comes from Variovorax boronicumulans NBRC 103145, assembly GCF_001591345.1. GTDB lineage: Bacteria > Pseudomonadota > Gammaproteobacteria > Burkholderiales > Burkholderiaceae_C > Variovorax > Variovorax boronicumulans. The sequence goes on along the minus strand of NZ_BCUS01000020.1, from coordinate 61,034 downwards.
GAACCAGCTCCAGGCGGTGCCGGTGTTGCGGCCCTTGTGCAGGTCGTTGAAGTAGGAGAGCCAGCCGCGGTCGGTGCGCTCGTACTCGACCTCGCCCTCGGGCAGGCTCAGGCGCAGCCAGGCGTCACCGCCGGGGCGCGGGAGCGAGAGGTAGATTTCGTCGTCGGACCACTCGGCCTCGCGGCCGGCGGTGTCGATGTCCCATTGCTTGCGCAGCCAGGCCTGCAGTTCGGCGGGCAGCGGGGCCTTGCCTTGCTGGGCCTTGGCGGCCGGCAGCTGCTGTTCGAGGCGGGCGCGCAAGGCGTCGTCGACCGTGCCGTTGTGCGTGGTGACGACCGGCTTGGCCTCGATCTGGCCCGCGTGGTTGAGCGTGAAGCCCGTGACGCTGAACAGGATCATCCCGACGAGACAGATGGCGGAACTGACCCAATGCCACTCGTGGAGGGTCTTGAGCCAATAGGCGCGGCGGCGGTTGTCGGAACGGGCGGGGGCAGTCATCGAAAGCGCGAATTGTAGTCGCGCGAATGAGAATGACTGCTATTCAGTGGCTATGAAGTTAAGTAAAGAGCAATAAAAAACGGGGCCGAAGCCCCGTTTGTTTGCAATGCCGTGGCAGCGTTGCGTTGTGCTTACTCGAGCTCGCCCACTTGCAACTGCAGGTAGTTCTGCAGGCCGACGCGGTCGATCAGGTCGATCTGCGTCTCGAGGAAGTCGATGTGCTCCTCGGTGTCGTCCAGGATCTCTTGCAGCAGGTCGCGCGAGACATAGTCGCGCACCGATTCGCAATGCGCGATGCCGTCCTTGATGGTCGCTTGCGCGCCGGTTTCGGCGCCGAGGTCACAACGCAGCAGCTCGGGCACGTCTTCGCCGATGTTCAGCTTGCCCAGGTCCTGCAGGTTGGGCAGGCCGTCGAGCATGAAGATGCGGTCCATGAGCTTGTCGGCGTGCTTCATCTCGCCGATGGATTCTTCGTATTCCTTCTTTGCCAGCTTGTCCAGGCCCCAGTGCTTGAGCATGCGGTAGTGGAGGAAGTACTGGTTGATGGCAGTCAGCTCGTTCTTGAGCTGCGCCTGCAGGTGTTCGATGACTTTGGGGTCGCCCTTCATGATTATTTTCCTTGTTCTGAAAGCGGTGATTGTCGGAGGGGCGAACACGCACTTGCAAGCAAACCCATGCTGCGCCGGTCTGCATGCGTGTGATGGTGATACACGTTCGTATTGACCTGACGCAAGGCGATGCGCGAGGCGATGGCAAACATAGTGGGTTCCAATACTTTCAATAGTTGATATCTATCAAAAACGATATATTGGTAGTTATACTCATGGCTCACGCTTATTTTTCCAACCGCAGCATCCAAGGAATCACATGTCCCTGATCAACACCGCAGTCCAACCCTTCAAGACCCAGGCTTACCTCAACGGCAAGTTCATCGATGTGTCCGACGAGACGCTCAAGGGCAAGTGGTCTGTGCTGATCTTCATGCCGGCGGCCTTCACCTTCAACTGCCCGACCGAAGTCGAAGACGCGGCCGACCACTACCCTGAGTTCCAGAAGCTGGGTGCCGAGGTCTACATCGTGACCACCGACACGCACTTCTCGCACAAGGTCTGGCATGACACGTCGCCGGCTGTCGGCAAGGCCAAGTTCCCCCTGGTGGGCGACCCGACCCACACGCTGACCAACGCGTTCGGCGTGCACATCCCCGAAGAAGGCCTGGCACTGCGCGGCACCTTCGTGATCAACCCCGACGGCATCATCAAGACCGCCGAAGTGCACTCCAACGAAATCGCCCGCGACGTCAAGGAAACCCTGCGCAAGCTCAAGGCAGCGGTCTACACCGCCGAGCACCCGAACGAAGTCTGCCCGGCCAAGTGGAATGACGGCGACAAGACCATCGCTCCGTCGTTCGACCTCGTCGGCAAGATCTAAGCGCCCCGCGCAAAGCCCGGGCGCTCACGAGGCCCGGGCTTTTTTGTCCCCAGTTGATAGTTTCCAGTTATCGAAAGAGAGTCCGCCATGCTTGACGCCAGCACCAAAGCCCAATTGAAGAGTTACCTCGAACGCGCCACGCAGCCGATCGAGATCGTTGCCTCGCTCGACGACAGCAAGGCTTCGGGCGAAATGCTGTCGCTGCTGAAGGACGTTGCCGAAGTCTCGCCGCTGGTCACGCTGACCGAAAGCCGCGACGACAACCACCGCAAGCCCTCGTTCTCGGTCAACCGCCCGAGCGAAAACCACGGCCCGCGCTTTGCCGGCCTGCCGATGGGCCATGAATTCACGTCGCTGATCCTTGCGCTGTTGCAGATCGGCGGCTACCCCCCGAAGGTCGAGCAGGCCGTGCTCGATCAGATCAAGGCGCTCGACGGCGACTTCGAGTTCGAAATCTACGTCTCGCTCACCTGCCACAACTGCCCCGACGTGGTCCAGGCGCTGAACCTGATGGCCATCCAGAACCCGCGCATCCGCACCACGATGATCGAGGGCGGCACCTTCCAGGACGAAGTGAAGGAACGCCAGATCATGGCCGTGCCGACCGTGTTTCTGAACGGCACCGAGTTCGGCCAGGGCCGCATGAGCCTGGAAGAAATCCTTGCCAAGATCGACACCAGCGGCGTCGAGCGCGAAGCCGCGAAGATCGCCGCCAAGGACGCCTTCGACGTGTTGATCGTCGGCGGTGGCCCCGCCGGTGCCGCAGCCGCCGTGTACGCCGCGCGCAAGGGCATCCGTACGGGCGTTGCCTCGGAGCGCTTCGGCGGCCAGGTGCTCGACACGCTGGGCATCGAGAACTTCATCTCGATCAAGGAAACCGAAGGACCGAAGTTCGCCCATGCCCTCGAAGAGCACGTGCGCGACTACGACGTCGACATCATGAACCTGCAGCGCGCCAAGGCGCTGGTGCCTGGCAAGGACCTCATCGAGGTGCAGCTCGAAAGCGGTGCGTCGCTCAAGAGCAAGACGGTCATCATCTCGACCGGTGCCCGCTGGCGCAACATCAACGTGCCGGGCGAGCACGAGTTCAAGAACAAGGGCGTGGCCTACTGCCCGCACTGCGACGGCCCGCTGTTCAAGGGCAAGCGCGTGGCGGTGATCGGCGGCGGCAACTCGGGCGTCGAAGCGGCGATCGACCTGGCCGGTATCGTCGGCCACGTGACGCTGATCGAGTTCGACACGCAGCTGCGCGCCGACGCCGTGCTGCAGCGCAAGCTCAAGAGCCTGAAGAACGTCGACATCTTCACCAACGCGCAGACCACCGAGATCACCGGCGACCAGAAGGTCAACGGGCTGGTCTACAAGGACCGCGCATCGGGCGAGCTGAAGAAGGTCGAGCTCGAAGGCGTGTTCATCCAGATCGGCCTGGTGCCCAACACCGACTGGCTCAAGGGCACGGTCGAGCTGACGAAGCACGGCGAGATTGTTGTCGACGCGCGCGGCCAGACCTCGGTGCCCGGCGTGTTCGCGGCGGGTGACGTCACCACGGTGCCGTTCAAGCAGATCATCATCGCGGCCGGCGACGGCGCGAAGGCGGCGCTCGGCGCGTTCGACCACCTGATCCGCACGACGGCCCCTGCGTGAGTAAGTCTTAAGTGCCTGAAGTTGTGAAGATGAGAATTATTCTCATACAATAAAAACACGGGCACACCGCTGCCCCTCATTGCCAGCCAGGTCACTCGCGCAGCCTCTGCGCCTCAAGGTCCAGCAAGCAGTTCTTCAACTGTTTTCTGGACCTTTTTCGTGGCCGCTCATTTCCCTCGACCGTCTTCCCATCGACCCGCGCTGCTGCCCTGGCTGATCGCCTCGGCCTTCGGCATGGCCGCCGCGCCTGCGTGGTCCCAGCAACTCGCGGCGCTCGGCGAAGTGGTGGTGAGCGGATCGCGCTCGGAGCAGGCCAGGGACGACCTGCCGCTGAGCATCGAGGTCATCAACCGCCAGGACATCGAGAGCAAGCAGATCCACGACATCCGCGATGCCGTGCGCGACCTGCCCAACGTGTCGGTCAAGCGTTCGCCGGCGCGCTTCGGGTTGGCGCAGGGCAACACCGGGCGCGACAGCAACGCGGGCTTCAACATCCGCGGCCTGGACGGCAACCGCGTGCTGCTGCTGACCGACGGCATCCGCACGCCGCGCAGCTACGTGTTCAGCGCCAATGCTTTCGGGCGTGACTACTTCGACATCAGCCTCGTCGAGCGCATCGAGATCATCAAGGGCCCGGCCTCGGCGCTGTACGGCTCGGACGGCCTGGCCGGGCTGGTCAACTTCATCACCCGCGAGCCCTCGTCCTTCATGCGCGATGGCAAGACCTTCGGCGGCAGTGCGAACATCGGCTACAGCGGCGAAGACAACGGCGTGCGCGGCGGCGTCACGCTGGCGGGCAAGGCGAACGACGTGCTCGAGTGGCTCGTGTCCGCCAACCTGGGGCACGCCAGCGAACTCGAGAACCGGGGCTCGCTCAACGTGCCCAACCTCGACCGCACCACGCCCAATCCGCAGCGCGACCAGACCCGTTCGCTGCTGGCCAAGGCCATCCTCACGCCCAACGCCGACCAGCGCCATGCCTTCACTTTCGAGCACGTCGAGAAGAGCAGCCGCTACAACCTGCTGTCGGGCGTCGCCAAGCCGCCGTATGCATCCACCTCGGTGATCGGCCTCGACGCCAAGACCGACCTCGACCGCGACCGCCTGACCTACGAAGGCCGGTTGCGCCTGAACAGCGTCGTGGCCGACAACCTGCTCGCCGTCGTGAGCTACCAGAAGGCAGGTTCGCGTGAGTACATCCACGAAGACCGTTTCACCGCGGCCGACCGCACGCGCGACGTCACCTACGACGAGAACACCTGGCAGTTCGGCCTGCAGGCCGACAAGACGATCCGCATGGGCAGCTGGGCCCAGAAGATCACCTACGGCCTGGACTACACGCGCACCAATGTCGAGAACCTGCAGACCGGCCTCGTGCCGCCAGCCGGCGAGAGCTACCCGCTCAAGCGCTTCCCCGACACGCGCGAAACCTCGACCGCCTTTTATGTGCAGGACGAGTTCATTCACGACCGCTGGAGCATCACGCCCGGCATCCGTTTCGACCGCTTCTCGCTCGACGCGAAGCAGGCGGGCTTCAACGCGCAGGCCGTGTCGCTGTCGGGCTCGGCCGTGTCGCCCAAGCTGGGCGTGCTGTTCCGCGCCACGCCGCAGTTCAGCGTGTACGGCAACTACGCCTCGGGCTTCAAGGCGCCCAACGCGTTCCAGGTGAACAACTTCTTCGAGAACGTGATCTCGGGCTACAAGACGATCCCGAACCCGAACCTCAAGCCCGAGAAGAGCCAGAACATCGAACTCGGGGTGCGCGGTCGCACCGGCCTCCTGAGCTTCGACGTGGCCGCCTTCACCGGCGACTACAAGGACCTCATCGAGAACGACAGGCTCGTGGGTGGGCGCGGCATTCCGCGCATCGACCCGCTGATCTACCAGACCGTCAACGTCGGACGCGCGCGCATCAGCGGCTTCGAGATCAAGGGCGAGCTCGATTTCACCGAGAACGGCAACGGTTTCTCCGTGCCCTTCGCCTACGGCCGCACGCAGGGCCGCGACCGCACCAACAACCGGCCGCTCAACTCGATCGATCCGCAGAAGTTCAGCGCCGGACTCAAGTACCAGGCACCGGCCTGGAGCGTGCGCCTCGATGCGGTTCATCATGGCGCCAAAGAGTGGGAAGACGTCGATCGCAGCGAAGTGACCACGGGCCTGCAGTTCCGCACGCCGGCGGCCACCACGCTGGACATCAGCGCGCAGTGGCGCATCCGCAAGGACCTGCGCCTGAACGCGTCGGTGACCAACCTCACCAACAAGCGCTACTGGATGTGGAGCGATGTGCGCGGCGTGACGACCACCTCGGCCATCCGCGACGCCTACACCCAGCCGGGCCGAAGCTTCAACGTCTCGCTCGTGGCGGACTTCTGATCCGCCCTCACAACAAAGGACACCCGATGAATGCCGAAGACATCCGCACCCGTTTCGCCGAACTGCGCGCCAAGGGCATGCGCCACAAGGACGCGGCCGCGGCCATGGGCCTGAGCGAAGGCGCCGCCATTGCGGCACACACGGGCGCACACGACAAGGCGCTGCGCGCCACGCGGCTGGAGGGCCCGTGGGTCGAGCTGCTGCAAGCCTTGGAGCTGTGCGGCCCCGTGCTGGCGCTCACCCGCAACGAGACCACGGTGCACGAGAAGACCGGCGTCTACGAGAAGGTGTCCGGCAGCGACGCGATGGGGCTCGCGCTGGGCGAGGTCATCGACCTGCGCCTGTTCTTCAGCCGCTGGCATGCAGGGTTCGCGGTCAGCGAGGCGGCGGCCAATGCCGGCGTGCCGCCGTCGCTGAGCCTGCAGTTCTTCAATCCGCAGGGCGTGGCGGTGCACAAGATCTTCGTGCGCGACGCGACCGATCGCGATGCGTTCCAGTCGGTCATCGACACCTACACCGCCGCAACCGACGAACCCGTGCAGTTCGCGCCCGCCGAGAAGAAGGCGGCGCCGCGCGACGACAGCGCCATCGATGCGGTCGCACTGGCCGACGCCTGGCGCGGCATGCAGGACACGCACGAATTCTTCGGCCTGCTCAACAAGTTCGACGTGGAGCGCCAGCAGAGCTTTCGCCTCACCGAAGGCGAGTTCACGCAGCGCGGCGAGACCAGCGCCGTGCGCGAGCTGCTGCTCGAGGCTTCGTTCGACGGCACGCCGATCATGGTGTTCGTCGGCAGCCCCGGCTGCATCCAGATCCACTCGGGGCCGGTCGTGCGCATCGAGCCGATGGAGATGCACGGCATGCAGTGGCTCAACGTGCTCGACCCCGGCTTCAACCTGCACCTGCGCGAAGACCGCATCGCGAGCGTGTGGATCGTCCAGAAGCCGACCAGCGACGGCATCGTGACTTCGGTCGAAGCCTTCGACGGCGAGGGCGAGCTGATGGCGATGTTCTTCGGTGCGCGCAAGCCGGGCGTGCCCGAGCGCACGGAGTGGCGCGAGATCGTGGCCAAGCTCTCGCGCCTGGCCACCTCTGAGGTGCAAGCGCGATGAGTGCCGACGCCGTTCCGGGCGTGGTTGAGATCAAGGCCTTCGTGCCGGCGAAAGACTTCGCGCTCTCCATCGCCTTCTACCAGGACCTGGGCTTCACGCTGGCCTCGAACGAGGACGGCATTGCTTACTTCTTCTGTGGCGAGAGCAGCTTCCTGCTGCAGGACTTCTACGTCCAGACCCATGCAGAGAATTTCATGATGCATCTGCTCGTCGACGACGCGCTGGCCTGGTGGGACCGCGTGCAGGCGCAGCGGCTGACCGAACGCTACGCAGTGCAGACCACGCCGCCCGCCGAGCGCCCGTGGGGCATGGTCGATTTCACGCTGACCGACCCGACCGGTGTGCTCTGGCGCATCGCGCACAACATTCCCCGGCGCGGCTGACGCGCATCTTTCTCTTTCGCTGTCCGTGACCCCATGACTGACCAACGAGATTCCTCTTTTCTTTCTTCTTCCGTGCCGCGTCGCCGTGATGCGCTGCGCCTGCTGTCTGCTGCAGCGCTCGGCGCGGGCGCATGGCCCGCGTTCGCACAGGACAGCAAGCGGCTGCCACGGCTGGTCACGGTCAGCGGTGCGATCACCGAGGTGGTCTATGCGCTCGGCGCCGAAGGCCAGCTGGTCGGCACCGACACGACCAGCCTGTTTCCCGCTGCGGCGCGTGCCACGCCCAAGGTGGGCTACATGCGTCAGCTGTCGGCCGAAGGGCTGCTCTCGCTGAAGCCCGACGCGATCATCGCGACCAACGAGTCGGGCCCGACCGTCGTGCTCGACCAGATTCGCACGGCCGGCGTCAAGGTCGAGATCATCGAAGCCGATCACAGCTGGGGCGAAGTGCAGCGCAAGGTGCAGGCCGTGGGTCGCGCTGCCGCCAAGGAAGCACAGGCGCGTGAGTTGCAAGGCCGGCTCGATGCCGAATGGGCGCAGGTCCTGCAGCGCATCGGCGGCGCGAAGGGCCGCAAGCCGAAGGTGCTGTTCGTGCTGTCGCACAGCGCGAGCCCGCAGGTGTCCGGCGAGAAGACCGCGGCGCATGCGGTGATCGGCTTCGCGGGCGGCGTGAATGCGCTGGGCGGCTTCCACGGCTACCGACCGATGACGGCCGAGGCCATGGCCAGTGCGGCGCCCGACATCATCCTCACAAGCACGCAGAGCATCGAGGCGCACGGCGGCGTCGAGCGCTTCTGGCAGCGGCCCGAGCTGGCGCTCACGCCGGCGTACAAGAAGCGTGCGCTCATCACGCAGGACGCCTTGCTGCTGCTGGGTTTTGGCCCGCGCCTGCCGGCCGCCATCGGCGAACTGCACGACAAGTTCCGGGCCGCGCTCGCATGAGCCAGCGCTTCGGGGCGCGTGCCGTGCTTTGCGGCAGCGCGGTGCTGCTCGTCGCGGCCCTCGCGGTGGGCGCCGTGTCGGGTGCCTACGCCATCAGTCTTTCGCAGCTGTGGAACGTGCTGACCTCGCTGGGGCTGGGTGCAAGCAGCCAGTCGCCCGAGCACCTCGTCTTCCTCAACATCCGCTTGCCGCGCCTGGTTCTCGGCGTGGCGGCGGGTGCGGGGCTCGGCATGGCGGGCACGCTGATGCAGGGGCTGTTCCGCAATCCGCTGGCCGACCCGGGGCTGATCGGCATCAGCAGCGGCGCGGCATTGGCGGCCGGCGTCACCATCGTGCTGGGCGCCTCGTTCTGGCCAATGCTGCCGCGCACGCTCGGCAGCTGGACGCTGGTGCTCATGGCCTTCGGCGGTGGCTTCGTCGTGACCTTGCTGATCTACGGCCTGTCGCGCAACGACGGCGGCACGCGCATGGCGCTGATGCTGCTGGCAGGTATCGCGATCAACGCGCTGGCCGGCGCCGGCCTCGGCCTGCTGAGCGTGATGGCGACCGACGAGCAACTGCGCAGCCTGCAGTTCTGGCTGCTGGGCAGCTTGGGCGGTGCGCGCTGGAGCGCGGTCATCCTGGTGGGCGTGGCGGTGTTGCTCTCGTGCTGGGCCGCGGCATCGCTCGCTTCGCCCCTGAACGCCATCGCGCTCGGCGAGGCGCAGGCGGCGCTGCTCGGCGTGGACGTGGAACGCACCAAGCGACGTGCCGTGGTCATCACCGCGGTGGCGGTGGGCGCGGTGACGGCCACGACCGGGATCATCGGTTTCATCGGCCTGATCGCGCCGCACTGGGTGCGCATGGTGGCCGGGCCCGACCACCGCGTCGTGCTGCCGGCCTCGGCGCTGCTGGGCGCGGCGCTGGTGCTCGCGGCCGACACGGTGGCGCGCACCGTCATGGCTCCGGCCGAACTGCCGCTGGGCGTGCTCACGGCTTTCATCGGCGTGCCGATGTTCCTCTTGATGCTGCGGCATTTCAGGGGGCGCGTATGACGACGGCGACGGGAAATGGGACGCTGGCGTGCGTCGGCGTCGAGGTGCGCATCGGCGCCAAGACCTTGTTGACCAACGCGTCGGTCGAACTGGCGCCGGGCCGCGTGACCGCGATCCTCGGCCCGAACGGCGCGGGCAAGTCGACGCTGCTGTCGGTGCTGGCCGGCCAGCGCGAGCCGACGCAGGGCAGGGCGACGCTCGACGGCCGGCCGCTGTCAGACCACGGCATACCCACGCTGGCATTGCGCCGGGCCCTGATGCCGCAGGAAAGCGCGGTCGCCTTCGACTTCACGGCGCAGGACATCGTCGCGCTCGGCCGCTACCCACACCGCCGCACACCGACCCGCGACGAGGACGCGATCATGGCCGAGGCGATGGCCCTGACCGACGTCACGGCGCTGGCGCCGCGCATCCTCAACACGCTGTCGGGCGGCGAGAAGGCGCGGGTCCACCTGGCGCGGGCGCTGGCCCAGCTCTGGCATCCGCGCCCCGACGGCGCGAGCCGGTGGCTGCTGCTCGACGAGCCCACCGCCGCGCTCGACCTTGCGCACCAGCATTCGGCGATGCGTCTGCTGCGCGCCTGGGCGGCGCGGGGCGTGGGTGTGGTGGCGGTGCTGCACGACCTGAACCTGGCGCGGCGCTATGCCGACGAGGTGGTGGTGCTGGGTGCGCCTGACGGCCTGCGCCGGGGGGCGACCGCCGAGGTGCTGCAGCCTGCGCTGATCGAGGCCGTCTGGCGCATGCCCTGCCAGCCGGTGACCGGCACGGACGGCGTCACGCAGTATCTGTTCGGATAGTCCGTCGGGTGGGCGGTGTTTGCTACTGAAAAGATAGCAAATCAGTAGACCAGCCGCTCCGGCCGCAGCTCCTGCAGGATCGTGGTGGCGATTTCCTCGATCGACTTGGTGGTCGTCGAGAGCCAGCGGATGCCGGCGCGCCGCATCATGGCCTCGGCCTCGCTGATTTCGTGGCGGCAGTTCTCCAGGCTGGCGTAGCGCGAGTTGGGCCGGCGCTCGTTGCGGATCTCGCTCAGCCGCTCGGGCTGGATCGTCAGGCCGAAGATCTTCTTCCGGTGCGGGCTCAGCGCCGGCGGGAGCTGGCGGCGGTCGAAATCTTCGGGAATCAGTGGGTAATTGGCCGCCTTCAGGCCGTGCTGCATCGCCAGGTAGAGCGAGGTGGGCGTCTTGCCGCTGCGGCTCACGCCGACCAGGATCACGTCGGCGCCTTCCAGGTCGCGGTGGCTCTGGCCGTCGTCGTGCTGCAGGCTGAAGTCGATGGCCGCGATGCGGTCGTTGTAGGCCTTGCTCTTGCTGACGTCGCTGAAGCGGCCGATGCGGTGGTTCGACTTCATGGCCAGTTCGATTTCGAGCGGCCGAACGAAGGTGCCGAACATGTCGAGCAGCATGCCCTTGCAGCCGGTTTCGATCACGCCAAGCACGTCCATGTTGGCCAGTGTGGTGAAGACGATGGGCCGAACGCCCTCGACCTCGGCCGTATGGTTGATCTGCCGCACCGCCTGGTGCGCCTTGTCGACTGTGTCGGTGAACGGCAGCCGCACGTGGCGCGGCTTCATCTCGAACTGGGCCAGAACGGCGTTGCCGAAGGTTTCGGCGGTGATGCCGGTGCCGTCGGAGACGAAGAAAACGGTGCGTGTATGCATGGTGTTGCTTTTGCGGCGGAGTCCTGCGGCGCGCGCGACCTGCCACGCCTACAATCCGGGCCATTATCGGGAATCCGCTTTCCCCACCCCCTCGAATTCTTTCCATGCACACCGCGACCGCACCCAAAGCAACGACAACGATCGTGCTGCGCCGTCTGCATGCAGCGCCGGTTTCAACTTCTGGAGCTTCCCCATGTCTGCACTTTTCGAGGCGACCGCACTGGTCGTGCCATTTGAAAACCTGAGGATGACCGACGTCGAGTCGGTTGGCGGCAAGAACGCCAGCCTCGGCGAAATGATCTCGCAGCTGCCACAGGGCGTGCGCGTGCCGACCGGTTTTGCGACCACGGCCCACGCGTTCCGCCAGTTCCTGGCGCACGACGGCCTGGCCGACAAGATCAGCAAGCGCCTGGCTGCGCTGGACACCGAAGACGTGCGCGCCCTGGCTGCGGCCGGCGCCGAAATCCGTGCCATGGTCGAAGCCCAGCCGTTCCCGGCCGACCTGCAGAAAGCCATCGGTGAGGCTTTCGCCACGCTGAGCGCCGGCAACCCCGCCGCTTCGTTCGCCGTGCGCTCCTCGGCCACCGCCGAAGACCTGCCCGACGCCTCGTTCGCCGGCCAGCAGGAAACCTTCCTGAACGTGGTCGGCATCGACGACGTGTTGCACAAGATGAAGGAGGTGTTCGCCTCCCTCTACAACGACCGCGCCATCAGCTACCGCGTGCACAAGGGCTTCGAGCACGACGTGGTCGCGCTCTCGGCCGGCGTGCAGCGCATGGTGCGCTCCGACCTCGGCGCCGCCGGCGTGATGTTCACCATCGACACCGAGTCGGGCTTCGACCAGGTCGTGTTCATCACTTCGAGCTACGGCCTGGGTGAGACGGTGGTGCAGGGCTCGGTGAATCCTGACGAGTTCTACGTGCACAAGCCGACCCTCAAGGCCGGCAAGAAGGCCGTCATCCGCCGCAATCTCGGCTCCAAGCTGATCCAGATGGAGTTCGCCACGCCCGAAGAGAAAAAGGCGAGCGGCAAGCTGGTCAAGACCACCGACGTCAAGGCCGAGCAGCGCAACCGCTACTCGCTGAGCGACGCCGACGTCGAGCAACTGGCCCGTTACGCGCTGGTGATCGAAGAACACTACGGCCGCCCGATGGACATCGAGTGGGGCAAGGACGGCACCGACGGCCACCTCTACATCCTGCAGGCGCGTCCTGAAACGGTGAAGAGCCAGCAGCAGGGCAAGGCCGAGCAGCGCTACAAGCTGCTGGGCAAGGGCGCCGTGCTGGCCGAAGGCCGTGCCATCGGCCAGAAGATCGGCACGGGTGCCGTGCGCATCGTGCACAACATCAGCGAAATGGACCAGGTGCAGGCCGGCGACGTGCTCGTCACCGACATGACCGACCCCAACTGGGAACCGGTGATGAAGCGCGCCGCCGCCATCGTCACCAACCGTGGCGGTCGCACCTGCCACGCGGCCATCATCGCGCGCGAACTCGGCATTCCGGCCGTGGTCGGCTGCGGCGACGCCACCGACCTGCTCAAGGACGGCACGCTCGTCACCGTGAGCTGCGCCGAGGGCGACACCGGCTTCATCTACGACGGCCTGCTCGAGACCGAAGTGACCGAAGTGCAGCGCGGCGTGATGCCCGAGATCGATCTGAAGATCATGATGAACGTGGGCAACCCCCAGCTCGCCTTCGACTTCGCGCAGCTGCCGAACCACGGCGTGGGCCTGGCCCGCCTTGAGTTCATCATCAACAACAACATCGGCGTGCACCCGAAGGCGATCCTCGACTACCCGAACGTCGACAACGACCTGAAGAAGGCCGTCGAGTCGGTGGCCCGCGGCCATGCCTCGCCGCGCGCGTTCTACGTCGACAAGGTGACCGAGGGCGTCGCGACCATCGCCGCTGCGTTCTGGCCCAAGCCCGTCATCGTGCGCCTCTCGGACTTCAAGTCGAACGAGTACCGCAAGCTGATCGGCGGCAGCCGCTACGAGCCGGAAGAAGAAAACCCGATGCTGGGCTTCCGCGGCGCGGCGCGCTACCTGAGCGCCGACTTCGGCGAAGCCTTTGCCATGGAGTGCGAGGCGCTCAAGCGCGTGCGCAACGACATGGGCCTGACCAACGTGCAGATCATGGTGCCCTTCGTGCGCACCCTGGGCCAGGCCGAGCGCGTGACCACGCTGCTGGGCGAGCATGGCCTCAAGCGCGGCGAGAACGCGCTCAAGCTGATCATGATGTGCGAGGTGCCGAGCAATGCCGTGCTGCCGGAAGAGTTCCTGAAGTTCTTCGACGGCTTCTCGATCGGTTCGAACGACCTGACCCAGCTCACGCTGGGCCTGGACCGCGACTCCGGCCTCGAGCTGCTGGCGGCCGACTTCGACGAGCGCGACCCGGCCATCAAGGCACTGCTGAGCCGCGTCATCAAGGCCTGCAAGGCCGAAGGCAAGTACGTCGGCATCTGCGGCCAGGGCCCCAGCGACCACCCGGACTTCGCGCTGTGGCTGGCGGAGCAGGGCATCGAATCGATCTCGCTGAACCCGGACAGCGTGATCGACACTTGGCAGCAGCTGGCCCAAAGAGGCTGAGCCTGCGCGCGGCGGGCATGCCCCGCCGCGTGGTGCAGCGCGACGAATGGCGGAAATCCCCATGGGGGATTCCCCCCGTGCCTGCCTGTGCAAATGAAACAAAGTGCGTTTCCGGTGTCAGACTCGTGACATTCGCAGGCGGCGCAATCCGGCTGCCTGCCTGAGGTGATGCGGGCCCGTCAGGGCCTGTGTCAGCACTTCGCCGGAGACCCCCATGATTCTTGTCAAGACGGAAGCCGGACAGCAGGTCCTCAAGGACCGCTCGGTGCCGTTGACGCCGCGCCAGCGCTCGGCCTTCATCCAGTTCGATGGCAAGCGCTCGATCGACGACGTGCTGGCCTCAGGGCTGGGCATCGGGCGCGAAGAGGTCGAGCAGATGGTCGCCCTGGGCCTGCTGGCGCCTCTGGCCGGCCAGCCGCCAGCCGTGGCGCCCGCAGTTTCGGCGGCCCCGGCGCCTGTTGCATCTTCCGGCCGCAGCCGGCAGCAGCGCTACAAGGACGCGTATCCGATTGCCACCCAGCTGACCGGCAGCCTGGGCCTGATGGGCTTCCGGCTCAACCTCCAGGTCGAAGGTACGACCAGCTACGAAGACCTCCTGGCACTGGCGCCCAAGATCCGTGCCGCCGTGGGCCCGGAGAAGGCCGCTGCCCTCGACAAGGCCCTCAACGACTGAGGTGCCTTGCCGGATCGCGCAAGACAGGGCTATAATCGCCGGCTTTGCCTTGCCATACCGCGCCCGACGCTGCGGGTGGCTTTTCCTCTTCCACGGAAGAATCCACAAGGAGTGCCATGCGTCACTACGAAATCATCTTGCTCATCCACCCGGATCAGAGCGAACAAGTTCCGGCCATGCTGGAGCGTTACAAGGGCCTGATCACGGCCGGCGGCGGCAAGGTCCACCGCGTTGAAGACTGGGGCCGCCGTCAGCTGGCTTACCAGATCAACAAGCTCAACAAGGCCCACTACCTGTGCGTCAACATCGAAGCTGAACAAGCCGTGATGGGTGAACTGGAACACGCGTTCAAGTTCAACGATGCCGTGCTGCGTCACCTGACCGTTCAGAAGAAGAAGGCCGACACCGGTCCTTCGTCGATGATGAAGACGGTCGAGCGCGAAGAGGCCCGCAAGGCCCAGCAGGCCGAATACGCCGCCAACAACAACTGATGGCGTGACGGCTGCCGCTGCGGCGACCGGGGTCAACCAGCTTCTGCTGACCGCCTCTGTCGCCGAACTCGGAACCCTGCGATACACGCCAGCCGGCCTGCCCGCCCTCGATCTGAAGCTCGACCATGAGTCGACGCTCCAGGAGGCGGGAAAGCCCCGGCAGGTGAAGACGGCCCTCAAGGCCGTTGCGTTCGGCGCCATCGCCGAGCGGCTCGCAGCGCAGTCGATGGGAAGTCTCTGGCGATTCCAGGGGTTTCTCGCGACACCGGGCAACGGCAAGCATCCGGTCCTGCACATCCAGGATTTTCAGCAAGATTAATTTTCGACAAGAGGTCCCCCAATGGCCACGTTCAAGAAATTCAACAAAGACAAGCGCCCGAAGCGCAACACCCAGTCGCTGCTGTTCAAGCGCAAGCGCTTCTGCCGTTTCACCGTCGCTGGCGTCGAAGAAATCGACTACAAGGACATCGACACGCTGCGTGACTTCATCAGCGAAAACGGCAAGATCATCCCCGCACGCCTGACCGGCACGCGCGCGATCTACCAGCGTCAGCTGAACACCGCCATCAAGCGCGCGCGCTTCCTGGCCATGGTGCCGTACAGCGACCAGCACCGCGTCTAAGAAGGAGCACACACCATGCAAATCATTCTTCTGGACAAGGTTCTGAACGTCGGCGGCCTGGGCGACATCGTCAAGGTCAAGGACGGCTACGCACGCAACTTCCTGATCCCCTCGGGTCGCGCCCGTCGCGCCACCGCTGCCAACAAGGCCGAATTCGAAGCCAAGCGCGTCGAACTCGAAAAGGCTGCGGCCGCCAAGCTGGCCGAGTCGCAAGCCCAGGGCGAGAAGCTCGCCGGCTCGACCGTCAAGCTGACCCAAAAGGCTGGCGTGGACGGCCGTCTGTTCGGTTCGGTCACCAACGGCGACATCGCCGAAGAGCTGAACAAGCAAGGCTACAAGGTTGCCAAGTCGCAAGTGCGTCTGCCCAACGGCCCGATCAAGGTCGTTGGCGACAACACCGTGAGCGTCTCGCTGCACACCGACGTGGTCGTCGAGATCACCGTCACGGTCTACGGCGAAACCGCCTGATCGTTCACAGCGCCCGGTGCGCTGACGTAAGAAAGCCGCCTTCGGGCGGCTTTTTCTTTTCTGCGCGCGAGTTGTCCACCTCGCCGCACCGGAAGTTCACTGTTTATTAACAACCTTGTCCACACACGCCGCGCCCTGCGCGGCTTAGCATGCAGGGTTGCAAGGGAAGTCCATGTCCGCCGTTTTCTCCTATGCCGACAATGATTCGTCGGCCGACCGCCAGATCGCGCAATTGCGCATTCCGCCTCACTCCATCGAGGCCGAATCCAGCGTGCTGGGGGGCTTGCTGTTGGACAACGGCGCCTGGGACCGCATGGGCGACCTGCTGGTCGATGGCGACTTCTACCGCCACGAGCACAAGCTGATCTACGCGGCCATCGGCGGGCTGATCAATGCCAGCAAGCCGGCCGACGTGATCACGGTCTTCGAGCAGCTGCAGAACCTGGGCAAGGCCGACGACATCGGCGGGCTGGTCTACCTGAACTCGCTCGCGCAGTACGTGCCGAGCGCGAGCAACATCCGGCGCTACGCCGAGATCGTGCGCGAGCGCTCCATCCTGCGCAAGCTCGTGACCGCCGCCGACGAGATCGCCACCAACGCCTTCAATCCGCAGGGCAAGCCGGTCGACAAGATCCTGGACGAAGCCGAACAGAAGATCTTCAACATCGGCGAAGAAGGCACGCGGATGAAGCAGGGTTTCCAGAGCATGGATTCCCTGGTGGTCGAGCTGCTCGACCGCGTGACCGAGATGGCCGAGAACCCGAACGACATCACGGGCGTGCGCACGGGCTTCAACGACTTCGACAAGATGACCTCGGGCCTGCAGCCGGGCGACATGATCGTGCTGGCCGCGCGTCCGTCGATGGGCAAGACCTCGCTGGCGATCAACATCGCCGAGCACGTGGCGCTCGAAGAGGGGCTGCCGGTGGCGGTGTTCTCGATGGAAATGGGCGCCGCCCAGCTGGCAGTGCGTATCGTGGGTTCCATCGGTCGCATCGACCAGGGCCACCTGCGCACCGGCAAGCTCAGCGACGAGGAGTGGCCGCGCCTGACCGAGGCCATCGAGAAGCTGCGCACGGTGTCGCTGCACATCGACGAGACGCCGGGCCTTTCGTCCAGCGAACTGCGCGCCAATGCGCGCCGGCTGGCGCGCCAGTACGGGCGCCTCGGCCTGATCGTGGTCGACTACCTGCAGCTCATGTCCACCAGCAGCTCGGGCGACGAGAACCGCGCCACGGCCGTGGGTGAAATCTCGCGCGGCCTGAAGATGCTGGCCAAGGAACTGAAGTGCCCGGTGATCGCGCTGTCGCAGCTCAGCCGCGGCGTGGAAGCGCGTACCGACAAGCGCCCCATGATGAGCGACTTGCGCGAATCCGGCGCCATCGAGCAGGACGCGGACATCATCATGTTCATCTACCGCGACGACTACTACAACAAGGAGTCGAAGGAACCGGGCGTGGCCGAGGTGATCATCAGCAAGCACCGGAACGGCCCGACCGGCACGGTGAAACTGGCCTTCCTGAAGCCGATCACCAAGTTCGAGAACCTCGTCGGCTACAGCAACAACGACGAGTACTGACCGCAGGGCAGCTCGTCAGCCGGCGTCGCTGCCAGGCTCGGACATCGAGGCCGGCGGCTTCTGCTCCCACACCTTGTGGCGCTGTGCCTCGGCCTTCACCTGCCGCAGCAGATCGGCCAGCGTCTTGCCGGGTTCGTCCTGGAAGCGCGTGGTGAGCACCTCCACGGTCTCCATGCGGTCGACCCGGAAGCCGCGGAAATCGTTGCGCAGCTCGCACCACGTCGAGAGCGTCCAGACCTTGCCCCAGTAGAAGCAGCCCAGCGGACGCACCGTGCGCTCGCTGGCATCGCCCGAGACGTCGCGGTAGTGCAGCCGCAGCTTCTGGTGCGCCTGCACGGCCTCGCGCAGCGTCTGCAGCCGGGTGCGCAGGGCGTCGTCGAGACCGAGCGCGGGCGCATACAACGCCAGCGCCTCGGCCGACACGCGCGCCGCCGGTGGCAGCACCGACAGGATCTTGCCCAGGCCGGTTTCGATGTTGCGCGCCATCGCCGGATCGACCCAGCTCTGGGTCATGCGCGCGGCGGCCACGAGCGCCGACGCTTCGTCCTGCGTGAACATCAGCGGCGGCAGCTCGAAGCCCGCGCCGAGCCGATAGCCGACGCCGGCCTCGCCCTCGATCGGCACGCCCTGGTGCTGCAGGTCGGCCACGTCGCGGTACACCGTGCGCTCCGACACCTCCAGGCGCTGCGCCAGGAAGGCGGCCGTGGTGAGCCGGCGGCCGCGGATGAGCTGCACGAGCTGGAAGAGGCGGTCGGCGCGTCGCATCAACGCGTTCCGACGAGCTTCCTGGCGAAGTCCTCGACAAAGTAGCGCTTGCCGCGCTGGACCACCGTGTGGCCTTCGGCCTCGAGCCGCGACATCTGGGCCTCGATGCCGCCCGGGTACTTCGGGTTGAGCTCGCCGCCGATCTTGAGCGTGCGCCAGTACGGTGTGCCTGGCGTGCGACCGGCGCCGGTCGTCATGGCTTCCTCGGTGGCATGGGCCACCATGTAGGCGAAGATGGCCGTGGTCACGGTGCAGCCGATGGTGGCCTGGTGGCGCGCCGCGATGTCTTCGCCGATGCCGAGCACGGTCGCGAGCCGGCCTTCGGGCACGCCACGCATGGCCTCCTCGACCTCGGCGGGCGAGGGCGTGGCGATGGTGCCCTCGCCATGCCGCGCGCGCATGGCCGGGGGAATGGCCTTCACGTTCGGCAGGTTCGGGTAGCCGGCCAGCCTGTCGCGCCAGCCCTTGCGTGTGCTCATGAGACTCCGATGTGGATCGCCACTGCGTCCGGCCCCTCGTAGGCTTCGAAATCGCTGCGGTAGCGGCGAACGATTTCCGGGTGCGCCTCGAAATACTGCCAGATGCGCTGCCAGGTGGCGATCACCATCTGCGGCATCTCGCCGCGGCCGCTGAACACGAGGTAGTCGCCGGCTTCGATGGCGACGCTGTTGGCGCCATCCGAGACGGCGACGCCGGCCGTCATGTCGAAGGCGCCGTGCGCGTCCGATTCGTAGGCGGAGTAGACGCTGAAGATGCGCGTGTCGCTGGTGCGGTGCGGCGTCGACTCGTAGGTCTGTTCGCCGAAGAAGCGGTTCCACAGCGCGCCGATGCGTGCGGTGGCGGGGTCGATCTCTTCGCGGTTGGTGGTGCGTACCGTGAGGCCGCAGACGCGGAAGGCGTCGTGGTGTTGGCGGATGGGGTCCATGCGTTTTTTCTCCGGAAGTGGCGGATGAGGAGGGCGAAAGCGCTCAAAACAGGAGCGCCTTCGGTTCGGCCTTCATCGTCTGCGCGATCAGTTTCATGTCGATGTCGGTGATGTCGAACAGGCCGAAGCGGAACTTGTAGCCCCATTGCTTCGGGGTTTCGATGAAGGCGAGGCGTTCGATCAGCGGGGCGATGGGCGCCTCGTGTGCGGCGACGTAGGCCACGTCGCGACGCCACGGGACGAAGCCGTTGCCCATGTCGAACTCGTACGGATCGCCCGACTGCACGATGCCCAGCGCCACGAAGCTTTGCAGCTTGTCCGTGCCGCCGAACACCGTGGCCGGTGCGTAGTAGGCCACGCGATCGCCCGCCGCCACGCGCTTGAGCGGCGCGAGCTTGCCGTGGCCCACCTGCATGAACCCGAGCGGCCGGTGGTCCCGGCCGCGCCGGGCGTGCTCGGCGCTGGCGACCGCAATCCAGTTGCGTTGTGCCATGGTGTCTCAGGCGGGGGCGTGCAGGCCGACTTCGTTGCCTTCGGTGTCGCGCAGGTGGGCGATGAAGCCCATGCCCGGCGGCAGCGCCGACTTGGGGGCCACGATCTGCCCGCCGGCCGCTTCGACGCGCGAGAGCACGGCATCGATGCTGGGCATGCAGTCGAGGTAGACGCGGATGCCGCTGCCCGCCTGCGCGCTGGTGTTGGCGCCGGGCTTCAGTGCACCGCCGGTGGCGGGGTCATCGTAGGGAAACACGGCCAGGGGGTTGCCGCCGAAGTCTTCGCGGCGCAGCTTGCGCGCGAGCACGGTTTCGTAGAAGGCCTGGGCGCGGTCCAGGTTGGCGACCGGAATCTCGAACCAGGTGATGGCATGGGTGGTCATGAAGTGCTCTCTTTCGTTCGTTGCGTTGGAAGGAGCCTGGATGGTGCGAGCCGCCTCCTGACAACGTCTTGTCAGTAGCCTGTCATGGCGGGCGAAAAAAAGCCCGCGATGCTCTGGGAGCATGCGCGGGCTTGTGTCGGCCGGAGCCGATGAATCTAGAGCACGTCGCTTGCGAAATCGGCCAGGCGCGAGCGTTCGCCGCGCGCCAGCGTGATGTGCCCGCCGTGCGGCCAGCCCTTGAACTTGTCGACCGCGAAGGTCAGGCCCGACGAGCCTTCGGTGAGGTAGGGCGTGTCGATCTGCGCGAGGTTGCCCATGCAGATGATCTTCGTGCCGGGGCCGGCGCGGGTGATCAGTGTCTTCATCTGCTTGGGCGTGAGGTTCTGCGCCTCGTCGATGATCACGTACTTGTTCAGGAAGGTCCGGCCGCGCATGAAGTTCATGCTCTTGACCTTGATGCGGCTGCGGATCAGCTCGTTGGTGGCCGCGCGGCCCCACTCGCCGGCACCGCCGCCGTCGCCCTTGGCCAGGAATTCGAGGTTGTCGTCGAGTGCGCCCATCCAGGGGCCCATCTTTTCTTCCTCGGTGCCGGGCAGGAAGCCGATGTCTTCACCGACGCTCACCGTGGCGCGGGTCATGATGATCTCGGTGTAGCGGCGGTCGTCCAGCACCTGCGTGAGGCCGGAGGCCAGCGCCATCAGCGTCTTGCCGGTGCCGGCCGTGCCGGTCAGCGTGACGAAGTCGATCTCGGGGTCCATCAGCAGGTTCATCGCGAAGTTCTGCTCGCGGTTGCGCGTGTTCACGCCCCAGACCGCGTTCTTGCCCGAGCTGTAGTCCTTGAGCGTCTTGAGCACCGCGGTCTTGTCGCGGATCTCGGTGACGCGCGCGTACATGCTCGGCTCGCCGGGCGCCTCGAAGAAGACGAACTGGTTGATGTACAGGTTGGGCACCAGCGGACCGCTGATCCGGTAGAAGGTGTTGCTGCCGCTTTGCCAGCTTTCGACCGTCTTGCTCTGGCGGGTCCAGAAGTCGGGCGGAAGGGCGAGCGAACCGGCGTAGAGCAGGTCGCCGTCTTCCAGCGTCTTGTCGTTCTGGTAATCGTCGGCGGCCAGGCCCAGCGCGCGCGCCTTGACGCGCATGTTGATGTCCTTGGACACCAGCACCACTTCCTGCTTCGGCTTGCCCGGGCGGTCCTTGGCGTACTCGTCGCGCAGCGCGTGCACGACGCCCAGGATCTGGTTGTCGGCCTTGCCCTGGGGCAGGCTGATCGGCAGCGAGTAGTCGAGCGGGGCGGTCTGGAAGAAGAGGCGCCCGCCGGCTTCACGGTGGCCGGTGGTGTCCAGCTTCAGGCCCTTGTCGATGTCTGCGTCCTGCGCGGCGGCCAGCGCGTCGAGCGTGCGGCTGGTCTGGCGGCCGTTGCGCGCGACTTCGGTCGTGCCCTTCTTGTGGCCGTCGAGCTCTTCCAGCACGATCATCGGCAGGAAGATGTCGTGCTCCTCGAAGCGGAACAGGCACATCGGGTCGTGCAGCAGCACGTTCGTGTCGAGCACGAACAGCTTGGCGGGGCCGGTGGACTTGCGCTTGGGGCGTGCCGGGGCCTGCTGGGGCGCCGCGATAGGCGTGGCGGCTGCCGGGGTGGGCGTGGGCACGCGCGTCTCGACTTGCACCATCGCGGGTTGTTGTTGCTGCGGTGCGCTCACCGGTGCCGACGTGGGTGCCGGGGCGGGTGCAGCCTTGGTTTTTGCGCGGCGTGCCGGGCGGGCGACAGGCGCATCGCCGCCGCCTTCCGTGCCGAGGTTGTCGAACAGCTCCAGCGGCTGCGGTCCGCTCTTGGCGGGGGCGTCGTCGCGCGAATCGCCGGAACGGCGCGAGTTTCTGTGCGAGGGACGGGCGGGTGCGTCGATGGCGTCCGGCGAGAGCAATGCGGCGCGTTTCGTGGGGGCGGGAGGCAATGGCATGGGTCAGGTCGCTCGCAAGGAAGAAAGAGGAGGGCCGGAAAACGAAAAAGCCGCCTGTAGACCCAGGCGGCTTCGTTCGGAGGATGCGGTCGTGGAGCTCAACGGCATGAGGCCATTATGCACACCGCAAAAGACGCACCAGAGGCTCTTTGCACACCGCGTGGGGCAATTCCCACGACTTGATGCAAAAGCGCACGCCCGGTGCCTTGCGGCGCGATCAGGCGGCCTTCTTGAGTGCCTTGACGGCCTTGAGGACGTCTTCGACATGGCCTGGAACCTTGAGCCCGCGCCATTCGGCCTTCAGGATGCCGTCGGCGCCGATCAGGAAAGTGCTGCGCTCGATGCCCTTGACCTTCTTGCCGTACATGATCTTGTTCTTGACCACGCCGAACATGTGGCACATTTTTTCTTCGGTGTCGGCAATCAGTTCGAAGGGGAGTTCGAGCTTGGCCTTGAATTCGTCGTGCGACTTCATGTTGTCGCGCGACACGCCGAAGACCGTGGCACCGGCTTTTTCGAAGTCTTTGTAGTGGTCGCGGAACTGCATCGCTTCGGTCGTGCAACCCGGAGTGTTATCTTTCGGGTAAAAATACATGACCATGACGTGGCCGAGGTGCGAGGTGTTCGAAACCTTGATGCCGCCCGTGGCGTTGGCGTCGAATTCAGGAATGGGTTTGTTGACAACGATCGCCATGAAACTTGTTTTCTCCGTTAGATTCCGTTCTCCGAGCCCTCTCAGCCTTTTTCGGGCTTGCTCGATGAACGGAGGATTGGTCGTTGCTAACTTGGGGTAGCTGGCCGGTTCGCAACCCGGTATTTTACCTCGAAAACCCCTCTCTCAGCCACCCGCCGGGCTCTCGACGAGCAGGGCGGCGATGACGTGCCGGCCTTCGCCGGCCAGGATGTTGTAGGTGCGGCAGGCTGCCGGGGTGTCCATGGTCTCCACGCCAGTGCGTTGCGCCATCAGGGGCTGCAGCCATGCGGGCTGGGGAAATCGGATGCGGTTGCCGCTGCCGAAAATGACCAATTCCGCGCCCAACGACGCCAATTGCGCGAATTGTTCGGGGCCCAGCTGGTCGAAACGCGTGCAATCCCAGGCAAAGCGTTCGCCACGCGAACCCACGACCACGCTGCCCTCCACCTTTTCGTTGTTGATCGCGACCCAGCCGGGGCCGTGTGCGGTGAGGGTCTGGACGTCGGATTTGTCGGGCTGGAGCTTCATCGGGGCACTGGGAACTGTGGTCAAATTATAGGTTTTCCCTAGTGACACGAGGCCCGCAGGGGCCTTTGACCTTCGAGTAAACCCGCCCGGGAGGGCCCCTTTGAAGCAGCTCAAGAAATCGGCCAAGCTGGCCAACGTCCTCTATGACATCCGCGGTCCCATCATGGACGCCGCCAAGCAGATGGAGGAAGAAGGCCAGAAGATCATCAAGCTCAACATCGGCAACCTGGCCGTGTTCGGCTTCGATGCGCCTGAGGAGATCCAGCAGGACATGATCCGCAACCTGCCGACCTCGGCGGGCTACTCGGACAGCAAGGGCGTTTTCGCGGCGCGCAAGGCCGTGATGCACGAGACCCAGAAGCAGGGCATCGCGGGCGTCACGCTCGACGACATCTACCTGGGCAACGGCGCCAGCGAGTTGATCGCCATGTCCACCAACGCGCTGCTCAACGACGGCGACGAGCTGCTGCTGCCGGCCCCCGACTACCCGCTGTGGACCGCCTCCACGAGTCTGTCGGGCGGCACGCCGGTGCACTACCTGTGCGACGAGGACAACGGCTGGATGCCGAACCTGGCCGACATCCGCGCCAAGATCACGCCGCGCACCAAGGGCATCGTGGTCATCAACCCGAACAACCCGACTGGCGCGCTGTATTCCGACGAGTTGCTCAAGAGCCTCGTCGAGATCGCCCGCGAGCACGGCCTCGTGATCTTCGCCGACGAGGTCTACGACAAGGTGCTGTACGACGGCGTCAAGCACACGGCCATCGCCAGCCTGTCGACCGACGTGCTCACGCTGACCTTCAATTCGCTGTCCAAGAGCTACCGCTCGTGCGGCTACCGCGCCGGCTGGCTCGTGGTGTCGGGCGACAAGCGCAGCGCACGCGACTACATCGAGGGCCTGAACATGCTCTCGAACATGCGCCTGTGCGCCAACGTGCCGGGCCAATGGGCGATCCAGACGGCGCTCGGCGGCTACCAGAGCATCAACGACCTCGTGTGCGAAGGCGGGCGCCTGCGCCGCCAGCGCGACCTGGCCTACGAACTGATCACCGCCATTCCGGGCGTGAGCTGCGTCAAGCCCAGCGCCGCGCTCTACATGTTCCCCAAGCTCGACCCCGCGGTCTATCCGATCGCGGACGATCGCCAGTTCTTCCTCGAGCTGCTGAAGGAAACCCGTGTGATGCTGGTGCAGGGCACCGGCTTCAACTGGGCCACGCCGGACCACTTCCGCATCGTGTTCCTGCCCCATGAAGACGACTTGCGCGAGGCCATCAACCGCATCGCCAAGTTCCTGGAGCAGTACCGGTTGCGTCGCAAGACGGGACCATGAAATCCGCCTGCGTCGCTGCCGCGCTCTTGCTGGGCGCACTGTCTGTCGGCGCGGCCGGGAAGAAAGATCCGGTCTCGTTCTCGCACAACGACTGGGAACTGGTCTGCGACAACACGCTGACCTGCCGCGCCGCCGGCTACCAGGCAGACGGCGGGGAGCACCAACAGGTGTCGATGCTGATCACCCGCGCGGCCGGGCCGAACACGGCCCTCGATATTCAACTGCAGATCGGCGATGACGGCAGTGCCAAGGGGCCGCTGCGTTTCAAGGTCGGCAAGGCCGCCCTGTCCGGCCTCGACGCGGGAACCGCCAGCTTCGACCAGGGCCAGATCCGCGCAGTGCTGCCCGAGCTGCTCAAGAGCGACGACGCCACCGTCACTGCCAACGGCGGCAAGAAGTGGACGCTGTCGCTCGCCGGCCTCAACGCCGTGCTGCTGAAAATGGACGAAGCACAAGGCCGCGTCGGCACCCCGGGTGCGCTGGTGCGCAAGGGCGCCAAGCCCGAATCTTCCGTGCTGCCGCCGGTGCCCATGCCCGTCGTCCATGTGGTCAAGCCGCCGAAGGCGCGGCCTGGCGACGACGCGCTGGCCGCGCGCATCTTTCCGTCGCTCGACCTGAAAGACGCGCGCGAGCAGTGCAACAACCAGGACCAGGTCAACGCCAGGTCGGTGGAGGTTCACCGCCTGAGCGACCGCAAGGTGCTTCTGGCGCTGGGCTGCGGCGTGGGCGCGTACAACTACACCACGCTGCTCTGGACCGCCAACGACAAGCCGCCCTATGCGCCCGTGTCGCTCGAAGCGAGCGGCGAGTTCGACGACAAGGACGCCAGCGTCACCTCTTCCATGAAGGGCCGCGGCATCGGCGACTGCTGGTCGAGCGAAACCTGGCACTTCAACGGCACGACCTTCGTGCGCACCAGTGCGAACGGCGACGGCATGTGCCGCGGCTTCGCGGGCGGCGCCTGGAGCCTGCCGCGCTACGTCAGCCGCCTCGTGGACGCCACAGCACCGTCTCTCACCCCATCCAAACCATGAACGCGACCCCTCCCATGAAATCCATCCAAGTAGGCCTGCTCGGCGCAGGCACGGTCGGCAGCGGCACCTTCAAGGTGCTCCAGCGCAACCAGGAAGAAATCAAGCGCCGCGCTGGCCGCGGCATCGAGATCACCATGGTGGCCGACCTCGACACCGCCCGTGCCCGCGAAGTGGCCGGCGAAGGCGTGAAGGTGGTCGCCGATGCGCGCGAAGTCATCGCCAACCCCGACATCGACATCGTCATCGAACTCATCGGCGGCTACGGCATTGCCAAGCAGCTCGTGCTCGAAGCCATCGCGGCCGGCAAGCACGTGGTCACGGCCAACAAGGCACTGCTTGCCGTGCACGGCACCGAAATCTTCGCGGCCGCGCATGCCAAGGGCGTGATGGTGGCCTTCGAGGCCGCAGTGGCCGGTGGCATTCCGATCATCAAGGCGCTGCGCGAAGGCCTCACGGCCAACAGCATCCAGTGGCTGGCCGGCATCATCAACGGCACGACCAACTTCATCCTGTCCGAGATGCGCGACAAGGGCCTGGACTTCGCCACCGTGCTGAAGGAAGCCCAGCGCCTGGGCTACGCCGAAGCCGACCCCACCTTCGACATCGAAGGCGTCGACGCCGCGCACAAGGTCACGCTGATGAGCGCCATCGCCTTCGGCATTCCGGTGCAGTTCGACAAGGCTCACGTCGAAGGCATCACCAAGCTTGCCGCGCAGGACATCAAGTACGCCGAGCAGCTCGGCTACCGCATCAAGTTGCTGGGCGTGACCAAGCGCACCGCCCAGGGCATCGAGCTGCGCGTGCACCCGTCGCTCGTGCCGTCCAAGCGCCTGCTGGCGAACGTCGAGGGCGCCATGAACGCCGTGGTCGTGCACGGCGACGCCGTGGGCACCACGCTGTACTACGGCAAGGGCGCCGGCAGCGAGCCGACCGCCAGCGCCGTGATCGCCGACCTCGTCGACATCACCCGCCTGCACACCGCCGACGCCGCACACCGCGTGCCGCACCTGGCGTTCCATCCCGACGCCATGAGCGACCTGAAGGTGCTGCCGATGGCCGAGGTCGTCACCAGCTACTACCTGCGCCTGCGCGTGGCCGACCAGGCCGGCGTGCTCGCCAAGGTGACGGGCCTGCTGGCCACCGCCGGCATCAGCATCGACGCCGTGCTGCAGCGCGAAGCCGACGAAGTGGGCGGCGAAGGCTCGACGCAGACCGACCTCATCATCCTCACGCACGACGCGCGCGAAGGCACCGTCAATGACGTCATGGCCGAGCTGCAGGCGCTGCCGACCGTGCTCGAGCCCATCGTGCGCATCCGCAAGGAAGAGTTGAAGTGAACTACCTGAGCACCCGCGGCCACGCCGACCGCAAGCGCTTCTGCGAAATCCTCCTCGAAGGCCTGGCGCCCGATGGCGGCCTGTACCTGCCCGAGACGTACCCGCAGGTCGACACCGCCACGCTCGCAAAGTGGCGCACGCTGCCCTACGCCGAGCTGGCCTTCGAAATCCTCTCGCTGTACATCGACGACATTCCCGCGGCCGACCTGAAGGCGATCTGCGCGAAGACCTACACGGCCGAGGTGTTCGGCACCGACGAGATCGTGCCGCTGCGCGAGCTCGAAGACGGCGTGTACCTCGAAGCCCTGTCCAACGGTCCCACGCTGGCCTTCAAGGACATGGCGATGCAGCTGTTGGGCAACCTGTTCGAGTACGAACTGGCCCGCCGCGGCGCCGAGCTCAACATCCTGGGCGCCACCAGTGGCGACACCGGCAGCGCGGCCGAGTACGCCATGCGCGGCAAGAAGGGCGTGCGTGTCTTCATGACCTCGCCCGACGGCCGCATGAGCCCGTTCCAGCAGGCGCAGATGTTCAGCCTGCAGGACGCCAACATCCACAACATCGCCATCACTGGCGTGTTCGACGACTGCCAGGACATCGTCAAGGCGGTGTCGAACGACCTGGGCTTCAAGCGCAAGTACCGCATCGGCACGGTCAACTCGATCAACTGGGCGCGCCTGCTGGCGCAGGTTGTTTACTACTTCGCGGGCTACTTCCAGGCCACGGCGAGCAACGACAAGCCGGTGAGCTTCACCGTGCCCTCGGGCAACTTCGGCAACGTCTGCGCGGGCCACGTGGCGCGCATGATGGGCCTGCCGATCCAGACGCTGGTGGTCGCCACCAACGAGAACGACGTGCTCGACGAGTTCTTCCGCACCGGCGTGTATCGCGTGCGCGCGGCGGTCGACACGCACGAAACCTCCAGCCCCTCGATGGACATCAGCAAGGCCAGCAACTTCGAGCGCTTCGTGTTCGACCTGGTCGGCCGCGATGCAGACCGCCTGCGCCAATTGTTCGTGGACGACCTGGGCCTGACGGGCAGCTTCGACCTGAGCGCCGACCCGGCGTTCCAGCTGGCCGCCGAGCGCTTCGGCTTTCGCAGTGGCCGCAGCACGCACGCCGACCGGCTCGCGATGATCCGCGACACCGAGAAGCGCTTCGCCACGCTGATCGATCCGCACACCGCCGACGGCCTCAAGGCCGCGCGAGAGCAGCTCACGCCCGGCGTGCCGATGGTGGTGCTCGAGACCGCGCTGCCGATCAAGTTCGCGGCCACGGTGGTCGAGGCGCTGGGCGAGGAGCCCGCGCGCCCGAAGAAGTTCGAAGGCATCGAAGCCTTGCCCAAGCGCGTGGTCCAGCTGCCGGCCGATGCCGAGGCCGTCAAGGCCTACATCGCCCAGCACTGCGACTGACCGGGCGTCCGCGGCATGAAGGTCGTCGGCTTCGCCGGGTATTCCGGCGCAGGCAAGACCACGCTGGTGGAGCGCCTGATTCCCGTGCTCAAGCAGCGCGGGCTGCGCGTGTCGGTGGTCAAGCATGCGCACCACCGCTTCGACATCGACCACGTCGGCAAGGACACCTGGCGCCACCGGCAAGCCGGGGCCTTCGAGGTGGTCGTCGCGTCCGACCAGCGGCTCGCGCTGATGCGCGAGTTCGAGGTGCCGGTCGAGCTCACGGTGCACCAGCTGCTCGCCGAGTTGCATCCGGCGGTCGACTGGGCGCTGGTCGAGGGCTTCCGGCACAGCGACGTGCTCAAGATCGAGGTCTGGCGCCCGAGCGGCGACGGCGAGGCGCCGCGCCCCGCGCTGTACATCGACGACCCCTTTGTCACCGCCATCGCCACCGATGCGCCGGACGGCCTGCCCGAGGCCACGGTGCGCCCGGTGCTCGACCTCAACGACGCCGAGGCCATTGCCACGTGGTTGATCGACAGCGGCGAGCGCTTCGACTACAACCCCGGACACCATGGCTGATTCCTCTCCCGTTCCCTTCGCCGCCTCGTCCTCGCGCCCGCCGTTGATGCCGCTCGATGAAGCGATCGCGGTGCTGCTCGCCAAGGCCCGGCCGCTGCTGCCGGCCGAGAGCGTCGGCACCTTCAATGCCGACGGGCGCGTGCTGGCACAGGACCTCGTCTCGGGCCTCACCGTGCCGCCGCGCGACAACAGTGCGATGGACGGCTACGCCGTGCGCGCGGCCGATTGCGCCACGCCCGGCACCGAGCTGGCCGTGACGCAGCGCATTCCCGCCGGCACCGTCGGCACGCCGCTCGCGGCCGGCACGGCGGCGCGCATCTTCACGGGGGCGCAGATCCCCGAAGGCGCCGACGCGGTCGTCATGCAGGAAGACACGGCCGCCACGCCGCAAGAGGGCGGCCTGGGGGCGGTGCGCATCGCCATCGCGCCCGTGGCCGGCCAGTGGGTGCGCCGCGCAGGCGAGGACGTGGCCTCGGGCGACGTGGTGCTCCAGCGCGGCGAACGCCTCACGCCCGCCGCGCTCGGCCTGGCCGCCAGCGTCGGCTTCGACCGACTGCAGGTCGCGCGCAAGCCGCGCGTGGCCATGCTCTCCACCGGCGACGAGCTGGTGATGCCCGGCGAGGTCGCGCCCGACGCGATGAAGCCCGGCGCGATCTACAACTCGAACCGCTTCTTCATGCGCGCGCTGCTGCACCGCCTGGGCTGCGAGGTGAACGACCTGGGCATCGTGCCCGACAACCGCGAAGCCACCATCGCCGCGCTGCGCGAGGCGGCCGAGGCGAGCGACCTCATCATCACCACCGGCGGCGTCTCGGTCGGCGAAGAAGACCACATCCGCGCCGCGCTGCAGTCGCTGGGCGAGCTGCAGCTGTGGTCGCTGTCGATGAAGCCCGGCAAGCCCTTCGCCTACGGTTCCATCGCGCGCAAGAACGGGCAGGGCGCCTGCCACGTCACGGGGCTGCCCGGCAACCCGGTGTCGAGCTTCCTGACCTTCCTGATGCTGGTGCGGCCCTTCCTGCTCGCGCTGCAGGGCGCCACGCGCGTGGCGCCCGCGGCCGTGCCGTTGCGCGCCGATTTCGACTGGCCGCGCGCCGACAAGCGCCGCGAGTTCCTGCGCGTGCGGCGGAACGCGGCGGGCGGGCTCGACCTGTTCGCCAACCAGAGTTCGGGCGTGCTCACCTCGATGGTCTGGGGCGACGGGCTGGTCGACAACCCGGCGGGCCGGACCATCCAGGCCGGCGACACCGTGAACTTCATTCCCCTCGCATCGCTGCTCGGCTGAACCACCCCATGAAGGTCCGCATCCGTTATTTCGCCTCCGTGCGCGAGGCACTGTCCAGCAGCGGTGAAACCGTCGACACGGCCGCCGGCACGCTGGCCGCCCTGCGCGACGAACTCATAGCCCGCGGCGGGGCCTACGCCATTGCGCTCGCACGCGGCAAGGCCGTGCGCATGGCGCTCGACCAGGCCATGAGCGACGAAGCCGCCGCGCTGAACGACGACTGCGAAGTCGCGTTCTTCCCGCCCGTCACGGGCGGCTGAGCCGCGCGTCCAGCGCCACGAGGCGCTCGCGCAGGCCGTCCGACGCGCGCGTCATCGGCGAGCGCAGTTCGTCGCGCAGTTCGCCCGCATGCGCCAGCAGCGCCTTCAGCGGGCCCGGGTTGGGTTCGGCAAACAGCATCTCCAGCAGCGGTTGCAGCGGTTGCCATTCGGCGCGCGCCTCGGCCAGCCGGTTCTCGGCCAGCAGGCGCACCAGCCGCACGAGGTGCTTCGTCTGCACATGGCCGCTGGCCGCGATGGCGCCCACGCCGCCTTCGGCCATGGTGGCGAAGATCTGGTGGTCTTCGCCCGTGAGCACCTGCAGCCGGCCGTCGGCGATCACCGCGCGCGTCTTGGCCATGTCGCCGCCGCAGTCCTTGATGCCGCGGATGCGCGGGTGCTCGGCCAGCGCCAGCATCGTCTCGCGCGAGATGGTCACGCCCGTGCGGTAGGGGATGTCGTAGACCAGCACGGGCACCGTGCTGGCATCGGCGATGGCGTGGAACCACTCGAGCACGCCGGCCTGCGACGGGCGGATGTAGTGCGGCGCGGCCACCAGCAGGCCCGCCAGCGGGCGTTCCGAGAGCCTGCGCACCCATGCCGTGGTCTTGCCCAGGTGGTAGCCCGACACGCCCATCACGACCGGCAGGCCACCCGCGGCGGTCAGCACGGTGTCGAGCACGGCCAGCTGCTCGGCCTCGTCGAGCGCGGCGGCTTCGCCGGTCGAGCCGCAGGGCACGAAGCCGGTCACGCCGTCGTTGGCGAGCCGGCGCACGAGCGCCGCCAGGGCGGTGTGGTCGACCGCGCCGTCGCGGAACGGGGTGACGAGGGCGACCCACAGGCCCGAGAAATCGGTGGCGGTGTCGGCGGTTGGTTGTTGATGTGGCACGCAGGCTTCCTTTCAGGAATCGACCGATGGAAAGAACCACCGTCCGATGCGCGCGCAACCCAAGAGGGGCCAAAGCCTTGGCAGGTTCCGTCGCTCATCCGACGACGGAACCTCGGCTCCGGTCAGACGAGCTTTGGTTTTTTGGCTTTGTTGCCCTGGCGCGCGCGTGCCTGGCCTTCGAACGAAGGCGAGAGGCGGATGGACGTGCGGCGCGAAGGCATGGGCTGCATTGTCGCGCCTAGGCCGGCGGTGCGGTGGCGCTGCGTTGCAGGCTCACGACACGGCCGCCCTCGGCGGCGCGGGCATTGCCCAGGAATTCGACCGTGACCTGGTTGCCCAGCTGCGCGTCGGTCTTGAGGTCGAGCGCGCCGAACAGCTGGCCGTCGACCCGGAACCAGCGCACCTCCGCCGTGTGCTTGCCCTGCGGCACCTGGGCCGTGAGGATTTCGGTGACCGGCCCGCTCACCGTGTGCAGGTGCGTGAACCGGCGTGCGCGCAGCAGCTGCGGCAGCACGCCGACCGCGAACACCAGCGCACAGATGGCGGCCGCGTACCCCGCCATGAACAGGCCGAAGCCCGGGCGAAAACCGTCGGCCCACGCCGTCCCGATCGCCAGGACCGCGCCGCCCGCCAGCACGACGCTCATGAAGCGGCGGTCCGAGCGCCCGGCGCGCCGACGGTCGCGCGAGGTGGCTGGCCGCTCGCTGCGCATGGCCTGGCGCGCCATCGGATAACGCGTGCGCAGCAGCAGATGCACGGCGTTGTCGCGCGCCACGCATTCGATCTCGACGGGCGCCTGCGCCAGGTGCCGCACCGCCGTCAGTGGTCGGCCCGTGGCGTGGCTGCGAGGCGCGTCCAGGCCCAGCACCGGCACGACGTCGACGTGGAACTGGCCGTCGACCGTGTAGCGCAGCGCGCCGCCGGGCAGGGCGGCCACGTGGTCCACGGTGCCGGCCACGGTGAACTTGCTATTTTTCGCCAGGGCCTCGCGGGTGGCCTGGGCCAGGCGCCGGTCGATCCGCGCCCGATGGGTGAACAGCCACACGCCCAGCAGCAAGGTGACCAGTGCCGCCGCGTTCATCGCCAGGGCCAGGCCCGGCGGGGCGCTGGCCAGCCGCCCGATCACCACGAAGACGAGGGCGCAGCCCGCCAGCAGCACGGCGAGCACCGCCAGGCCGGCGGCCGGGGTGCGCGCGGCAAGGTCGACGCGCCGCAGCATCTCGACATCGTCGGGTGTCAGGGGCTGCGACGTGGGGGCCGGCATCGGCGCAGTGTAGGGCGGCAGTGCCACAATTTGGGCATGTCCTCGCTCCCTCGCGTTTCCATCCAGACGGCCGACTTCGATGCCGGTGCCGAGATCGCCGCCCTGCGCGCGGCCGACGCGCGCGTCGGCGCCGTCTGCAGCTTCATCGGCACCGTGCGCGACCGCAACGACGGCAGCACCATCGCCTCGATGGAGCTGGAGCACTACCCCGGCATGACCGAGAAGGCCATCGAGGCCATGATCGACGAAGCCCACCGGCGCTTCGACATCCTGGGCGCGCGCGTCATCCACCGCGTGGGGCTGCTGCAGCCGCTGGACCAGATCATGATGGTGGCGGTGGTGTCCGCCCACCGCGGCCAGAGCTTCCAGGCCTGCGAGTTCCTGATGGACTACCTGAAGACGCAGGCCCCGTTCTGGAAGAAGGAGCAGACGCCCGAGGGCGCGCGCTGGGTCGATGCCCGCGTGACCGACGACGAGGCGCTGGCGCGCTGGGGCATCGCCGCCTCGAACAGCGCCACCTGAGCAGCGCGGTCGAGACTTACGGTGCGATCAGCGCCGAGGTCGCCAGCGCCTTGGCTTCCGCGTCGCAATCCTGAGCGGGCACCGCACCCGCCGCGCGTGCCTTCGCAATCTCCGAGCGGGCACCCGCCATCTGCGCCTGGAACACCGGATTCGTGTGCAGCTTCGCCACCGTCGCCGCGCCGACCAGCCGGCCGTTCTCGATGTCGCTCTGCCAGTGCACGCCGCAGATCGCGCGGCTCTGCGAGAAGGCCCGGCCGCGCTGCAGCAGCGCATCGGCGCGTTCGGGGGCGAGCTCCGTCAGCACCAGCGCCCAGGCCCAGCCCACGGCCGAATGGCCCGAAGGGTACGAGCCGTCCTTGGCCAGCGAGGCTTCTTCGGCGGGCGTGCAGCTGCCGGTCTTGAACGCCACGAAGGGGCGCGTGCGGTTGTAGGTGTTCTTGGCCTTGTAGGTGGCCGTGCCGGCGTCGGCCAGCGTGCGGCGCAGCAGCATGTTCAGGTTCGGCGTGGCTTGCTCGGAGATCGGCATGCCCAGCGCGCACGAGAACACCTCGGCGGCCTTCGGGAACTTGAGGTTGGCGTCCTGCACTGCGAGCGCGCCGCGCGGCGTGCCCTGCAGGGCCGTGAGCGCGCGGAAGGTGGCGCCGTCGGCGGCCAGCGCGGCCGAGCCCTCGGCCGGGGGCGCCGGCAGCAGGGCGAGGCTGTCGGGCAACTCGGCGGCGGGCAGGTAGCCCTTGAGGTAGCCCGAGCCGGGGCGCAATTCGCCGACTTCGGCGGGGGAGATCGGTGCGGTGCTGCCGCAGGCGCCGAGCAGCAGCGCGGCCGCCAGCGAGGCGGCGAGGGTCGTGAATCGCATGAGGGATGTGTCTCCGGCTTTGTTGTTGGAAGGCGAGGGCCCATCGTAGAGGGCCCCGCCCGGCCGGAAGATCACTCATGTGACGGCCGTCTCAGGCCGCGCAGCTCAGGGCTTGAAGCCGCTCGCCTGGATGATCTTTTCCCAGGTCTGTGTGTAGGTGCGCACGCGGCCCGCGAACTGGCCCTGGGGCTCGTAGCCGACCGTCAGGCCCATCGTGGTGAGCTTCTGCTTCACGTCGGGCATGGCCAGCACCTTCTGCAGCGCGTCGCCGTACTTGTCGATGATCGGCTGCGGCGTGCCCACTGGCGCGAAGATGCCGTAGTAGGGCAGGTCTTCCAGGTTCGCAAAGCCCAGCTCGGTGAAGGTCGGCACGTTCGGCAGCAGTGCCTGGCGCTTGGCGCCGATGGAGGCCACGATGCGCACCTTGCCCGCGCGGTGGTTCTCGATGAAGTCCGGCACCGAGGCGATGCCCGCCGTGATCTGGTTGCCCAGCATGTCGGCCGTCATGGGCGCGCTGCCGCGGTAGGGCGCGGGCTGCACGTCGATCTTGTACTTGTCCGAGATCATCTTCACCAGGAACTCGGGGATCGACGCGGGCGCCGGCACGCCGATGGTCTCCTTGCCGCCCTTTTGCGTGCGGATCCACTTCACGTACTCGTCGATGCTCTTGGCCGGCGTGCCGCCCGACACCGCCAGCACGTTGGCGAAGGTGGCAAAGCCGGCCACGGGCACGAAGTCGGTCGCGGGGTTGAAGCCCGGGTTCTTCACCACTTGCGGCAGGATCGAGATGGAGTGGTCATGCGAAAGGAACAGCGTGTGGCCGTCGGCCGGCGCGGCCTTCAGCGCCTGCGCCGCGATCTGGCCGCCCGCGCCCGCGCGGTTCTCGACCACCACGGGCACGCCCAGCACGTCCTTGAGCTTTTCGCCCAGGGTGCGGGCAATGGCGTCGGTGCCCGCGCCGGCGGGAAAGCCCACCAGGATGCGCACCGGCGTGCCGCTCTGGGCCTGCGCCAGGCCGGCCATGCCCATGGCCGCTGCCAGGAGACCCACGCTGAACGCGCGGCGCATCGGTTGGACGCGCTGCATTGAAAAAACCATGATCGACTCCATTCGAAGAAAGAGAGAAATGCCTACGGCGGGACGGTGCGGGGCCCGGTGCAATACCCGTGCCCAGGGTGCAAATCCGATTCGCAACCTTGAATCGTGCCCGAACAGCCCTATTTTGGATGCAGGAATACCACCATGCGACAAGACAAACTCACCACCAAATTTCAGGAAGCACTGAGCGACGCCCAGACGCTGGCGCTCGGCAACGACAACGCCTACATCGAACCGGCCCACCTGCTGGTCGCGATGTTGCGCCAGGACGATGGCCCGCGTGCCCTGCTGGAGCGTGCCGGCGTCAATGTGCCCGGGCTGCTGCAGGCCGCCGAGGGCGCCATCAAGAAACTGCCCCAGGTGCAGGGCCACGACATCGTGCAGGTCGGCCCCGAGCTGGGCAAGCTGCTGCAGGCGACCGAGAAGGAAGCCATCAAGCGCAATGACCAGTTCATTGCGGGCGAACTCTTTCTGCTCGCCGTGGCCGACAGCAAGGCCGACATCGGCAAGATCGCCAAGGACAACGGCCTGAGCCGCAAGTCGCTCGAGGCCGCCATCGAGGCCGTGCGCGGCGGGCAGGGCGTGAACAGCGCCGACGCCGAAGGCCAGCGCGAAGCCCTCAAGAAATACTGCCTGGACCTCACCGAGCGCGCCCGCCTGGGCAAGCTCGACCCGGTCATCGGCCGCGACGAGGAAATCCGCCGCGCCATCCAGGTGTTGCAACGCCGCACCAAGAACAACCCCGTGCTCATCGGCGAACCCGGCGTGGGCAAGACCGCCATCGTCGAAGGCCTGGCCCAGCGCATCGTCGCGGGCGAAGTGCCCGAGTCGCTCAAGGGCAAACGCGTGCTGTCGCTCGACATGGCCGCGCTGCTGGCCGGTGCCAAGTTCCGCGGCGAGTTTGAAGAGCGCCTGAAGACCGTGCTCAACGAACTCGCGAAGGACGAAGGCCAGACCATCGTCTTCATCGACGAGCTGCACACCATGGTTGGCGCCGGCAAGGCCGAAGGCGCGATGGACGCGGGCAACATGCTCAAGCCCGCGCTCGCGCGCGGCGAGCTGCACTGCGTGGGCGCCACCACGCTCGACGAATACCGCAAGTACATCGAGAAGGACGCCGCGCTGGAGCGCCGCTTCCAGAAGATCATCGTGGGCGAGCCCAGCGTCGAGGCCACCATCGCCATCCTGCGCGGCCTGCAGGAAAAGTACGAAGTGCACCACGGCGTGCAGATCACCGACCCGGCCATCGTGGCCGCGGCCGAATTGAGTGACCGCTACATCACCGACCGCTTCCTGCCCGACAAGGCCATCGACCTCATCGACGAGGCCGCGGCCAAGATCAAGATCGAGATGGACTCCAAGCCCGAGGTCATGGACCGCCTGGACCGCCGCCTCATCCAGCTGCAGATCGAGCGTGAAGCCGTGCGCCGCGAGAAGGACGAAGCCTCGCAGAAGCGCTTCGGCCTCATCGAGGACGAGATCACCAAGCTGCAAAAGGAAATCGCCGACTACGACGAGATCTGGCAGGCCGAGAAGGCCCAGGCCCAGGGCAGCGCGCACGTGCGCGAAGACATCGACAAGATCAAGTTCCAGATCGAAGAGTGGAAGCGCAAGGGCGACTTCAACAAGGTCGCCGAGCTGCAATACGGCCAGCTGCCGGCGCTCGAGAAGCGCCTGAAGGAAGCCGAAGAGAGCGAGGCGAGCAAGGGCAAGTCCAGCGCGCCCACGCTGCTGCGCACGCAGGTCGGTTCGGAAGAAATCGCCGAGGTCGTGGCGCGCGCCACCGGCATCCCGGTCGCCAAGCTCATGCAGGGCGAGCGCGACAAGCTGCTCGTCATGGAAGACAAGCTGCACGAGCGCGTGGTCGGCCAGGACGAGGCCATCGGTGCGGTCGCCAACGCGATCCGCCGCTCGCGCTCGGGCCTGAGCGATCCGAACCGCCCCACGGGCTCGTTCCTGTTCCTCGGCCCCACGGGCGTGGGCAAGACCGAGCTGTGCAAGGCGCTCGCGGGCTTCCTGTTCGACAGCGAAGACCACCTGATCCGCATCGACATGAGCGAGTTCATGGAGAAGCATTCGGTCGCCCGCCTCATCGGCGCGCCACCGGGCTACGTGGGCTATGAAGAGGGCGGTTACCTCACGGAAGCTGTACGCCGCAAGCCCTACAGCGTGGTGCTGCTCGACGAGGTCGAGAAGGCGCACCCCGACGTGTTCAACGTGCTGCTGCAGGTGCTCGATGATGGTCGCCTCACGGACGGCCAGGGCCGCACCGTGGACTTCAAGAACACCGTCATCGTGATGACCAGCAACATCGGTTCGCCGATCATCCAGTCGATGGTGGGCCAGCCGAGCGAAGAGATCAAAGAGGCGGTGTGGGACGAGCTGAAGAACTACTTCCGCCCCGAGTTCCTGAACCGCATCGACGAGACCGTCGTGTTCCACGCGCTCGACGCGAAGAACATCGAATCGATCGCCGCGATCCAGCTCAAGGTGCTGCAGGCGCGTCTGGCGAAGATGGACCTGGGTCTGCTGGTGTCGCCTGCGGCGCTGGCCGAGATCGCCAAGGTCGGCTTCGACCCGGTGTTCGGTGCCCGTCCGCTCAAGCGCGCCATCCAGCAGCGCATCGAGAACCCGCTCTCGAAGCTGTTGCTGGACGGCAGCTTCGGGCCGAAGGACACGATCGAGGTCGAAACCGACCCGATCCAGTCGCCGGGCCAGTTCTCGTTCCGCAAGGGCGGGGAACCAACGGCGGCTGCATCGGCCTAAAGTCGGATGATGAACTTCATTCTTCGCGTCATTCTTCTGCTTCTGGGGCTGGTCTTCGCGGCCAGCCTGGCCGTGGCGGCCCTGCTGCTGGCGGCGGTGTGGGGTGTGCGCTACGCCTGGGGGCGTCTCACGGGCAAGCCCGTGACGCCCTGGGTCATGCGTTTCAACCCGCGCTCGGGCTTCGACCGATTTCGCCATGCGGCACAACAGCCGGCCGAACCCACGGCGGCCGACGTGGTCAGCGCCCGTGCGCGCGGCGAGTCGGTGCGCAGCCCGGTCGTGCTGGGCCCGGCCGACGATGTGACCGATGTGCGGGCCCGGCCCGTGCGCGGCGACTGAGCCTTTTTCTTCCCGATCAGGCGCTGTACAGCGCCTCGATCTCGTTGGCGTAGGCCTTGTAGATGCTGGAGCGCCGCACCTTCATGGTTGCGGTGACTTCACCGTCGTCATGGTCCAACTCTTTGGTGAGCAGATGAAAACGTCTGATCTGCGACACCTGCGCCAGCTTCCCGTTGCCGCGCGCCACTTCGGCCTCGATCAGCGCGCGCACCTTGGGTTCTTCCACCAGCGAGCGGAAATGCGTGAAGGGCAGGCGCTGCGCCTCGGCCCATTTGCCGACGGTCTCGTAGTCGATCTGCAGCAGCGCGCCGACGAACTTGCGGCCGTCCGCCACCACGATGCATTCCTTGATGAAGGGGCTGCCCTTCATGGTGTTCTCGATTTCCGAGGGCGTGAGGTTCTTGCCGCCGGCGGTGATCATGATGTCCTTCAGCCGGTCGACGATGCGCAGCTGTCCGCAGGCTTCCTCGCGCACCACGTCGCCCGTGTGCAGCCAGCCATCGCGGATCGATGAGGCCGTGGCCTCGGGGTTCTTGTAGTAGCCCTCGAACACCATGTCGCCGCGCACCAGCAGCTCGCCGGCTTCGCCCACGCGGTGCTCGGTGCCCAGCGTCGGCGGGCCGACGGTGCCGATGGTCACGGCGTCCGCGCGGTGGCCCGAGACCATGCCGGTCGATTCGGTCAACCCGTACACCTCGACCAGCGGCACGCCCAGCGTGCGAAAGAAGCGCACCACGTCCGCGGGAATCGGCGCCGCGCCCGTGAGCGCGATGCGCGCGCGGCGCAGGCCGATGAAGTTCTGCAGCGCGCGCAGCACGGTCCAGTAGGCGAGGGCGAAGCGGCCGCGCTCGGCCAGCGTCCAGGCACTGCGCGGCTTCTCGGCCAGCGGCGCGCAGGCCTCGATGGCCTTGCGGAACAGAGCGCGCTGCAATCTGCCGGTTTCCTGCATCTTGATGCTGATGCCCGCGTGCAGCTTTTCCCAGATGCGCGGCACGCCGAGGAACATGGTGGGCGCCACCTCGCGCAGGTCTTCCTGCACGGTGCGGATCGATTCGCCGAAGTTGACCTGCGAGCCCAGGTACAGCGGCACGAAGGCCGTGAGCATCTGCTCGGCCACGTGGCACAGCGGCAGGTACGACAGGTGCGTGGTGCCGCCGTCGAGCCCGAGCCGCTCGACGATGCCGGGCACGACACCGCGGATGTTGCGGTACGAAATCATCGCGCCCTTGGGCTTGCCCGTGGAGCCCGAGGTGTAGATCATCAAGCCGATGTCGGCGAGCGTCTGGCGCTGCAGCGCGGCGTCGATGAGCGCGGTGCCGTCGCGTGCCAGCACCTCGGCGCCGGCCTGTTCCACTTCGGCAAAGGTCGCGATGCGCTCGCGCACGTCGGGCGGGTAGCTCGCGAGGCCCTTGGTCTCGATCACGACGATCTTGCGCAGGCGCGGCAATTGGTCGAGCGCGTCGAGCACCTTGTCGGTCTGTTCCTGGTCTTCGCAGACGATCACCTCGATGTCCGCATGGCCGACCACGTAGGCCACCTCGTTGCTCGGGCTGGTGGGGTACACGCCCACGGTCACGGCGCCGATGAGCCCCGCGCCCATCTGCGCGAGCAGCCACTCGACGCGGTTCTCGGAGATCACGCCCAGGTGCCCGCCGGGTGCGAGGCCCATCGCGTGCAGGCCCAGGCCGAAGCGGCTGGCGCGCTGAAGGTAGCCGGCCCAGTCCAGCGGATGCCAGATGCCGAAGTCCTTCTGCCGGATCGCGATGCGCTGCGGCTGCAGGCGTGCCTGCTCGCGCAGCATCTGCGGCAGCGTGAGCGAAGGGAGCGGGTTCGTCGTCGGGGTCGTCATGACAGCCAGCGCTTGCGGCGCTTGTAGTGCTTCAGCTCGCGGAAGCTGCGCGATTCGCCGCTGCCGCCCACGCCCAGGTAGAACTCGCGCACGTCGGGGTCGGCCGCGAGGCGCTCGGCGCTGCCGTCGATCACGACCTTGCCGCTTTCCATGATGTAGCCCGTGTGGGCGATGGCCAGTGCCACGCTGGCGTTCTGCTCCACCAGCAACATCGAGGTGCCGCGCTCGGCGTTGATGCGCGCGATGATCGTGAAGATGTCCTCGACCAGCTTGGGCGAGAGGCCCAGCGAAGGCTCGTCGAGCAGGATCAGCTGGGGCTGCGCCACCAGTGCACGCCCGATGGCGAGCATCTGCTGCTCGCCGCCCGAAAGATAGCCCGCGAGGCCCTTGCGGCGCTCGTGCAGGCGAGGGAAGTAGGCGTAGACGTCGTCGAAGTTGCGCGACGTGGGCGCGACGCCTGTACGCCCGGTCAGCGCGTAGGTCGCAGCGACCAGGTTCTCTTCGACCGTGAGGTCTTCGAACACGCGCCGGCCTTCCATCACATGGCTCAGGCCGCGCCGCACCAGCTGCTGCGGCGCGAGCCGCTCGGTGGGCGCGCCGTCGAACACGATGCGCCCGCCCTCGACCTCGCCGTCTTCCAGCGCGAGCAGGCCCGACACCGCCTTCAGCGTGGTCGATTTGCCCGCGCCGTTGCTGCCCAGCAGCGCCACGATCTGTCCGCGCGGCACGGCCAGCGACAGGCCGCGCAGCACCTGCACGACCTTGTTGTAGACCACCTCGATGTTGTTGACCTCCAAGACGAGGTCAGTCGGTGCCGCGCGCGCGTCCATCGTGTCGATCTGTCAGTTCAGTGCGATCCAGTCCGACGCCGGCACCATCTTCTGCGCCTTCATGTCGGCCTTGTAGACGCGGCCCACGGGAATCGAATTGCCCTTGATGGTGATCGGCGTGCCGATGATCCCGCCGGTGTCGAAGTCCTTGATGGTGTTGAGCGCGGCCTTCAGGTTCTTGCCGTCCAGCGGCTTGCCGGCATCGAGCGTGCGCTTGGCGGCCTCGGTGAACAGCATCGCCGTGAGGAAGCCCTGCGTGTAGGCCGTGCTCTGGTACTCGGGGCGCAGCGCGCGGATCTTGTCGAGCATCGGCGCCTTGGCCGAGGTGTCGTAGTAGTAGCGGTAGGGCATGACACCCATGAAGCCGTCACCGCCTTCGCCCATCTTCATGACGGTGGAGCTGTCCATGGTCCAGAAGGTGCCCATCCACTTGCTGGTCATGCCCATCTGCTTGCCCTGCTGCACGAACTCGGGAATGGGCGCCAGGATGTAGCCGTGGAAGATCGTGTAGTCGGGCGCGGCGCGGCGCAGCTTGATGACCTCGGTCGACACGTCGACGCTGCCCGCGGGCGTCATGAGCTTTACGGGCACGCTGAGGCCCAGCTTCTTCGCGGCGGCTTCGCTGGCCTCGATCGGGTCGCGGCCGAACTCGGAGTCGGAGTACACGAAGGCCACCTTCGCGCCCGGCTTTTCCTTGGCGATGTGGCGCAGCAGGATGCCGATCTGCTCGGTGTAGTCGGGGCCCACCAGGAACTGGTTCGGGTACTTGGCCGGGTCGTTCAGCTCGGTGGCGAACGAGGCGCCCGCCATCAGGATCTGGCCGCCGCGGTCCAGCTCGGGGTTGATGGTCTTGGAGAAACCGGTGGAGTCGCCGTAGTAGAGGTTGACCTTGTTCTGGCTCGTGATCTTCTTGAAGGCCGCCACCGAGACGTCGACCTTGTAGCCCGTGTCTTCCGGCACGTAGCGCAGCTTGCGGCCCTTGATGCCGCCCGCGTCGTTGACCATCTTCACGTAGTCGGCAATGCCGGCATTGATGCCAACGCCCGCGAAGGCGAACACGCCGGTCATGGGGATCGAGCCGCCGATGACGATGTCCTCGTTGCCTTGCGCATTCGCCGCGAACGGCACGGTGGCGGCCAGGCCCGCGGCGATCAGCAGGGCGCGGCGCTGGGGGGAAAGCTTCTTCGTTGTCTTGGGCATGTGTGTCTCCTGGTTCTAGTTACGAAACGGCCATAGATGGAAAAAGCGGCGCAGGCGCCGCCACACTTCTGCGAGCCCGTGCGGCTCGAACACCAGAAATCCGACGATCAGCAGGCCGAAGACGACGGTGCGCACCGGCGAGAGGAACACGGTCATCTCGACGCCGCCCGGCAGCAGGTCGACCACCAGCTTGAGCAGCTCGGGCACCATG
Organism: Variovorax boronicumulans NBRC 103145; assembly: GCF_001591345.1. Classification (GTDB taxonomy): domain Bacteria; phylum Pseudomonadota; class Gammaproteobacteria; order Burkholderiales; family Burkholderiaceae_C; genus Variovorax; species Variovorax boronicumulans. The sequence continues at coordinate 18,750 of NZ_BCUS01000020.1, read as the reverse complement.
GTCATGAACACGGCGCCGAAGATGCCGCCCAGGATCGTGCCCATGCCGCCGACGATGATGGCGGCCAGGAAGAAGATCGACATCAAGAGCGGAAAGCTCTCGGGCGTGACCACGCGGAAGAAATAGGCCCACAGCCCCCCCGCCACGCCCGCGTAGAACGACGACAGCCCGAACGACAGCAGCTTGTAGCGCAAGAGCGGAATGCCCAGCACCTCGGCCGAGATGTCACGGTCGCGGATGGCGATGAAGGCGCGCCCCACGCGCGTGCGAAACAGGTTGGCCGCGCCGAGCACCATCAGCACCATCAGGGGCACGATCACCCAGTACAGGCGAAACGACGTGTCCAGCGGCAGGCCGAAGAGCTGCGCGGGCGGCAGCGAGATGCCGGTGGTGCCGCCCGTGAGCTTGAGGTTGGCGAACAGGAAGTGCGTGATGAACGAGGCGGCGATGGTCGCGATGGCCAGGTACAGGCCCTTCACGCGCAGCGACGGGATGCCGACGACCAGCCCGCCGAGCATGGCGACCACGCCGCCCGCGAGGATGTTCAGCAGGAAGGGCGTGCCCAGCCGCGTCTGCATGATCGCGACGGTGTACGCGCCCAGGCCCATGAACGCGGCCTGCCCCAGGCTCACGAGGCCCGTGTAGCCGGTGAGGATGTTCAGCCCCGTGGCGCTCGCGACGTTGATGGCGACAAGGCATGCGAGGTACAGCCAGTAGTCGCTGGCCATGAAGGGGAACAGCACGAGCAGCGCCGTGCCGATCGCGAGCCACACCTTCTGCGTGCGCGAATCGAACAGCGCCGCGTCGGCGGTGTAGCTTTGCTTGAGGGTGCCGATGCGCATGGCTAGAGTCTCTCGATCTCGTGCGTGCCGAAGAGCCCGTACGGCCGCACCATCAGCACGAACACCAGCACGATGAAGGTGGCGAGCAGCTTGTATTCGCCGCCCAGGTAGGAGCCCGCCAGCGCTTCGATCAGCCCGATGAGCACGCCGCCGACGAGTGCGCCCAGCACGCTGTCGAGCCCGCCGACGATCACCACCACCAGCACCGACAGCCCGAACACGCCCATCGACGACGAGATGCCGCCGATGGCGCCGACGATGATGCCGGCCACCGCCGCGATCATGGCCGAGGCCACCCAGGCGAGCGAGAACACGCGCGGCACGTGGATGCCCATCGAGTAGGCAGCGGCCTGGTCGGAGGCCGTGGCCCGCAGCGCCACGCCGCCGCGCCAGAAGCGGAACAGCAGCAGCACCAGCCCGATCAGCACCACCGCGATCAGCGCACCGTAGGCGATCTTCGGCGCCAGGAAGGCCTCGCCGATCATCACAGGCGTGTTGGGCAGGAACTCGGGCAGGCGGCGCTGGTCGGCGGTCCAGATGATCTCGACCAGCCCGACGAGGATCGACGCCAGCCCCACCGTCACCATGAACACCGAGATCGGCGGCTCGCCCAGCAGCGGGCGGATCATGGTGCGCTCGATCACCGCGCCCAGCAGGCCGGTGCCGATCACCGAGCCCAGCACCGCCATCCAGATCGGCAGCGAGAAGCTCGCGGCGAAGGTGAAGAACAGGTACGCGCCGACCATCAGCATCTCGCCGATGGCGATGTTGACCACGCGCGTCGCCTTGTAGACCAGCACGAAGGCCAGCGCCGCCAGCGCGTACAGGCCGCCGCCGGCGATGCCGGTGAGCGCGATCTCGAAGAGGTAGGCCCAATCCATCAGGCGGCTCCCACGGCAGCTTCGCCGCGCAGCCGGCGACGCAGCTCGCCCACGTCGCCCGCGCCGAGGTAGGCGCGGATCACTTCCGGGTCGGCCTGCACCTGCGCGGGCGTGCCTTGCGCGATGACCTGGCCGAAGTTGAGCACCACCACGTGGTCCGACAGGTCCATCACCATACCCATGTCGTGCTCCACCATCAGCACCGTGATGCCCCACTCGCGCCGCACGTCGAGGATGAAGCGCGCCATGTCTTCGGTCTCCTCGCGGTTCATGCCGGCCACGGGCTCGTCGAGCATGAGCACCTTGGGCTGCATGGCCAGCGCGCGCGCCATTTCCACGCGCTTCTGCAGGCCGTAGGGCAGGGCGGCGACGGAGGCGTGGCGGATGTGGTCGATCTCGAGGAAATCGATGATGCGTTCTTCGACGTCGCGGCGCAGCTCGGCCTCTTCGCGGCGCGCGCGGCCCAGGTAGAAGAGGGCGTCGAACACGTTGGTCTTCAGGTGGGTGTGGCGGCCGAGCTTGATGTTGTCGAGCACGGTCATGCCGCGGAACAGCGCGATGTTCTGGAAGCTGCGCGCCAGCCCGAGCGCGGCGCGTTTCGGGGCGGGCAGGCGGGTGATGTCGGCGCCCTCGAACAGCACGCGGCCCTGCGAGGGCTTGTAGAAGCCCGAGATGGTGTTGAACAGCGAGGTCTTGCCCGCGCCGTTGGGCCCGATCACTGCGGTGATGGAGCCGGGCGCCACGCTGAAGCCGACGTTGGTCAAGGCCTTCACCCCGCCGAATGCCAGCGTCAACGCCTCGGCCTGCAGCACCGGGGCCGGGGCGGAAGGTGCGGACATGGAGGTATCCCGTCGAGTCTCGTCAGGCATGGCTAAGGGGCGCGCCGCAAGGTCAGGGTTTGTGTCCAGCAGCGAAATGCTACTGGCCCGTAAAATTCCTACTGGCCGGTAATGTCCGTGTTCGCCGCAGTTCGCGGCATCGGGACTTTCCCCGCCCGCACAAACCCCATGCCCCGTTCCTCCGCCGTTCCAGCTTCAGCGCCAACCTCTCCGTGGGCGCCTGCCGACCGCCGTGCGCAGCAGCGCGAGGTCAAGCGCATGGCCGTGTTGCGCACGGCCGCCCAGCTCTTCAACGAGCGCGGCTTCCACGCGACCTCGCTCGACGACATTGCCGAGCGGCTCAACGTGAGCAAGCCCACGCTGTACTACTACATCGAGAACAAGGACCAGATCCTGCTCGAGTGCGTGAAGATGGCGCTGGACCTCATGCAGACCGGCATCGGCGAGGTGCGCGCCGCGGGCGGCAGTGCCATCGACCAGCTGAAGGCCTGCATGCGCATCTACTCGGGCGTGGTCACGCAGGACTTCGGCATGTGCGTGATCCGCATCGGCGAAGACCCGCTGCCCGATCCGCTCAAGAAAGAGTTGCGCCGCCTCAAGGCCGGCATCGACGGGCATTTCCGCCGCCTCATCGAAGAGGGCGTGGCCGAAGGCGCGCTCGCGCCCTGCGACCCGAAGATGGCGGCCTTCATGCTGGCCGGCGCGCTGAGCTGGATCGGCCGCTGGTACCGCCCCGACGGCGACCTCACGCCCGACCAGATCGCCGACCAGGGCATCGAGCTGCTGCTCAACGGCGTGCTGCAGCGCGCCCCTACCCAGGTGAACCCATGACGACCCAAGAGACTTCTTCTTCCGCACCCCTGCTGGTGGGCCGCGAAGGCGCGGTGGCCACGCTGCGCTTCAACCGGCCGGCCGCGCTCAATGCCATCGACGTGCCGATGGCCACCGCCTTCCTCGCCGCCGCGCGTTCTTTGGCTGCCGACAGGAGCGTGCGCGCCGTGCTGCTGAGCGGCGCGGGCAAGGGCTTCATGGCCGGCGGCGACCTCGGCGTGCTGAGCGCCGACCCGAAGCAGGGCGCGGCCGACCTCATCGGCCCGCTGCACGAGGCGCTGACCGTGCTCGACGCCATGGACGCGCCGCTGGTCGCGCAGGTGCACGGCGTGGCGGCCGGTGCGGGGCTGAGCCTGATGCTGCAGGCCGACTTCGTGCTCGCGGCCGAGGGCACGCGCTTCAACCTGGCCTACGTGAACGTCGGCACCAGCTGCGACGTCGGCGCGTCGTGGGCGCTGCCGCGCCTGGTCGGCATGCGCCGCGCGCTGGAGATCGCGATGCTCGGCGACACCTATGACACCGCTGCCGCCGAGCGCCTGGGCCTCATCAACCGCGTGGTGCCCGCGGCCGAGCTCGAAGCCGAGGCCATGGCCCTCGCGCAGCGGCTGGCCAAGGGCCCGACCGTGGCGCTGGGCCACCTGCGCCGGCTGATGCGCGGCTCGCTCGACCGCGACCTCGCGAGCCAGCTCGACGCCGAGTCGGCCGCGTTCCAGTCGTGCGCGGCCACTGCCGATTTCCGCATCGGCCTCGATGCCTTTTTCGGCAAGAAGCCCGCGGCCTTCACGGGCCGCTGAAGAATTCCTTGTTTTCGTTTTTTCAATCCAGGAGATCCATCCCATGACCCAACGCGACATCTTCGTGGTCGGCACCGCCCGCACCGCCATCGGCACCTTCGGCGGCGCGCTCAAGGACGTGCCCAACACGCAACTGGCCACCACCGCCGTCAAGGCCGCCATCGAGCGCAGCGGCGTGGCCGCCGACGCCATCGGCCATGTGGTCATGGGCAACGTGATTCCCACCGACGTGAAGGACGCGTACCTGAGCCGCGTGGCCGCCATCGATGCGGGCTGCCCCATCGAGACGCCGGCCTTCAACGTGAACCGCCTGTGCGGCTCGGGCCTGCAGGCCATCGTGTCAGCGGCGCAAGCCATTGCACTGGGCGACTGCGACATCGCCATCGGCGGCGGCTCCGAATCGATGAGCCGCGGCCCGTACTTCGACACCTCGGCCCGCTACGGCGCGCGCATGGGCGACGCGGTGCTGGTCGACTACATGCTGGGCATCCTGCACGACCCGTGGGAGAAGATCCACATGGGCATCACGGCCGAGAACGTGGCCGCGCGCTACGGCATCACGCGCGAGCAGATGGACGAACTGGCCGTGACCAGCCAGCAGCGCGCCGCCGCCGCCATTGCTGCAGGCCGCTTCAAGGAGCAGATCGTTCCGGTCGAGGTGAAGACGCGCAAAGGCGTCGTGCTGTTCGACACCGACGAACACGTGCGCGCCGACACCACCGTCGACACGCTGTCGAAGATGAAGCCCGCGTTCAAGAAGGACGGCCTCGTGACCGCCGGCAACGCCTCGGGCATCAACGACGGCGCCGCCGCCGTGGTGTTGGCCGAAGGCGGCCGCGTGAAGGCGCTGGGCCTGAAGCCGCTGGCACGCCTCGTGGGCTATGCGCACGCCGGCGTCGAACCCGCGTACATGGGCATCGGCCCGGTGCCGGCCACGCGCAAGGTGCTGGAGCGCACGGGCCTGAAGGTCAGCGACTTCGATGTGATCGAGTCGAACGAAGCTTTTGCGGCGCAGGCCTGCGCCGTCATCAAGGAGCTGGGCTTCGACCCCGCCAAGGTGAACCCCAACGGCTCGGGCATCTCGCTGGGCCATCCGGTGGGCGCGACCGGCGCGATCATCACGACGAAGGCCATCGCCGAGCTGCACCGCACCGGCGGCCGCTATGCGCTCGTCACGATGTGCATCGGCGGCGGCCAAGGCATCGCCGCCGTGTTTGAACGCGTTTGAAGGCACACTCGCGGGCATGCTCCGCCCCCCACTCCTGATCGACCCCGACGAGGTCGAGATCAGCGCCATCCGTGCGCAGGGTGCGGGCGGGCAGAACGTCAACAAGGTGTCGAGCGCGGTGCACCTGCGCTACGACATCCATGCCAGCTCGCTGCCGGCCGATGTGAAGGAGCGGCTGCTCGCCCTGCGCGACAGCCGCATCACGCAGGAAGGCGTGTTCGTGCTCAAGGCGCAGCAGCACCGAACACAGGAGATGAACCGCGCCGACGCGCTCGCGCGGTTGCAGGCGGTGATCGACAGCGTGGCCACGCCGCCGCGCGTGCGGCGCGCCACCAAGCCCACCTACGGTTCGAAGCAGCGCCGGCTCGAAGGCAAGAGCCAGCGCTCGCAGATCAAGAGCCTGCGCGGGCGGGTGCAGGACTGACCGGCTTGTCGCCGCGCAGCCGCTTGATCTGCAGCGTCACGCCGACCACGTACAGCGCGCCGAGCACCGCGGTGATCGCCTTCAGCTCGGGCGCCTCGGCGTTCGGCAGCAGCGGCGCGCCCAGCGGCAGCCGCGTCAGCGTCTCCGTGAAGGCCGGAATCCAGTGGAAGAGAAAGCTCGCCGAATAGGCGACGGCCTCGATGTAGCGCGACTTGGCCCCGAGCCGTCCGTATCCCGCCAGCGCCCCGACGGCCAGCGCCACCAAAGTGATGATGCCCAGCGCATGGGGCTTGCCGAAACCGCCGTGCTGGAAGATGCCGAAGCCCGTGAGGCAGGTCAGCACCGTGGTCCAGACGAAGACCTGGCCCAGGCCGGTGCGCAGGGTGATTTCCTTGTAGCGCAGCAGGGCCCAGATGCCTGCGAACACGGCGATCAGGCTGATCGCGGTGTGAACCGTGCCGAGTGACGTCAATCCAAGCCATCCTGTGGGTGCCATGCGGATCTCCTCGTGGTCGTGGTGCGGCATTCTGGCGCGGCGCCCGCCTTTTTGCCATGTGTGCCCATTCGTTTCAGGGCAGGTCTTCCGGCCCGCCCCGAGCGCTGTGTCACCTTCGGCAAGCACAATCGGGGCCATGAGTGTTTTTGTTCGTCGCACGGGAATGGTGCTGCTGATGGCGGTCGCGGGCAGCCTGCTGTCCGCCTGCAGCCCGGACGCGGCCCAGGGGCAGGGCGCGGCCAGCGCGCCGGCCGCGCAGGAGATGGCCTGGGACGCGCTGGTGCCCAAGGAGTGGGACCCGACCCAGCGCTACCGCAACATCAGCCTCGAAGCGCTGCGCGACAACGACCCGCGCGCGATCCAGATGCTCGACGAGATGCGGGCCGTCTGGGACAACGCGCCGGTCAACGTCGCGCTCGACGGCAAGCCCGCCAGGCTCTCGGGTTTCGTCGTGCCGCTCGATGCCACACAAGACGGCATCCGCGAATTCCTGCTGGTGCCGTACTTCGGCGCCTGCATCCACACCCCGCCGCCGCCCGCCAACCAGATCGTCCACGTGATCGCGCCCGCGCCCGTGAAGGGACTGCACGCCATGGACACGGTGCGCGTGAGCGGCGCGCTACGCGTCGGCCGACATGGGCGTGAGCGGCTACGAGATCGCGTCGGCGGCGGTCGAGCGGGTGGCGGTCACGCAGGGGCCGTGAAGGCCGCCAGTTCGCCCAGGGCCGGTTCCAGCAACCGATAGCTCAGTCGCTCCGCAACCTGGAAGGCGCCGAGCCCTTCATAGAACGCGATGCCCCGCGCATTCGTCGCCTTCACCGGCCAGTCGATGCGGTGGCACCCCTGGGCGACGGCGCGCGCCGCCACCCAGGCCATGAGGGCGCGGCCCGCCCCGGCGCTGCGGTGGCCCGACTTCACGTAGAGCTCCTTGAGCTGGCAGTGCCTGCGCTGCTCCGGTGCGAAGTCGACCAGCGAGAAGACCCAGGTGATCGCGGCCAGCCCGACCACGGTGTGCGCGTCTGTCGAGGCCACCACGAGCTGGTGCGGCGAGCCGGGCGCCAGGAGATTGCCCAGCAGGTGTTCGCGCACCAGCTCGCGCGGCACGCGCGCGCCTTCGTTGTAGAAGGCGTGCAGTTCGGCCAGCAGCTCGATGAGCGAATCGTGTTGGGCTTCGGACACCAGATCGACATGCATGGCATTTCCTTGATCAGAATTTTCCCGAAAAAAGCGGCATTCCATCATCCGCGCCAACGCCCGCACCTGCAGGCCAGGTAGTTGCAATTAAGAACATTCTGATACGATCTTTTTTGCCACTGCAACGCACTGGGGCACGTGGCGACAACGGAAGACAACACCACCAAGAAGCCCGTTTCGGGAGGAGAAAAATCCATGTCGGTTCAAGTTGCGGCGCCTGTGCGTCAGCCTCGCGTGCGCCTGTCCGGCGCGTTCCTCGGTGCCGTGCTGGCACTCACCCTTGGCGGTTGTGCAAGCCACTATGTCGACGGGGCCCTCAAGGACATCGACGCAGTGACCTATGTCAAGCCCGCAACCCCGGCGCCGGTGCAGGTGCTGTTCGACTTCGAGACCAAGGGTGTGTCCAACAGCCGCGCGACCGAGGCCCTCAAGAAACAGGTGATATCGCAGGTCGAGGCCAGCGGCCTTTTCTCGACGGCGGGCGAGAAGCCGGTGCCCAACGGCGCGATGCTGGGTATCAAGATCAACAACGTGCCGGTGCAGGACGACGCGTTCAGCAAGGGCGTGGTGGCTGGCATGACCTTCGGCCTGGCAGGTTCGCAGGTGTCCGACGGCTACATCTGCACCGTGAACTACGTGATGCCGGGCAAGGCGCCCGTGGTCAAGGTCGTGCGCCATGCGATCCACACCACCGTGGGCGCCTCGGCGTCACCGGGCAATGCCACCAAGGCCAAGACCCTCGAGGATGCGGCCATCACCATGACGCGACAGATCGTGGGCAACGCGCTGAACGACCTGTCGCGCGACCCCGCATTCAACTGATTGCCGGCCGAACGTTCAACACCAACGAGAAACAGGAGAGTTCAATGATGTCGCTGCAAACTTGGCGCAAGTTTTCGCTGCTGGCCGGCGCCGGCGTTCTGGCACTGCTGACCGGCTGCGCGCAGGTCAAGCTCAGCCCGCCCACGGCCTCGATCGAGAACACGCAACTGGCCAGGTCGTCGATCACCGCGCCCGTCGCGGTGGCCGATTTCACGTCGTCGGCGCAGGCCAAGAGCGACGACAAAGGCTTGAGCATCCGGAGCAACACCTTCTTCTCGCCGTACGACAGCTCGTTCGCGAAGTACCTGCAGGAAGCGTTGAGCGTCGAGTTGCGTTCGGCCGGGCTGCTCGATCCCGCGAGCAAGACTGTGATCGGCGGTGAGCTCACGACGAGCACTGTCGACGCCGGTGCGTCGCAGGGCACCGGCGCGCTGGGCGCACGGTTCAAGGTCACCCGTGGCGGCACGGCCGTCTATGACAAGGAACTGGTCGAGAACGACAGCTGGCCGTCGTCCTTCGTGGGTGCGATCGCCATTCCGGACGCGGTCAATCACTATACGGCGCTGTACCGCAAGCTGGTGGCGCGCCTGTTGGCCGATGAAGCCTTCAAGGCTGCGGTGAAGCCGTAAGCGCACTTTTTCTGGGCGCGCAAAGCCCACTTGCCTTGCCGGCGAGTGGGCTTTTTCTTTTCTGGTCGGCAAGCCGAACGCACGCGCGCATCGGTCCGGACTTTTCACGACGATCTTGTTACTCCCCTGCAAAGCCCTCGTGCAACTAGATTGGCCGTCACGCCATCCGGCGTGCTCATCGATTCATGAGAGCCACTTCGAAAAGGACAAGAACCATGAACCCGGCCTACACCGGCGGTTGCGCGTGCGGCGCCATCCGCTACGAGATCTCAGGGGAACCCGTGTTCCAGAACGACTGCCAGTGCCTAGACTGCCAGCACAAGAGCGGCACGGGCCACGGCTCGTACCTCAGCTTCGCGGGCGCCGAGGTGAAGCAGACCGGCGCGGCCACGCTGTGGAGCCTCAAGGGCGACAGCGGCAACATGAAGACGCGCGCGTTCTGCCCGACCTGCGGCTCGCCCGTGTACATGACCTTCGCGGCGATGCCCGGCGTCTTCACCGTGCACGCCGCCAGCCTGGACGACCCGGGGCGCTACCGGCCGCAGGCGGTCACGTACGCGGTGCGCGGGCACGCCTGGGACTTCCTCGATCCGGCGCTGCCGAAGTTCGAACGGATGCCGCCGGGCTGAACTCAGCCCATGCGCTGCGACAGGAAATCGAGGAACGAGGTGATGCGCGCCGACAGCTGCGTGTTGCGGTAATACACCGCGTTGACGGGCTGGCGCACGTCGACCGTGTCCTTGGGCAGCACCTGCACCAGCGCGCCGCTGGCGCGGTCGGTGGCGGTCATGAAGTCCGACAGGCAGACGATACCCACGCCGGCCAGCGCGAGCTGGCGCAGCGTCTCGCCGCTGGACGCGACGACGGTGGGCGCGATGGTCCATTCGTCGCCGTGCACGCCGCGCAGCGGCCAGCGGTTGAGCGACTCGGGCTGCGTGAAGCCCAGCAGCGCGTGGCCGGCCAGCTCGTCGACCTTGCGCGGCTTGCCGTGGGCCTCGAGGTAGGCGGGACTCGCGAGCACGCGCAGCCGGTGCGTGCCGAGCGGGCGCGCGTGCAGCGTGGAATCGCGCAGCGGGCCGATGCGGATCGCCACGTCGGTGCGCCGCTCCAGCAGGTCGATGGGCAGGTCGTCGGTGTCGAGCTCCAGGCTGATCTGCGGATAGAGCCGTCGGAACTCCGGCACCAGCGGCACGATGGCGTGCAGCATGAAGGGCGAGGCCGCGTTCACGCGCAGCCGGCCGGCCGGCTGCTGGCGGCGCGCGGCCATGTGTTCCTCGGCGTCGTCGATCGCATCGAGGATGGCGCGCGTGCGCTGCAAAAAGGCGGCGCCTTCCTCGGTGAGCTCGAGCCGCCGCGTGGTACGCCGCATCAGCGTGGTGCCGAGCTTCTGTTCGAGCCGGCTCAGCGCACGGCTGATGCCCGACACGGTCTGGCCCAGCTGGTCGGCCGCGGCGGTGATCGAGCCGGTGTCCACCACGGCGCGGAAGGCGACCAGTTCTTCGATGGTGGTTTTCATGGCGCCCGTGTGGGGGAAGAGGCGCGCGCGGTCAGGCCGCGGCTTCGGCCTCTTCGGGCATGTCGATGCGCGGCATCAGCGCGGCCAGCGCCTCGGCGTCGGTGCGGTAGCTGAAGAGCATCGGCCCCGGCGCGAGCAGGCCGGCGCGTTCGAGCACCTGCATGGCCGGCAGCTTCATGCCGCTCAGGTGCAGGCGCACGCCCTTGGATTCCATCATCCGGCGGATCGAGCCGAACACCTCGGCACCGGTGATGTCGATGCGGTTGATCGGCTGCGCGAACAGGCACACGTCGGTCAGGTCGGGGCGCTCGGCCAGTGCGACCGTGAGCGCGCGCTCCAGCGTGGAGGCGGAGGCGAAGTCGAGCTCGGCGTCCATGCGCACCGCATACAGCTGCGGCGCGAGCGGCGGCAGCTTCCACAGGTGGCGGTCGCGCAGGCTGCCGTCGGGATGCAGGCCCACTTCGATGATGCGCGGGTGCAGGTGGCGGTACATGTAGTGCGCCAGGCTGGCGAGCAGGCCGCCCAGCACGCCCCAGTAGATGCTCGGCGCGGTGGCGATGGTGAGCACGAAGGTGCCGAAGGCGATGCCGGCCTCCAACTTCGAGATGCGCCACAGCGCCGTGAAGCTCGACGGCTTCACCAGCCCGAGGATGGCCGTGACCACCACCGCCGCCAGCACCGCCTGCGGCACGTGGTACAGCAGCGGCATGAGCCACAGCAGCGCACCGGCCACCACGGCCACGCTGAACAGCGTCGCCCAGCCGGTCTGCGCGCCCGCGTAGAGCGTGATGGCCGAGCGCGAGAACGACGAGCTGGTGGGGAACGACCCCGTGAAGCCCGAGGCCAGCTTGGCCAGACCTTGGCCGATCAGGTCCTGGTTTTCGTTCCACAGCGTGCCGGCGCGGCCGTTATCGACCTTGGCGCTCGACGCGGTCTCCAGAAAGCTCACCAGCGTGATCATCAGCGCGGGCAGCACCAGCGCGCTGAAGGTGTGCGCCGGCAGCAGGCCGGGCCAGTAGAACGAGGGCAGGCCCGAGGGCAGGGCGCCCACCACGGCGCCGCCGCGCAGCGCGTAGTTGATGCTCCAGCTGATGGCGGCCGCACCGGCCACCAGCGCCATCGTGGTCGGGAAGCGCGGCACCCAGCGCTTGCCCAGCCACAGCACCGCGATGCTGCCCAGGCCGAAGGCGATGGCCGTGAGGTCGGGCAGCGGTCCGCCTTGCAGCACCTGCGGAATGGTGCGGCCCGTGAAGCCCAGCAGCGCGGGCAGTTGCGAGATCGCGATCAGCACCGCCGCGCCCTGCGTGAAGCCGATCAGCACTGGCGAGTTGACCAGCCGCAGCAGCCAGCCGAAGCGACCGGCGCCGAGCACGATCTGGATCGCGCCCGACATCAGCGTGAGCCACACCGCCATCGCCACCCATTCGTCGCTGCCCGCCACCGCCAGCGGCGCGAGCGACGCGCCGACCAGCAGGCTGGTGAGCGCGGTCGGCCCGACCGACAGCCGCTGCGACGAGCTGAACATCACGGCGATGAGCGCCGGGAACAGCGCCGCATACACGCCCGTGACCAGCGGCATGCCGGCCAGCGCCGCATAGGCCACGCCCTGCGGCAGCACCATCAGCGCGACGGTGATGCCGGCCATGGCCTCGTTGCGCAGCAGCGCGGCGGAAGGTCGGGGCCAGCCGAGGCAGGGAACCCAGCGTGCAAGGCGCTGGCGAAGAGACGGTGCGGGGGAAGAGGAAGGGGAAGCCGGATTCATGAAGCGGGGCGCGCGCACGGCGGGCACGCCGCGCGCGGAGAGCGGGAGAGAGAGAAAGAGCCTAGATCAGGGAGGTCGCGTTCTTCAGGACGTAGTCGCAGGCCTTTTCCTTGACCTTCGACGACAGCCCCTTGAGGTTGAGCGACTTGCCGTCGCCGCCCTTGAGCAGGCCCTTGGCACCGCTCGCGAAGTCGTTTTCCTGTTTCTTCTGGCCGGTGATCTTGGCCAGCAGCTTGTCCTTGACGGAGGCGGCATCGCCGCCGAGGTAGTTGTTCTTGACGCAGTACTCGAGCACGCCGGCCGCGCTGCCGACGGTGCTGGAGCCGATGGCGGGCATCTTGAAGCCGCCGAGGCTGAGGTTGCTGAGCGCGGAGCCGCCTGCGCCACTGTTGCTGCTGCCCTGCGAGTTGACCGCCGCGCCGGCCTGTTCTTTCAGCTGGTCGAGCAGGTTGTTGGCCTGCACCGAGGCGCCTGCGGCGAGCAGGGCAAGGGCGACGAATGTGGAGCGAGCGTGCATGGTGGCCTCCTTGGATGGACATGGGGGGAGAAGCGCCCACCAGCATACCGGAGAGCCCGGAATGTCTCTATCGCGCGGGGCACAGCGCCACGGGGTGCGCACGGCCCGCAAAAGCACGCAGTTCAGCCCCGGCGGAACAGCAGCACGGAGTTCGTGCCGCCGAAGGCGAAAGAGTTGCTGATGGCGGCCTCGAGCCCGGGGGCGGCGCTGTCGCCGGGGGCGACGAGGTTCATCCGGCAGTCGGGGTCGACCTCATGGCAGTTCGCGTTGGGCGGCAGCTCGCGCCGGTGCAGCGCGAGCACCGTGATGAGCGCCTCGATGGCCCCGGCCGCGCCCAGCATGTGGCCGTGCAGCGCCTTGGTCGAGCTGACGCGCAGGGCATCGAAATCGGCGCCCCAGACCTCGGCCAGCGCGTTGCGCTCGACCACGTCGCCGATGCGCGTGGCCGTGCCGTGGGCGTTGCAGTAGCCCACGTCGCGCGGCTGCAGGCCGGCCTGGCGCAGCGCGGCGCGCAGGGCGCGGGCCTGGCCCGGTGCGTCGGGCTTGGTGAGGTGGGTGGCGTCGCTGCTCAGGCCCCAGCCGGCCAGCGTGGCGTAGCGGCGGGCGCCGCGCGCGCGGACGCGTTCGGCCGATTCGAGAACGAGGAAGGCCGAGCCTTCGCCCAGTGCGAAGCCGCTGCGGTCGGTGGCAAAGGGGCGCACCGCGCCGGCCGCTTCGCCGGGCTGGAAGCCGGCCAGCGTCTGCATGGCCTGCCAGGCCAGCACCACGCCCGGGACGATCAGCGCTTCGCTGCCGCCCGCGATGGCGATGTCGACCTCGCCGCGCTGCACCGCCTTGGCGGCCTCGGCGATGGCCACCGACGACGAGGCGCAGGCGACCGAGTAGGTGAGCACCGGGCCCAGCACGCCGTTGCGCATCGCCACGTGGGCGGCCGGCGCGTTGGGCATGAAGGCGGGAATGGTGAGCGGCGAGACGCGCCCGTTGCCGCGGTAGGCGGCTTCGAGCGCGGCGGCGCCGCCCATGCCGCAGCCGGCGTAGACGCCGACGCGCTCGGCATCGACGCCGGCATCACTCAGGGTCAGGCCCGCGTCGCGCAGGGCGAGGTCGGCGGCGGCCACGGCCAGCTGGCTCACGCGGTCGACGCCCGCGAGCTGCAGCTTGGTGAACCAGCGCGTCTCGTCGAAGGCGACCGTGGCGGCGGCGGCGGGTTTGGGGAGTTCGGGGAAAACCGGGGCGATGGCCGAGCGGCCCTGCAGCAGTGCGTCGAACAGCGCGTCGGGCGCGTCGCCATGCGGCGCCATGACGCCCAGCCCGGTGACGGCGACTTCGTGCGTGCTCACGCTGTCTTGGCGGCCCGGACCTTGTCGACCAGCTGCGCGAGCTCGGCCAGGGTGTCGATGCTCGCGTCGTCGTCGGGCATGGTGATGCCGAAATGGTCTTCGATGGCGAACAGGAATTCGGCCAGTGCCAGCGAATCGAGTCCGCCGGTTTCACGCATCGAGGCGTGGGGGTCGAGCTTGGACGGTTCGATGCCGTACTTCTCGTGGATCAGGTCCTGCAATTCCTTCAGCGAACTCATCTGCGATGCCTGTCGTCTTGTGCCGCCGTTGATCGATGGGCTGCCTGTCCCTTGCGGGTGGCGGGCCACGGGGTCGATCCCTTCCTCGTTCGGCCTGTGTTGATGATCAATGGTGATTGATGATATCCGCTTCGACCTTAGGGAAATCCTCGGGGCGGCCCCGGATCAACGGGGGCCGGGGCGCCAGCGCAACGAGGGCAGCGCAAAGGCCAGCCCGAGCAGCGCGCCGGCCACCGCGTCGAGCACCACATGCTGCTTGACCGCCAGCGTGGAATAGGCAATGGCTGCAAACCAGGCCCAGTTGATCGCCTGCAACAGCCACGGCGTGCGCGCCGCGCGCAGCACGTCGGCCAGGCGCACGGCGGTGAAGATGGCGACCGCCACGTGCATCGAGGGGCAGGCGTTGCCCGCCGCGTCCACGCCCTGCAGCATCGCGAAGCCGGGGTAGCCCGAGACGTCGATGTCCAGCGGCGGGATCTGCGTCGGCCAGAAGTAGAAGAGGCCCAGGCCGCTCAGGCACAGCGCGCCGATCCACAGCCCGTAGACCACCAGCTCGCGAAACGTGAGCTGCAGCCCCGGCGCAAAGCCCACGTACACCCACAGCGACAGGTAGGCGCCGAGCGTGTAGGGCTGGAACGGGATCAGGTGGTCCAGCGCCGTCAGCGGCATCACCGTGACCGGAAAGGCCGGGTTGCGCAGCAGGTGGAAGTAGCCGATGAAGAACAGCCAGGTGAAGGCCGTGGTGCCGACCGCCTTCAGCAGGAAATGGCGGCGGATGCGCAGCCAGATGTCGGCGGTCCACGTTGCAGGCCTGGCCTCGGCCGCGATGTGCAGGGGGATCGGTGAGTGCATGGTGTCGGTGTCGGTCGCCGATCTTGCCAGAGCACCCTGGCGTGCCCGGTCCATGCCCTGCGGCATCAAAGGGTGGCCGGTCGCTTGCGGTGCTGGAACGAGGTGGGCGAGCGCCCGGTGGCCACCTTGAACATGGCGCAGAAGGCGCTGTCGGTGGCGTAGCCGCTGGCCGACGCCACCTGGCTCACGGCCATGCCGCGCGCCAGCAGCGGCAGCGCGTGCGCCATCACGGCCTGCTGGCGCCATTGCTGCCAGCTCATGCCGAGCTGGTCGCGGAACAGCCGCGCCACCGTGCGCTCGCTGGCGCCGATGGCGGCGGCGCGCTCGGCCAGCGTGGCGCGGTCGGCCGGGTTGCGCAGCAGCGTCTCGCACAGCTGGCGCAGGCGCTTGTCGGAGGGCAGCGGCACGTCGATGCGGATCTGCGTGGCGCGCTCGACCTCGTCGACCAGCAGCGGCGCGATCATGCGTTCGCGCTGCGGCGCATGCGGGTCGGCCGGGGGCAGGCCGTCGGGCGTGGTGTCGAGCGCGAGCATGAGGGCGCGCAGCAGCGGGCTGATCTCGAGCACCTCGCACTTCTCCCAGGTGGGCGCGATCCAGGCGTGCAGGTAGACGGTGCGCAGCTCGGCGTCTTCGATCAGCGTGATGCTGTGCGGCATGTTGGCCGGCACCCACAGCGCGCGCGAGGGCGGCACGATGTAGCTGCCATCTTGCGTGCTCAGGCGGATCACGCCGCGCGTCGAGAACGTGAGCTGCGGCCACGGGTGCTCGTGCAGCTCGACCAGCGTGTCGGCGCTCAGGAAATGTTCCTTGGCGCGCAGCGGGCGCACCGCGTCGGGGGCGTACAGGTGCGGCGTGAGCGGGCCCACGCTGTTGGTCGGCGCGGTGGGCGTTCCGCGTGCCTTGGCGGGCTCGGGGGCGGGCGGAGCGTGGGGGGGAACGGCGCTTGGCATGGTTTCGACAAATGTTGTCGCTGTATCGCCATTCTGCCGCGTCGGTGCCGCATAGCATCGGTGCCCGCACCGGTTTTTTGTAGCAATCCATGTCATCCACTTCCTCGACAGCCGTTCCCGCCACCACTTTGCGCACCGACGCCCAACTGATCGGGCTGGTCGGCCTGGCGCATGCGGTGAGCCACTTCAGCCAGCTGATCCTGGCGCCGCTGTTTCCCTGGCTGAAGGACGCGTTCAACGTGAGCTACACCGAGCTGGGCGCGGTGCTCACGGTGTTCTTCGTGGTCTCGTGCATCGTGCAGGCGGCCTCGGGCTTCATCGTCGACAAGCTGGGCCCACGCCCGGTGCTGTTCGTCGGGCTGGGCGCGCTGGGGCTCGCGGCCTTCGGCTATGCCATGGCGCAGAGCTACTGGATGCTGCTGGCCTGCGCCGTGGTCGGCGGCATCGGCAACGGCGTGTTCCACCCGGTCGACTACACGCTGTTCAACCGCAAGGTCGCGCCCACGCGCCTGGGCCATGCCTACAGCGTGCACGGCATCACCGGCAGCCTGGGCTGGGCGCTGGCACCGGCCTTCGTGGTGCCGATCGCCATCGCCTTCTCGTGGCGCGTGGCGCTGGCTTCGGCCGGGGTGGTGGCCATCGTGGTGCTGCTGATCCTGTGGATCTACCGCAGCGTGCTGGCGCTCGATGCTGCGGCCGTGCACAAGGCCACGGGGCAGGGCGAGCCCGCGCCGGTGGGCGGCGAGTTCGACTTCCTGCGCATCCCGGCCGTGTGGATGTGCTTCGGCTTCTTCTTTTTCTACGCCGCCGTGATCAGCGTGGTGCAGACCTTCGCGCCCGTGGCGGCTGGCCACCTGCACGCCGTGCCGGTGGCGCTGGTGGCGGTGTGCCTCACGGTCTACATGGTGGCGAGCGCGGCGGGCATGGTGGTGGGCGGCTTCCTGGCCTCCGACCCCTCGCGCTGCGAGCGCATCGTGGGCGCGGGCTTCGGCGTGGCGGCGGCGCTGGCGCTGGTGCTGGCCTTTGCGCAGTTTCCGCCGGTGATGGTGCCGGTGCTGTTCGGCGCGATGGGTTTCGTCTCGGGCGTTGCCGGGCCGTCGCGCGACCTGCTGGTGAAGAAGTCGACGCCGCCCAATGCGACGGGGCGCGTCTACGGCGTGGTGTACGCGGGCCTGGACATCGGGCAGGCCGTGGCGCCGCTGGTGTTCGGTCGCCTGATGGACGCCGGTCAGTACACGAGCGTGATTGTCGGGTTGGCGCTGGTGCAGGGCGTGCTCATCGCCAGTGCCTTCAATGTGCGGCGCGTGCGTCGCACGGCGCTGGTGCCTGCGTCGGCGTAAGCCACTTGGGCGCTGGGGGCGGCCCCTATCATCGGCCGCATGCAAGCCTTGTATGTCTATGTGATCGTCGGCGCTGTGCTGGCGGGGTTCGTGCAGGGCCTGTCGGGCTTTGCCTTCGGCATGGTCGCGATGTCTGTGTGGGCTTGGACGCTGGAGCCGCAACTGGCCGCCGTGCTCGCGCTGTTCGGCGCCCTCACGGGGCAGGTGATTGCGGCGCTCACGGTGCGGCGGACTTTCGACAAACGCATCCTCTGGCCCTTCGTGCTCGGCGGCCTGGTCGGCGTGCCGTTCGGTGTCTGGCTGCTGCCGCACCTGGACATCGTGCTGTTCAAGGTGTGCCTGGGCACGCTGCTGGTGCTGTGGTGCCCGGCCATGCTGATGTCGCAGCACTTGCCGAAGATCACTTTTGGCGGTCGCGCGGCGGACGGCGTTGCGGGTGCCATCGGCGGTGTGATGGCGGGCATCGGCGGCTTCTCGGGTGTCGTGCCTACGTTGTGGTGCACGCTGCGCGGTTTCCAGCGTGATACGCAGCGTGCTGTGATCCAGAACTTCAACCTGTCGATGCTGGCTGTGGCGTTTGCGGTGCATGTGGCTAGCGGGAGCATCGGGCGGTCGGTTTTGCCGTTGCTGGTGTTGGTCGCTGCGGCTGTTGCGGTGCCGGTGTTGTTGGGGGCGCGGTTGTATATCGGGATCAGTGAAGCGGCGTTTCGCAAGATCGTGTTGAGCTTGTTGACGTTGTCTGGGGTTGCTATGTTGGCTTCGGCTTTGCCTGCCTTGCTGGCTCGCTGAACTTGGCGCGTGGGTTTGCTTTCCGGGGCCGGGAGTTCCGCCCGGCGGCGGACTCACTTTCTTTTGCTTCGCCAAAAGAAAGTAAGCAAAGAAAAGGCGACCCCACTGTCTGCGACCCTTCGCTTCGCTGCGGGCAACCTGCGGTGCTCGCGTTTCGCGGGGTCTCGCAGAACTCGCTTCGCTCAAACAGCTGCGAGCCCTGATCCGCGAAATGCTGCGCTCCTCGGCGCAGCCAGAGGGGCTTGGACACCGGGCGGGCCGTCGCTTCGCTCGGCCCGGGAATTTCCAACAGCCGAATCCCGTGCCCGTACCCGCGCTTGCGCTTGCAACCACACGCGCTGCGCACGCACCGCCACCAATCCCAGCCGCAGCAGGCGCAAAGCGCCTGCTGCGGCCCACTGGCCGAGCGAAGCGATGGCCCGTAGGTATCCCAACCCCTTCTGTATGCGCCGAGGAGCGCAGCGT